>JBFXIU010000024.1:0-24799 GCA_050175615.1 Porticoccaceae bacterium | reverse complement strand
AACCACATGGATGCCGGAGCCGGGTTTCTCTTCGATCTTGCCCCTAAAGGGGTAGCAGGCACTGATGTGAGTGCAGTCCTTTAAGAGGTGTTTTTCTGCGTATATTGTCATTATGCAAAACTAGCAGTCAGTTTTGGTTTTGTCAAATTTTTATGCAGAAATAGTAAATATGCAGGTATTTTCAATTGAGATCTTTGTTAATATTGGTGGTGTTCCTGTAAATTACTGAATTTACGATGTTTACTATTTTTTGCGTTTCCGCTTCCGGATTCCGGTGATTCCGGGAAATGATTGATAGTTTTCGGACCCGGAACGGAAATGGAAACGGAACTATAGGGCAAGGTTGGGTAGGGGGTGCGTTGGTCTTTGGTTTGATTGAAAAATGGATAGATAAAACCAATCGGAGCTATTTTGCCGATAGCAAATCCTCCATCGTCTTTGAAGGGTTGTTCAGCGGTTACTTTTCTCGGTCCCTCTTGGAGGCGACACGCTTTGTTGTGGTGGATGAGATCCCATTTCCCAATGTCCCGGTGCTGAAGCGGGTGATGAGTGGCGGTGCCGTTGGGATTACCTTCAAGCATATCTATTACTTGGCTCCCAGTGTTGCCAGCGACCCCAGTGTTCACTTTCACGAACTTGTTCATGTTCTACAGTGGCGGTATTTGGGTGCCAAGCCGTTCATCCAGCGGTATCTGATGGAGACACTTCGTCATGGGTACCGAGACGCACCGCTGGAGGTGATGAGCTATGCCCTTCAAAAGCGGTTTGATGAAAGGGGCGAGCCCTTTGATGTGGAGTCTTGTGTCCACAAGCACCTCAAAGGGCTGCCTCTATAGTTCGTTGAAATTAAAGGATTTGTCTATCCCGATGGTGGCGATATGTGAGGGTGGCCCATGGTTTGGCTGGGTCGCCACAGCTTCAGCGCCAAATCTTCCGCCTTCAGGTGGGTGTATCGCCTCAGCATCTTCAAGTCCATATGGCCGGTGATGGCGGAGACCTCCATGATATTCAGACCCATTTCAAAAAAGCGGCTGGTGGCTTCATGCCTCAGATCGTGAAATCTGAGGTCTTCAATCCCGAGGTTGAAGCAGACCTTGTTGAAGAGCTGGGTGATGGAGTTGGCTTTGAATCCCCGCTTGATCACGCTATCGATGCCGGTATACGCCTTGGGAGACAGAGGGATGGTTCGAGAGACATCCGTTTTGGTGTCTGGAATCAGTAGGGTGGTGACTCCGGTAGAAGGGCAGGTTTTGATATGGCAACGCTGGATGTTGGCGATCTCTCCCCGCCTCATGCCCGTTTCTATGGCCACAAGGCAGAAATCCCAGCAATCGGAATCCAGTAGGAGTTCAAGTTCCTCTTTGCTGGGTCTGCGGTCTCTGGCTCTGTTGGGCTTGGGCAGGGAGACGGGTAGGGCAGGGTTGCCATGGGGGAGGTCCAGCCCCCATTCATTCATGGCTGTAGTCAGTACCCGCTTGAGGAAGAGCAGTTCTTTTCTTACCGTGTCGCCGGATACCGTCTTCAGGCGATTGTCCCGGTAGTGGGCGATTCTCTGGGAAGTGAGTGCCTGTAGTTTGACCCTACCCAAGTCGGGAGTCAGTGCATTGATGCAGTCGTGTCCGGACTTGGGTGCCTTCTTATAAGGAAGGATATCGTCCGCATACTTTTTGAGCACGTCGGATAGAAGGTTAAACGTTGGTTGGTGGGTGGCTTTACGTTTGCCAGTGGAGATATCGATCTCTGTACATTTTGCCCAGTGTTGGGCGTCCTTCTTGAACACGAAGGTCTTGGTGCAGCTGATCCCGGCTTTCCTGACCTTGGCTTGCCAGCGTCCTGAGCGAAGTTTCACGAAGGTTGCCATCTGTTGTCCTCAAATTGTCCACGGATTTGAGGTGCAAACAGAAGCTATTTGTAACTAATTGAATTTAAAGCAAATTTGGCGTCCCCGAGAGGATTTGAACCTCTGACCTGCCCCTTAGGAGGGGGCCGCGCTATCCAGCTGTGCCACGGGGACGTGGGCGAGCGGGGGATTTTACTCACTGGGGTTCCATATGTAAAACGGGTAGTAGACGAGTTTGATTAAGGCGTTGATGCTGGTGGTCAGAATAGTCTGCCTGCGCTGAAGGGCTGCGAGCTGTGGCGACCTTGGCGATTGGAGAGCCGGCAGCTGGCGAGGTACAAGTTCTTTTCATATTTTCGATGGTACCCTTGAATAGGGTATTTGAGGGTATTTGAGTTGACAATATCCACATATTGACGGAAACTTTGGCGGTCGTGATTTTTGCCAAGAAAAAAACAGGAATGTTTTTTTGTGTGGTCTACCCTGTGGTTTTGTTGCCCGCCACTCAAATTTGCGTAAGGAGGGATTTTGATTACAAGTTCACGCACCAGGCAGAGTGCAAACCAGGCTGTTAGTGGCGGCGGTAATCAGCCCGGGGCTGAGAGCTGGCAGGAAACAAAGAGCCAATTAACCAGAGAAGCAATTCTCGAAGCCACCATCATGTGTTTTATAAGCCAGGGATACGCTAACACGACAACCCCTGGTATTGCTGCGATGGCGAAAATTTCCCGAGGTGCGATGACACACCACTTTAAATCGAGAAAAGATGTTATCTACTCGGCTATCGCCTACTTGTACAGAAAACGAATTTCCGAATACCAGTCACTGATGAGTGAGGCCATTTCTAAACGAAAGCCCTCAGACACATCAATAGAGGCTATTCGCGAAGATATGAATAATGTGGTCAGGGCGCTGTGGAAGTATTACACCTTGCCTTGCTACTACGCTCACCTCGAGTTGATAACGGCTTCAAGAACCGATCTTGAACTTGCCCAGGTGCTGGTTAGCCTTAATCAGGATGCTGAAAAGGTGGTGCCACAATTTTTCAGGGCGATGTTTCCCCACTGGAGTACCAGTGAAGAGAATATTACCCTGACCTTCGACCTGCTGATTTCCACGTTGCGGGGAATGAGTGTCAGCTACATGAATATTCGCAAAACATCTCGCATTGAAAACATGCTTAACCATCTTGTTGAAATCTGTCTCGACATTAATGCTGTGCAGCTATTGAGTGCCAATAATCGATAGCCGGCATTGTCTTTAATGGCATTGCCGAAAATGCGTTTTTGTAAATTGGCATTAACAAGCTTTTCGTAAAATACAAACAATAACCCGTGGAGGTGATAGACAAAAAACTGTCAAGAGTAACAGGAGAGAAGTAAATCAGATGTTTATAAAAGCAAGCATTTAACTAAATGGACAAACACGGAACTACATTATGTTTATGAAAAAAATGAACCCGTTAGCGGCGCTGGTCTCTTTTGGCGCCGCCGCAGTTTTTTCCGGTTCTGCCTTGGCGCAGCTTGAAGAGATTGTGGTAACAGCACAAAAGAGATCAGAAAACATTAACGATGTGGGCTTATCCATAGCCGCTGTGTCTGGAACCAAGCTGTCAGAACAAAAGCTGACGTCACTGGAGGAAATTTCCTCTGCTGTTCCCGGCCTGGTTTATTCCACCAGTACCGCTAACACGCCGATATTTACCCTGCGCGGTATCGGCTTCAACGAACAGTCTTTGGGCGCCTATCCGGCAACCAGCTTGTACCTCGATGAAGCACCCATGCCTTTTCCGGTTCTCGCCAGCCACGCCGCTTATGATCTGGAGCGTGTCGAAGTCCTTAAAGGCCCCCAGGGAATTCTCTTCGGTCAGAACTCAACGGGTGGCGCTATCAACTTTATTGCCGCCAAACCTGGTGATGAGCTGGAAGCCGGCGCAGATATCAGCTACGGCCGCTTCAATAAAGTTGAAATGAACGGCTATGTCAGCGGTCCCCTTACGGATACAGTTGGCGCGCGTCTGGCGGTTACCGGTGTTAATTCTGACGATTGGCAGAGAAGCACTAGCAGAGATGCTGAAAACGGTGCGGAAGAGTATCAGGCCGCTCGCCTGATTCTGACTTTTGAGCCCACCGACACCGCAAGCTATCTGGTTAATATCAATGGTTGGAATGACAAGTCTGATCCGCAGGCGCAACAGTTTGTTGCCCGCAACCCCCAGATTCCCTTTGATCCGGCAGCTGGCGCGCCACCCTCTACCTTTCAACCTCTTCTCGATCAACCGTTCAGTCCGGAAGATCCCCGTGCAGCTGACTGGTCTACATCCATAAACCCCTCGTCAGACCGGGAGTTTGCCCAGTTTATTGTTCGCGGCGATTGGGAGCTGTCTGATTCCGTTACCCTGACGGCGTTGACCACCTATGCTGATTTTGAACAAAGCCAAACCACTGATGGCGATGGTTCACCACTGGTTTCTTTTGATCTTTCCGACAGCGAGGCCAATATTGAAACCTCCATCACTGAAATTCGCCTGACCGGCGATCAGGATATGGCTTCCTGGATTGTCGGCGCCAACTACGAAAAAAGTGACACCCTGGAAGATCAGGTGTTGCGCTATGTCGACAACACCAACTACACGGCTTCGAATCTGTTTATCAACGCCAGCGGTATTCGCAACGAGCAGGAAATTGATTCCTATGCGTTCTTTGCCAACTCGGATTTCCATATCACCGACGCCCTGACCGCCAAAGTCGGCGCCCGCTACACAGAGACCACCATTGACGTCAACAGCTGTAACTACGCTGCGCTGAATGCGCCCGGCTCCATCGTTCTCGATCCATCGAACGGCCAGGTAAGTATTGATACCAATGGCGAAGGCCGCAATGTGGCTTCGCTGTTTAACTTGCTGGGCAGCCTGTTCAACACTACGGGACAGCCATTTACTCCGATTGCAGGCTATCCCGACTGTTACACCCTCAACTTTGACGGCGTTCCCGGTCAGGAATATGTCGATACTCTGGAAGAGGACAATGTGTCCTGGCGTTTTGGTCTCGATTATCAGCTCAATGACGATACCCTGGTTTACGCCAATGTTTCCAAGGGCTATAAATCAGGCAGTTTCCCCAGCCTGGCGGCATCCACCTTCCTGCAGTATCAGCCTGTAACCCAGGAGTCTGTTCTTGCCTATGAAGCCGGTTTCAAGGCGTCGCTGGCGGAAAACCGGGTTCAGCTCAACGCTGCGGCGTTTTACTATGAGTACGAAGACAAGCAGCTGAGAACCAAACTTCTCGAGCCTATCTTTGGTTTCCTCGATATTCTCGCCAATGTTCCCGAGTCCGAGATTTACGGTGTCGAGATGGATATCACTGCCATGCTCACCGATTCTCTCACCCTGACAGCGTCGGCTACCTATCTGGATTCTGAAGTTAAAAATTACCAGGGCGTCAGTGTCACCAGTCAGGCGGCGCCAAACCCGGATACCGGCCTTCTTGAGCTTGTTGGCGGCCTCGAAAACTTTGCCGGCGACCCGATTCCGTTCACCCCTGAGCTGACCTATGCGTTGGATCTGGATTACCGGATACCGTTGTCCAATGGTGGCGAAGTGTTCTCCGGTATTAATGTCACGGGCCAGTCAGAGTCCGATGCTGCCTTTGGCGGCGGCCGTCTGTTTTACAATGACGAGCTTATTGCCCGGGGTGCAGGTTCTATTACGCCACTCTTTAACGAGATTGATGGCTATGCTGTCTGGGGTGCTCGTATTGGTTATGAATCTGCTGACGGTCACTGGAAAGTGATGGCCTGGGGTAAAAACCTGGCTGACGAGTACTACGTAACCAATGTCGTCGCTTCTTCTGATTCCACATCCCGTTTTGCGGGTCGCCCAAGAACCTACGGTATTACACTGGGTTATACGTACTAAGCAGTACACCGTTGATAGTGCCTGGTCAGCCTCCAAGGCTGGGCAGGCATCGCGGTTAATCATGGCGAAACAGAGGGTCTCTGTTTCGCCATTTTTATTTCCAGAATCGCGCGCTCTGGCTTGTATCTTTAGCGACTTAGGCTCTAATTTGAGTCTGTGCTATCGCCAACAGGCATCAATCCCGCCGATCAATGCCAAATTGATGCGACGGCTGGTAGTTGCAGCCTGGGAGAATTCTGTTATAAATTCCTTTAATTAAAAAAAGCCCTGTTATTCTATGTTGCGTCCACTACTTGTACTTTTTTTCATCGCCTTCAGCTTTAATGCATACGGCAATAATTTCCCTCGCCCTGCCAAGCTTGAGCCTGCAGTAAAGTTCTGGACAAAAGTCTACACGGAGGTCAGTACAAATCAGGGCTATATACACGATGCCGTTAATTTATCGGTTATCTATGAAACTCTCAACCTCCCGGAACATGCCGACCGCGGGCAAAGGGATCGCATTGTTGCCAGGGAGCAGGCGAGGATTAAAACGGCGCTGGCTCAGCTTGGCAAGGGTAAACGCAGTGGCCTCAATGAAACTGAGCAGCGGGTTTTAGCCGCTTGGCCAAAGGGTACTGGCAACCAGACATTTCTGCAGGCGGCTGATCAGCTGCGTTTTCAGCTCGGACAGTCTGATCGTTTCAAGGCTGGTCTGATTCGTTCCGGGCAGTGGCGTCCCCACATTCGCCGAGTGCTGGCAATGCACAATCTGCCGGAAGAGCTTGAAATTCTTCCCCATGTGGAATCTTCCTTTAATCCCAGTGCCTATTCCAAAGTGGCTGCCGCTGGCATGTGGCAGTTTATGCCTGCCACCGCCAGGCAGTACATGCGGGTTGACGAATTGATGGATGAACGCATGGATCCATTTATCGCCACTGAGGGGGCGGCCAAATTACTGAAATACAATCACAGGGTTACCGGCACCTGGCCATTGGCGCTGACAGCTTACAATCATGGTGCTGGCGGCATCATGCGCGCTGCCAAGGCCATGGGAACCAAGGATATTGGTTTGATTGCAGAAAAATACAAAGGCCCGGCTTTCGGTTTTGCCTCGCGGAATTTCTACGCCTCTTTCCTCGCCGCGCTGGATGTGGATCGCAATGCTGAGCGCTATTTTGGTGCTGTGAAACTGGATGCGCCCACGGATTATGACAGGGTTTCGGTGCGGGAATATATTCCGGTTGCCGCCCTTGCAGATTCCGCCGGCGTCAGCCTCGCCGAATTGCGCGCCCACAATCCGGCCTTGCTGGATACGATCTGGAGTGGCGAAAAATATATTCCCAGGGGCTACGAGGTGCGCATTCCACGGGGGCGCCTGAGCAATCCGTTGCAGGATGTGATCGCTGCCATTCCCGCCAGTTTGCGTTTCGGTTACCAGAAACCCGATGTGCTTCATACCATCAGGCCGGGTGAATCCTTGTCGGTTATCGCCGCTCGCTACAACACCTCTGTCGCCAAGCTGATGGCGCTCAATGGTTTGCAAAATTCCCATCGTATCCGTGCCGGGCAGTCCCTTAAACTGCCGGGTGCAGTGCAGCAGGACGTCGGCACTACTGTGGCTGTCGCCACCGTGGCATCGCCCAGTGCTCAGCCAGCCACAGCTTCTCGACGCCCCGCGGAGGGCAAACTCTATGTCATTAAACCCGGCGATTCCCTCTGGGGTATCGCCCGGCGCTTTAATGTGTCCCAGCATGAACTCGCGGCCTGGAACCAGATTGACGGCAAAAGTCCTATCAAGCCGGGTCAAACCCTGAGAATTGGCGGCTTGAGCTCTGGAGACAGTGCGGATAAGTATGTTATTCAGGCCGGGGATTCACTGTGGGCCATTGCCCGCCGTTTCAACGTCTCTCAACAGGATTTGCTGGCCTGGAACGGGTTGAAGCGCGGACAGATCATCAAGCCCGGCGATACCTTGCGCCTGGCATCAAATTAATCGATCCCTGGCGGCATTCACTTTTGCGGCCAGGTATTCATTGCCGCCCCTGTCGGGGTGGAGCTTCTGGATCAGCCGTTTATGGGACTTGTTGATGGCGTCTCTGGAGGCGCCGGGTTCAAGCCCCAAAATTTGCAGCGCCTCTTCTTCCGTCATTCCCTGGGACATGGCCTGTGAATCGCTTTTCCCTTCGCGTTTGTCGCCATCAGTAAAGCCGCCAAAACCCTTGCGCAACATATACGCCTGGAGCAACAGGCTGGATTGCCTGTCGTTGAGCTGGAAAAACGCCAGCTGTTCCTTGAGTTGAGCCTCGGTCAACCCGCCTAGGGGCTGCCCCGCATGGGGGCCTGTAAAAATCTCCCCTGAAGTCTCGCCTGTGCCGAGATTAAAAGTGATTGTTAACCCGCGAGTGGTAAATGTTGAGGGGCCAACATTCTTTCCCAGAATGCGCGCCAGCGGGATTAGCCGGGGCAGCCACAGGGCTATTGTCTTGAAAAGAGGAATCAGGGCGGCAATGGCTATGCCAAGCCAGTGCATTCTCCCTGTCGCCACCAGCAGGACACTGGCAATAAGCAGAGCCGAGGTGCCGTAAACCCACAGCAAGCGCCTGCGTTCACCGGGAGGCTTGGCCTTGAGGTATTGCCAGCCATACCAAAAGGCAAGGCCAATCATCAATAGCAGGATCAGTCTGGGCATGGCTCTCTCGTCGATGGGTCACTGGTGGAGAGTGTGCGCAACCTTAAACGGCAGTGCAAGGGGCAGTGCCGAGTTCGCAACTACTGTCAGGCGATATGCCGCATTAACATGGCAAAGCTCGGGTCGTCACTGAGTCCCTGGAATTCGGGCAGTGGAATACGGACAAAGTGGCCGGAACCCGGAGCGGCGGCGACAGAAATGCCATCCTTGTTTTCAATGGCCTCGACGGCGAATCTGGTATTGCCCTGTGGCGTGATCAACTCCATGGTGTCACCGGTTTCAAAGCGATTTTTCACTTCCACCAGCGCCCAGCCGCGATCGTTGTCCAGTTCCTTGATTTCGCCGACAAATTGTTGGTTGGTATTGCTGGAAACGCCCTGCTCATAGTTTTGGTATTCCTGGGGGACGTGGCGGCGGTAGAAACCCTCTGTATAGCCGCGGTTGGCGAGGTGATCCAGCTGCGCCATGAGACCCATATCAAACTGCTGACCGGCAACCGCATCGTCGATGGCGCGGCGGTAAACCTGGGCGGTGCGGGCGACGTAATAATGGGATTTGGTGCGGCCTTCGATTTTGAGGGAGTGAATACCCATTTCAATGAGCCTGGGCACATGCTGAACGGCGCGCAGATCCTTGGAATTCATGATGTAGGTGCCGTGCTCGTCTTCGAAGGCGGGCATCAATTCTCCGGGGCGGTTTTGTTCCTCAAGCAGAAAAACCGGCGTGTCGTCCCGGTGGCTGCCTTCCATATTGCCCTGTACTTTGGCGGCAAGTTCTGGCGAAAAGGTATCCGGCGTCCAGATCTGAGCCTCGGCCACGGCGGGGTTAACCGGGACAATGTCGCCGGTTTCCGTGTCCTTTGCCAGGTGGGCGTCGTATTTCCAGCGACAGGCATTGGTGCAGGCGCCCTGGTTGGGGTCGCGGTGATTCATATAGCCCGACAATAGGCAGCGGCCGGAGTAGGCGATACAGAGGGCGCCGTGGACAAATACCTCCAGCTCCATATTCGGGCACTCTTCGCGAATTTCACCCATTTCCTCCACAGACAGTTCCCTGGAGAGGATAACCCGGCTGACACCTTGGTTGCCCCAGAATTTCACTGACGCGTAGTTGACGGCGTTGGCCTGCACGGACAGATGAATGGGCATCTCCGGCCATTTTTCCCGCACCAGCATAATAAGGCCGGGATCCGCCATAATCAGAGCGTCAGGCTTCATGTCGATGACAGCTTCCATGTCGCGGAGGTAAGTGCGAACCTTGTTATTGTGGGGGGAAATATTGCTGGCAATGTAAAACTGCTTGCCCAGCGCGTGAGCCTCGTCAATGGCATTGGCCATAATATCGAGGTGATTGAATTCGTTGTTGCGCACCCTCAGGCTATAGCGGGGCTGTCCGGCATAGACAGCATCGGCACCGTAGGCAAAGGCGTAGCGCATGTTTTTTGCTGTGCCAGCAGGGGACAGCAGCTCGGGTTTGAAGGGCTGGTTCATAGAGGATTCTCTTAACTCCCGCTTGCAGGGCGAGGCCGTGAATTGAGGCGGCAATTCTACCTTTAATGGCGAAAATTTGCACAAACCATTTGCGCGACCAAAACATTTCGCTTGGTTGCGGGCGGCTTTTACAGGGTGACAAAATGGCAGCTATAAAAAGCACTGGCGGAGTTAAAAAAGCGCTTTGCAATCAGCGTTCAGGCGCTGTCAGCAAGCCGGGTTCAGGTTCCGTTATTGTCATCTTTGAATCTGTCGGGCGACCTGTGGCGGGTTTGATTCCTTTCATCTCTGAAGATTCTTTTGAGGCCAAGGTACAAATGAACCATAATAAAACCGTAGTTTCAGAGAAGGCTTGCTAGACGATAATTGGCGGTAAAGTGCTGGCAGCTGCCGTGGTTACATGCGCACTATCTGAAATTCAGGATGGCAGTACGAGTGCCGCCCAGCGGGTATTTACAGACATTTGGCAAAAGGGTTGCCTATTTTATGGCTGCCACCGGGTGAGACAACCACGGCGGTGCAGATCAAGCGAGAGAGGTTGTAATGAACAATACGCACAAAATCGATCCAAAGGCATTTCGCCAGGCGCTGGGGGCTTTTGCCACTGGGGTTACCGTAATTACCACCAGGGCTGCAGACGGCGCTGATGCCGGAATTACAGCCAGCAGTTTTAACTCCGTTTCCCTGGATCCACCACTGATACTCTGGAGTCAGGGCAAGGACTCAGACAGTTTTGCCACCTTTGAAAATGCCGACTATTTTGCAGTTCATGTTCTCGCCCAAAGCCAAAGGGATATCTCTGATCGCTTTGCCTTTGGTGAGGGCGACAAGTTCAGTGGCTTGAACATCGTTCGAGGCAGCGGCGGCGTTGCCCTGCTCGATGGCTGCGCCGCCCGTTTTGTTTGCCGGACGGCAGCTCGGCACGAAGGGGGGGATCACGTCATTATTGTCGGTGAGGTTGTTGATTTTGAATCTCATAACTTGCCGCCACTGATTTTCTGCGGCGGTCGTTATGCGGCTCTGGCTCCGTAATTGGCGAACCCGTTATGGCTTCAAATAAGGTGGACGATCACCGCTGCAGTGGGGATAATCAAAAGAGTCCTGTCGTTTTTAACTCTTTGATCAAAAAAGGAAGTCAATGACAAAAATAAGAAAAGCAGCCACGGTGGTTTTAATTCGCGATGGCGATCAGGGTGTTGAGGCTCTGCTGGTAAAACGCAGTGACCACGGCACCTTTGGTAGGCAGTGGGTGTTCCCCGGTGGTGCTATAGATACGGTAGACGATGAAAATGCCGAGCATGAGCTGGCCGCCGCCCAGGCAGCGGCGGCTCGCGAGTGCATGGAAGAGGCAGGTATTGCCCTGCAGCCTGCTGAGCTGCTGCCCTTCGCCCACTGGACGCCGCCGGAGTACGTGCCTGTGCGTTTTGCAACCTGGTTCTTTATCGCGGCCGCTGGTGGCGATCAGGTGGTGAGTGTTGATGATTACGAAATTGTTGACTATCACTGGATTCGCCCTGCAGACGCTTTAAAAAAGCATTTGGCCAACGGCATGCCGATGTTTCCGCCAACGGCGGTGACCCTGCACGAGCTTTCACAGCAAGCCAGCTGTAGGCAGACGCTGTCGTTTTATCGGGAGCGGGGTATTTTTACCTATCTGCCCCGTTTGGGGGCAAAGGTCGAAGGAGGGTCTATCTTTCTCTATCAGGGCGATGCCGGCTATGTTTCTGGCAACCCGGATTCGCGCGGCGCACGCAACCGCTGCTATTTCAAGGACGGTATTTGCCGTTACGAAAATACGCTTGCCCTATAAGTCAGATTATTCATTAAGGAAGCCCTGATGAATCTTATTCCCGCGCAGACGCACTACTGTTCGGGATATTTCACGCCGTCATTCCTGCAAAGGAACGACAGCTTTCGTTTAAGTCTCGATGTGCCCAGAACCACTCAACCTCCTTACTTTTTAAGGCTTAAGGAAAGCAGCCTCAATTTATTTCGGACACTAGTGCGCGCAGGCGGGAATCTATACTTCGTTGATTTTTATGGGCTCACGCCTGCGCGACAGTGACGAAAATGAAATTAATCAGAGTCTTCTTAATTTGAATATCGAATCTCTGTGCCGCCAAGATTCAGACGCCACCTTTATTGCGCTCTGCGGCTGTTGCATCCTGAGGGTAAAATCACCATAATTGCGCCCCTTGCAATGGTGGCTCCTATTGGTTCCCCCGCAATGGTCAGCTGTAAACCCCGCCAGGCCCGGAAGGGAGCAACGGTAGCAGTGCGATTATGTGCCGGGGTGTGGCTGGTAGGAGCCATCTCCATTTCTGAGGAGCCTGGTCTTTCTTTCCTCTGACATGTTCTTGGCGCTTGCCTCTTTAACCTTGTTTCTTATAACTATCTCATCCAGCTTCAGAGCCGTATAATGCGGATTCAAGCTAGGCAAACAGGTAAATAATGAGTTATCAGGTTCTCGCACGGAAATGGCGGCCGCGGTCTTTTGCCGAAATGGTAGGGCAGGAGCACGTGCTGCGGGCGCTGATCAATGGTCTGGATAATGATCGGCTGCACCACGCCTATCTATTTACGGGCACTCGGGGGGTGGGCAAAACCACCATCGCCCGTATTCTTGCCAAATGCCTTAACTGCGAAGCCGGAATCAGTTCCGTACCCTGTGGCCAATGTGCTTCCTGCCGGGAAATCGCCGAGGGTCGATTTGTCGATCTTATCGAGGTGGATGCTGCGTCCCGAACCAAAGTCGAGGATACGCGGGAGCTGCTCGATAATGTTCAATACGCGCCCACAAGAGGCCGTTACAAGGTGTACCTGATCGATGAGGTGCACATGCTCTCTACCCACAGTTTCAACGCTTTATTGAAAACCCTTGAGGAGCCGCCTCCCCACGTCAAGTTTCTGTTGGCGACCACGGATCCGCAAAAATTGCCGGTAACCGTGCTGTCCCGCTGCCTTCAATTCAATCTTAAAAATCTCAACCCCGAACGTATTGTCGGTCATCTCAAATTTGTCCTTGGCGAGGAAAAAATTCCCTTCGAAGAGACCGCGCTCTGGGAATTGGGGCGGGCTGCGGATGGCAGTATGCGGGATGCCCTCAGCCTGACCGATCAGGCGATTGCCCACGGTGGTGGCGCCCTCACGGTTGCCGAAGTCAATGCCATGCTCGGCACTATTGACCGATCTGTTGTCGTCAATATTTGTCAGGCGATTGCCAATGCAGATGTTCAAGGGGTGCTGGCTGCAGTGGATCGTCTTGCCGATCACGCCCCGGATTACAGCAGCACCCTTGCCGCGATGCTCTCGTTTTGGCATCAGGTGGCGATTGCCCAGGCGATGCCTGATGCTCTGGATTCGATGCAGGAGCACCACGGGGTTATTGTTGAATTGGCCAGTCAGCTCAGCCGCGAGGATGTGCAACTATTTTATCAAATTACCTTGCTGGGCAGAAAAGACCTGCCACTGGCTGCGGATCCGCGCTCTGGGTTTGAAATGGTGATGTTAAGGCTGTTGGCCTTTAACCCGTTGATGCCTGATCAGGTGGATTCTGCTGTTTCAAGGGCTGCATCGCAGGGAAGTGAGGCTGCGCCCACTGTAAAAAAGTCCCAACCTGAAACTTCTGGCGACAGAGCCCTCGCCGTTGCCAGTATCCGTGAATCCCTGTCGCCAACGGCCGCTTCGAAAGCGTCCAGTGTTCAGCCTACAGCCAAGCAGCCCGCAAACGAACCGGCCTTGCCCGATAGCCCTTCCCCGCTGTCGAAGCAGAGTGAGGATAGCAAGCCAGGGTCGCCAGCGCCTGTTTCAGCGGAGATTAGCCCTCCATTGTTGGAGCCGGAGCTGACGCTATCAACCGCCAAACCGGAAATGGAGACTGCAGGGCGACAGAGTCATAGCGATGAAAACGCCAAAGAGCCCTGTAGTGAGCTCTCGCCACCCCCCTGGCTGGACAACTATCCTCTCGACGATGGCGATGACTTCAGTTCTGAGCGCGACCTGGAAGCCGCACATTACTTCAACTCGACACTTCCGGACGCCGCTGTAAAGTCCGGAACCGAGAGCCCTGATGTTTCAAAATTGCCTGAAGTCGGGTCGCCACAATCGCTGTCTTTGCAGCCATCAGCCAAAGATTTGGTCGTTATCGAGCCTGTGCTTGCTGGCGAAAAAATTCCTTTATCGGCGCTGACGGCGCAAAACTGGATGCTGGTGTGCCAGGGTCTGGGGCAGGGCGGTCTGTTGCAAAATCTGGCCATCAACATGGTGGTGGACAGGGTTGACGGCGTTAACCTGGTTTTTCTGCTCGACCGGGAAAACAGTGCTCTCTACGAAGATTCCCATCGCGAGCGCCTGGCGGCGGCGCTGTCTGCTTACTTTGGTGTTGATATCAATCTGAGCGTTCGCGTTGATAAAGTCGCCTCAGAAACACCGCGAATGACCAGTGTGCGGCTTAAGGCTGAACGTCAGCAAAAAGCCATCGAGCGCTTGAAATCAGATGCCAATGTTCAGGAATTGTGTCGGGTTTTCGGGGCGGAACTGGTAGAATCCACCGTCAAACCCATAGATTGAAAATATTGGCAGTGTTGAAAAGGTCGTTATGAAAGGTATACAGGATTTAATGAAGCAGGCGCAGCAGATGCAGGAAAAGATGCAGCGCATGCAGGAAGAGGCCGCCAAGGCGGAAGTGACCGGAGAATCCGGCGCCGGGCTGGTACAGGTCATTATGAATGGCCGTCACGATGTTCGCAAAGTGACCATCGACCCATCGTTGATGAGTGAAGAAAAAGAACTCCTTGAAGACTTGCTGGCTGCGGCGGTCAACGACGCTGTTCGCAAAGTGGAAAAACACAGCCAGGAAAAAATGGCAGAAATTACCGCCGGCATGAACATGCCCCCCGGCTTCAAAATGCCGTTTTAATACACGTGTTGCCTTTGTCTGCTTGAGGAGTAACTGACCACTGTGTTTGGTGCTGTAATCGACGAACTTATCGAGGCGCTGCGCTGCCTTCCCGGTGTGGGGCCAAAATCGGCACAGCGCATGGCCTTGCAGTTACTGGAGAGAAACCGCGCTGGCGCCTCCCGACTGGCGGCAGCAATCGATGTTGCCGTCGACAGGGTTCAGCGCTGCGCAAAATGTCGCAACCTGACGGAAGGTACGCTCTGTATTATTTGTGCCAACCCCCGCCGCGATGAAAGCGTGGTCTGTGTGGTCGAAACACCGGCGGATCTCTTTGCTATCGAGCAATCTGGCAGTTATCAGGGGCTGTATTTCGTTCTTTTGGGGCATCTGTCGCCTATCGATGGCATAGGGCCTGACGCCATAGGCATCGACCAGTTATTGCAGCGACTTTGCGATGAAGATATTCGCGAACTGGTCTTGGCCACCAATCTTACGGTTGAAGGCGAGGCCACTGCGTACTATATCGGCGAGCGCGCTTCCCAGCTCGGCGTCAATGTCACCCGCATAGCCCATGGCGTTCCCCTGGGTGGCGAGCTGGAGTACGTTGACGGCGGTACCCTCGCCCATGCTTTCAGTAGTCGCAAGCAGTTTTCATGAACCTACCTCAGCCACAACTCGTCGATACGGAAGAATCCCTTAAGGCCTGTGCCGCCACCTGTTCCCAGTCCGATGCGATTGCTGTGGATACGGAATTTATGCGCACGGACACCTTTTATCCTTTGCTGGGTTTGATTCAGATCAGCGATGGTGATTCAGTATGGCTTATAGATCCCCTTCCCATCGAGGATTTTTCTGCCCTTGAGGATCTTTTCAATAATCGCAACGTCACCAAAATCTTTCATTCCTGTTCTGAGGATCTTGAGGTTTTGCGCCATCAATTGGGCTTGGTGCCGACGCCGATTTTTGACACCCAGATAGCCGCCGCCTTCCTCGGCTACGGCCACTCCCGCGGTTACAGCGCTCTTGTCGATGCGGTGCTCGATATTAAACTGGAGAAGCATGAAACCCGATCCGACTGGCTGCAGCGCCCGTTGACCCCGTCCCAGCTTCAGTACGCCGCCGAGGATGTCTATTTTCTTATCAAGGTTTATCGCTGCCTGCTGCCGGGCTTGGAGGATACAGGGCGCAGGGGCTGGCTTGCTGAGGATATGGATGACCTGCTGACTGCGGCGCGGGAGCCCGAGTGTGGGGAGGACTATTACCTGCGGGTCAAAGGAGCCTGGAAATTGTCCACTGCCCAACTCGCCGTTCTTCGCGAGCTGACCCGGTGGCGGGAGCAGGAGGCGCGCACCAAAAATCGTCCCCGCAACCGCATTATCTCCGATAAAATGTTTCTCGATGTTATTGATGCCAAGCCGCGAAGCCTGGCTGATCTCAGCAGAATTGAAGGCTTTCACAGCGGGCTTGTGCGTCGCTATGGGGAAAAAATTCTCGCCATTGCCGGCGAGGCCGCGGATGTCAACGGCCTGGAAAAGCTGCCTTCGCCCCTGGATCGAAGTACCCGACAGCTGCTGGCGGACTGCCGGGCTCTGGTGGATCAGAAAGCGGCGGCTCTCGGCCTGGCGGCTGAAGTGCTGGCCAGGAAAAAGGATCTTGAAGAGCTTATCCGCAGCGCTCAACAGGGGCGGGCAGCACTGCCGGAAAAACTTGCCCAGGGCTGGCGCCATCAGATTATTGGTAAGGATCTCTACAATCATGTCACACACACTGTTTTGTGAAATTTATAAAAGCCTGCGTGAAGAGGAAATGTATCTTTTTGTCGACAAAAAAGATCAGCTCTCCAAAGTGCCCGCTGCACTGCTCAACCATTTCGGCAAAACCCAGCTGGTCACTACCCTGGCTCTTACCCCGGAGCGCAAGCTGGCCAGAGCCAATGCCGCCAGTGTCATTGAGAGCATCATCGAACAGGGCTACTATCTGCAAATGCCGCCGCGCAATCAGGCGCTGGTTGACAATCCCATGGAGCAAATGGGCGCCCGCAATGAGAAGTTGCCGCGATGAGCCAGCGGTTTTGGGAAACCAAACCTCTCGACCAGATGACGTCCGAAGAGTGGGAGTCGGTTTGTGACGGTTGTGGCAAATGCTGCCTGATAAAGCTGGAAGATGACGAGGATGGCGAAGTTTATTTTACGGATGTCGCCTGTCAGTTGCTCGATTGTAACTCTTGTCGCTGCACTAATTATGCGCAGCGGTTGACCTATGTGCCAGACTGTATTCAGTTAACACCGGAAAAAATAGGGCAAATCCCCTGGTTGCCAAAAACCTGTGCATATCGCCTTCTTCATGAGGGTCGCAAACTGCCACAGTGGCACCCATTGGTCTCTGGCGATCCTGCCAGCGTTCATCGAGCCGGAATTTCTGTGCGCGGCGTGGTCGTGTCCGAAACCCAGGTTAAACAGGAACACCTGGAAGATCATGTTATTCACTGGATAGAATAGGAGGCGGCATGTATTCGCACGAAAATTATCTGTGGGGACTGGTGGCCTATGGCCTTGGGTTTTTATTGCTGCTGCCGCTCATGCTCAGATTGGCAAGATTTGTCATCCCCTGGAAACCCCTGCGAACGCTGGTTTTGTTGTTGTTTGTCGCGGTATTGCTGACGCCGGTTAAGGCCTATAACGACATGGTTTTCCTGGCTCCTGCCTGGATGGTGGCGCTGTTTGAATTTGTGCGGCCATCATCGGTAGAAGGTGCGGCGAGAGCGCTTACCCCCATTGTGGTGACCTTTGCGGGTCTGATCGCCGTTTATATGGCCTGGCTATTACTGCGACACCTTGTCTTTAAGGCTCAGCAAAAGACACCGGTTCACTATCGCAATTTTACTGACATAGCCCCTGAATCGGCTGCGGGCGAAGAGGCGAAATCACAGCCTCATACCCTGTAAATGAGGGCGAATCATATGTTTTGCAAAGCATATGATTCGCAAAAATTACCCCGGTTTAGTTGGACGTATCGCTGAAGTCCGTGTCTATGCTGTTATTGATAATATCCACCCTGGCGATATCCACCCATGAGGTGCCTGTCCCTCCAGGATTCCCTTCAGATGAGTTGTCATCGGCGATTCTGAATCTAAGGCTGAGGGTATTCTGTTCCGGCTCCCCCTCATTGATGACGATGGTCACTCGACCCGTGGCATCAACCCCGAGGCCGTCGTCGCTAAAGTAGTGCACACGGACAATGTATTCGCCCTCAAGCGCCTGGGTGGTGGCACCTATCTCCAGAGTGCCGTGCTCGGGACCAAAGCCGGTGGTGTCGTCTATGTCCAGCTCAAGGCCATTGGTGGTTCTGGAGCCCCCGTACCACATGGTCTCTCCTTCGGGTTCCGTGATGTAGAGATCCACATCGGTTTCATCCTGTTCCCAGGTCAGGGTAACCAGAAGCCTTGCCGGAGGCAGGGTGCCCTGTACTTCGCGGATGACCGTGGGAGCATCGCGGAACCAGTTGTTTTCTGTGCTGGCATCTACACCGGCGAGAGCGACGATAGTATTGGTGCCGGAGGAAATTTCGATGACGTTGGTAAAGGTGCCGTTGGTCACCGAAAGCTGGCGGCCAACGCCTTTTACTTCGATATAAAGGCTGGTTTCCTCGCTGAGATCATTGAGGAAGGAGCCGTTAAAACTGGTTTCCCGAGCATCGATAAGCTGATCTTTTTGCGGGTTGTCGATGGCGAGGTTTTCTGAGCCCGGAAAGCCGGCGGCCGCCTCCTGTGACAGGGCGGCGAAATCTGCATCAGTGCCAAAGCTGCTGAGGGCAGTGTAGCCTATGGCAGACAGTGTCCCATAGGCGCCAAAGCTGGTGCCGTCAAAGGTGAGGTATTGGCTTTGCCCGGGCAGGTTGGGATCGTAGAAGTAAAAACCGCCTTCATCATAACCATAAACAACCACGGCCAGAGTGGGAGAGGTTTCGCCGCCGAGGGTGAGCACCAGAGGCTGGCTGTTGATAGCCATATAGGTTCTCAGCAACAGCGCCAGATCCTCATCCTTGAATACCTGGGCTTGACGCCAGGACTGAACTCCCCAGGTTTCCGCCTGAGCCATTTGGACACGGGCTGCGGCTACCTCAGCCACCAGTTCTGTATAGGTGCCTGAAAGCGGAGTCGCCCCTTCGGAATAAAACCAGATAGCATAGCCGGACATGCCAAAGCTATTGCCGCCGGGGGAAAAGTAGGCACCAAAGTTGGCAATATCCCAGCCGTTGAATTCAGGTAAAAACGCGGTATCCAGGGTTGCTGGACTGCTGCCGTCGGTTTCGATAAGGACAAAGGTGCTAAAACGCCGGGATTCGAAAGTCAGGGTATTTTCCTGCTCATTGCGTTCGATAATCGTCACTGGTTCGTAGTCGGTGCCGTTGGCATAGAGAACCAGCAAATTATTTTCCGTCTGAACCGCCGCCGGGTCATAGGCCATGGTGACGGTTACGGGGCCGTTGAGCAGTTGCTGGTCTTCGTCGCTGATAACCACATCAATGGCATCGCCAATCTGGGTGGCGCCCTGTGGGAGAGGATTACTCAGTGTCGCGCTGCTAATAGTAACGTCGATGACCTCAAGCAGTGAACGCCCTGGCACCAGAACCGATGTGCTGCCCTGGCTGACAGCAATATCGTCGAGAACGGGATCTTCTTCGATAACAACGGGTTCCTCGCCACTGCTATCTCCCGTGTCACTACCACCTTTTGGATTGAAACCATCGCTTGAGCCGTCGTTGCCAAAAGAGACGTCGGGGGTGTCATCACCGCCTCCGCCACAGGCGGAGAGAAGAAAACAGGCGAGTATTATGGGAAGCAGGCTAAGTCGGGTTGTTTTATTAGTGAACATCATCACTTCCTATTGTGAGCAGGAATTATTGGACTACAGTTGGCAAATCATAAACGAAATTATAAGGGTCTGTTCACACTAATTGCTAAGCTGACTAATGCCAGGGTGAAGACCTTCAGGCTAAGACAGTAATTTACTTGGCAGAGGATATTTAAACTTTTGCCTTAATCCGGTGTCTTCTACCCAATTTCCAGAACATCAGTCGTATACTGCAAGAAACAGCCAAACTGTAAAGTAAACGCGACCCAAACCATAGAGTGAAAATGATCATCTGGCAACGGTTAACGACAGTTTCTGTGATGAAAATTCGTTATCTTTCGCCCTCTGGCGGACGCACTCTCCCTCTACAACAGCAATTGTCAAATCCATGGCAGCTAACATGTCTGAATTTTCTTTTCATTTCATAGCGCTAATCATATGCGTGGATCTGCTGATCTTGGCGCTGGCGTTGAGGGTTTTGCCCTGGCGGGTACTCATTCGTGAAAAAGCCATTCAGCATCTGTTTTTTGGCTTTACCCTAAGCCTGGTTTTTCTTTGGTCTCTGCGAGCAGGACTGTCTCCCGGGCTTTCTGTACATTTTTTGGGCATGACAACTCTGGCATTGGTGTTTGGCTGGGATCTCGCCATTTGTGCAGGCGTCTTCGCTACCTTGGGCGTCACCTTAATCGGTCGTGAAATCTGGTGGGATCTGCCCATGAATATTTTGTGCCTGGTGATTATCCCCGTGAGCATCAGCTATGTTGTGCTCAAAATGGTTGAGTGGCGTCTGCCTAAACACTTTTTTATTTATCTGCTGTGCTGTGCATTTGCCGGTGGCGGGCTTGCTGCCCTCGGAGGTGGCCTTGCCATGGCGGGGATTTTGGGTCTGGCAGAGGTGTATCCCTGGAGCAAAATATACGACGAATATTTGCTTTACATGCCGCTGATTTTCTTTCCTGAAGGGTTGATCAACGGCATTATCATGACGGCCATGATGGTCTACTACCCGGACTGGGTGCGTACCTTTGACGCCAACAGATACCTGGATGGTCAGTAGTCACCTTGCCTCGGTCAGAATTATTGAGAGGGTCGTGCCTGCAGGGAAGAGCGGTGAAGGACAAATGGGCGTGTCATCGCTATAATCCCCGGTTTTCATTCTGGACAATAATTGTCGATGGGTAACTTCCTGCAAGACCTGGCCAAGCGCCGCACCTTTGCCATTATTTCGCACCCCGATGCCGGTAAAACCACGATTACGGAAAAACTGCTGCTATTTGGCCAGCTTATCCAAATAGCGGGCACGGTTAAGGGTAAAAAAAGCGACCGTCACGCCACGTCTGACTGGATGGCCATGGAGAAGGAGCGGGGTATCTCGGTGACTTCTTCGGTGATGCAGTTTCCCTACAAGGACCGGATTGTCAATCTCCTGGATACGCCTGGTCACGAAGATTTTTCCGAGGATACCTACAGAACCCTGACGGCAGTTGACTCTGTGCTGATGGTGATCGATGGCGCCAAAGGCGTGGAAGATCGCACCATCAAACTCATGGACGTGTGTCGCCTGCGGGATACGCCAATTCTCAGCTTTATCAACAAGATGGATCGGGATATGCGCGATCCCATCGAGGTTCTCGATGAAATCGAGACGGTGCTTAAAATTGCCGCTGCCCCCATCAACTGGCCCCTGGGGATGGGCAAGCAGTTTAAAGGTGTTTACAACCTCTACACAGACAGTATTCATGTCTATCAACCTGGTAAGGGGCACACCATTCCCGATGATATTCGCATTGAGGGGCTCGACTCGCATGAGGCTCGCAATCTGCTGGGTATGGATTATGAAAATACGCGCAATGAAATTGAGCTGGTGCGCGGCGCCACCAATGAATTTGACCTTGAGGCTTATCTAAAGGGTGAAATGACGCCGGTTTTCTTTGGTACGGCGCTGTCCAACTTCGGCGTTCGGGAAATGCTTGACCATTTCGTCGACTGGGCGCCGCCCCCTCAGCCTCGCCAGGCAGAAACCCGTGTCGTTGCCGCCAGTGAAGAGAAGTTCAGTGGTTTTATTTTCAAGATTCAGGCAAATATGGATCCCAGGCACAGGGATCGCATCGCCTTTATGCGCATTTGTTCCGGCAGTTATCGGCAGGGCATGAAAATGCGCCATGTGCGCCTGGGCAAGGATATTCGAATTGCCGATGCAGTCACCTTTCTTGCCGGTGAGCGGGAAAACGTTGAAGAAGCCATCGCCGGGGATATTATCGGTCTTCACAACCACGGCACGATTCAGATCGGCGATACCTTTACCGAGGGGGAAGACCTGAAATTTACCGGCGTTCCCCATTTTGCCCCCGAACTTTTTCGCCGTATTCGCATGCGCGACCCCCTCAAGGCCAAGCAATTGCACAAGGGTTTGCAGCAATTGTCGGAGGAGGGTTCTACCCAGGTATTTTTTCCCATTAGCAACAATGATGTTGTGGTTGGTGCTGTGGGGCAATTGCAGTTTGATGTGGTGGCCTATCGCCTCAAGGATGAATACGGTGTCGACGCACTTTATGAGCCGGTCAATGTCAGTACCGCGCGCTGGGTGGAAGCCTCATCGACGAAGGAAATTGAAAAGCTCAAGGCCAAGGTGCCGGAGAATCTTGCCATTGACGGCGGTGGCCATCTTACCTACCTGGCGCCGACGAGAGTGAATCTCAGTCTCACCCAGGAGCGCCACCCGGATGTCAGGTTTCTCGCCACCAGAGAGCATTGATGGCTGATGTTCAGGATGGCTCTTTCTGTCTCCCATGACTCAGGTTAAAGCTCAGCATCAAAAAATTTATCTGGCAGTGCCAGACCACCATCGCGCCCACCGTCCGGGCTGGGTTTGCTGGCTGGCCAGTCGTGCTTTTCACGCCCGGGGCTGGCGGTTAGTCGGGAAAGTGCCTGCGAGTCGCAAAATGGTACTGGTGGTCGGCCCCCACACATCCAACTGGGATTTTATTGTCGCCATGATGGCGATGCTGGCACTCGATATCAATATTCACTGGCTGGGCAAGCATACATTGTTCAGAAGGCCGCTTGGGCGGCTGATGGCCTGGTTGGGGGGTATTCCAGTCAATCGCTCAAAAGCCGAAGGTTTTGCGGCTGATATCGCCAGGGAACTGCGCCAGGCGGATCAGCTGATTTTGGGCATCACGCCAGAGGGCACCCGCAGTCCCGTGGCAAAACTGAAAACCGGTTTTTCTCGTATTGCGTGGGAAACCCCCTGTCCAATCGTTCCCGTGACCTTTGATTTTGCCAGACGACTGGTTCGCATCCATCCGTCCATGGACGCCAGTGGCGACAGTGAGAACGATGCTTGTCTGGTCAGGCAGATCTTTGCCACTGCGCAGCCGAAAAATCCCGCCAATTTTTAAAGTTACTGCGGCATTTTCTGTTGCAATCCCGCCATGTTCGCCGCCCATCGCGGCCAGATACGTCGGCTTAATCATTCGACGACAACACGGAAATCCCTGCTGGCATTCCTGTTGGCCGCTGTTAGTGCCACAGGCTCGGCTTGCGAAAATCCGGATCTGTGCACAGACTTTATTATCGGTAGTGACGCGGAGAGAGTTATGTATACGCCACGAATGACGCATATTGCATTACATGTTCAGGATCTTGAGGCCACCATTGCCTTCTATGAAGATTTTTGCGCCATGAAAATCATTCACCAGCGCGAAGCCGGTTTAAAAAAGATTGTGTGGATGGCAGAGCCCGAACGGGAGCGGGATTTTATTTTTGTGATAATGAATCAGGGCACGGATTTGCGGCTGGCAGAAGATGATTATCGCCACTTCGGTTTCGCCGTTGATAGTCGGGATGCTGTCGATGAAGTGGCTAGAAAAGCCGAAATAAAAGGGTGTTTGGTGTGGCCGCCCAGAGAGGAACCCTATCCCGTTGGTTATTACTGTGGTCTCAAAGACCCCAATGGCAATTATGTCGAATTCAGTTACGGCCAGCCCCTTGGGCCGGGCGCAGAGCCCGCAGCCGGGCAGGAGACCATCTCATCGGGCTAGGGTCTACCTAAGTGATTTTCACCTGATTGTGGAGAAACAGGAGAATTTCTGCCATCAGCTGATGAGCAGATTGATATTTTTCAACTGGCGCGGCGAGAATTTCCGCTGCACCCTGTATGTAAGAACCCTCCGCCAGCTCGTCGCTGCAATTCGTCACCAGTTGGCGGGCTGAATCAATGGTGGTTTCCACGTGAAACTGCAGTCCTATCACGGCGGAACCCAGTTGAAAAGCCTGGTTTTCACATCCGGCACTGCGGGCAAGGTGGGTTGCGCCGGTGGGCAGGTCAAAGGTTTCGCCGTGCCAGTGAAATGCGTCTGTGGCTGGTGGAAATCTGAATGCCTTTGGATTCTCTGAAGAAATGCCTTCTACAGGAAACCAGCCAATTTCCTTGACGTTGTTCGCATACACCGGGGCGCCAGAAGCTGCAGCGATAAGTTGGGCGCCGAGGCAGATGCCCAGGACGGGCTTGCCCGCAGCGATCACCTCGGCAATAAAGTGTTTTTCCAGGTTGAGCCAGGGATATTGGGCTTCGTCGTTGACACTCATCGGCCCGCCCATGACCACTAAAAAGTCAATATCTTCGGGCTTTGGCAGCTTGTCGGAAGCGTAAAAGGCTGTGTGAGTAATGGTATAGCCAGCCGTCGCAAGCCAGGGCTCAATGGCGCCGAGGCCTTCAAAGGGAACATGTTGCAGGTAGTGGGCGCGCATGATGGGTGATCCTGATAAAAATCTGGCAACGGTTAAACAAAAGGGCTGCTGCGCAGCCCGAAATTCAGCTAAAAATTTCCTCGAAAAAGTTTTTCATGGTTATCCATGAGCGCCGATCGGCGGTGGCATCATACACCGTGCCAAATCCGGGATCCTGAGCGTCGGGATTGGTGAACGCGTGAACCGTGTTGCCGTAAGCGTGCAGTTGCCAGTCGGCGCCGGCTGCGCTGAGTTCGGCGGCGAGGTCGAGAACGCTTTGCGGCGGCGCCATGGGGTCGTCGTAGCCGTGCAGGCAGAGAACACTGGCACTGATTTTAGTTCCCTCTGTGTTTCCGGGGGGGTTGAAAAGACCGTGAAAACTCACCACGCCCTTGACA
>JBFXIU010000023.1:0-25178 GCA_050175615.1 Porticoccaceae bacterium | reverse complement strand
CCGTTTTCTGACGGTATCTTCCCGGTAATATTCCCGCTGTATCAGTGCTTCACCGGTAATATAATCACATCCGGATTTTTGTGGGGGTTTGTGGACAACATGGTAAACCCGACCGGAAGATTAATGAACCCGCCTGCCACTGAGTCGAGATACAATCTCTTCATCTTCAACCGCAATTTCAACGACTCTATCAATACTGACATTTGCGTCTATTAACGCCTGGGCCTGGGGAATGGTTCGAGGAAAACCATCAAAGAGAAAACCATTAACACAGTCAGGCGCCTGAATTCTTTCCTTGACTAGCCCGATAATAATGTCATCTGAAACCAGGCCGCCACTTGCCATAATGCCCTGGGCTTTTTTACCCAATTCGGTGCCCGCTTTAACAGCGGCTCTCAACATATCGCCAGTGGAAATTTGAGGAATGGCATATCTCTCGGAGATAAACTGCGCCTGGGTACCTTTTCCGGCCCCAGGGGGGCCAAGAAGTATAATGTTCATTCAAATGTTTCCTGTTTAAACGTAAAATCTTTCGCGGCGTCG
This sequence comes from Porticoccaceae bacterium, assembly GCA_050175615.1. Classification (GTDB taxonomy): domain Bacteria; phylum Pseudomonadota; class Gammaproteobacteria; order Pseudomonadales; family Porticoccaceae; genus CAYXXZ01. Next base: position 24,635 of record JBFXIU010000023.1, on the reverse strand, counting down.
AACCTTACACCGATTTGAAAATGATCACAAGATCAAGCCTCCGCCAATAGGGAATGAGCCTGAAGGAGGCCGACTTGATTCCCCCATGAAGTGCGCCTAAAACCGATCTGGGCACAAACGGTTCATGACCACCCAATGGAAACAATCATACGCCTGGAACAACTGAAGACCATTGAGGTAACTCATCAAGTCCTTGATGGCACACGTCAACCCACCCCACCGGACAACACCACAAGCTATCCTCGATCTTTTCCCCCACCCGGGGCAAATAGGTGTCAATGACCCGCCTCGATAGAACGCCAGCACTTGTGGCGAAATTCCTTGGGGGCAAAGTTCGTGAAGGGTAATGACCGTGGCGGTCTTTCCTGCTTTTGCCGTCTTAGTGAAAACCTTTTCTAATTAGCATCGGGACACACAGCTCCCGCTGGTGTGTGGATTTTCTTTCAACCAGGGCCTGCACCCACCGGGGGAGATGCCGTGAAAAACAATCAAAGCTGCGCTTGCCAAGTTCATGCCATTTTGGCGCGAATCATCCCCGCAAAGTGACGCCACATACCCAAACTGGTAAAAATCCAGCCTCCCAGAGCCAGCCAGAGTGTAACCGTGGGAATGATCATCAGAAACTCGGTATTTAAGGCATCCACCAGCCGAACAGTACCAGTGGTATACATGGCCAGCGGAAAAACCATACTCCACAGCTGGGGCTCATACTGTAATCTGTGATGCTGAAGCACATGGCGCCAGAATGTCAGACCTATCAACAGCGGAATCCACCAACTGGCAATTGCCCAGAAAAATAGCGTAAAACCTCGCATAAAGGGCAAAAAATCTGCCAGCAAAGTACCTTCTTCGCCTCGAATAATGAGAGTTGAACCAGCCAGGGTGGCGATAGCTACAGCCCCCATATTGATCCAGTAAGGCGGGCTCAGATTTTCGGCGCTCAGCCTAAGAAAGGTGAGTCGATAAAAAATCAGGGTGATAATGGCAAGATACAGCATGCAACCGATCATGAACATGCACAATGCAAAGAACAGGCGCAAATCTTCAGGACCGGACCAGGGAACCAGCGCGGTCAGGATAGCAACGGATTGCGTGCTCACCGCAGCCAATAACCATGCACCGTTAATGCCTGTGTCCAGAGTCGGCTTTTCGCTGCGAGTGGTTACTGAAATAAAGAACAGATACATGATGACGACCCATAAACTGACACCGAGCCACCAGAAAGCAGCGGCAATCTGATACCAACCCATCAAAACCTGAAACTGAACACCGAGAATGCAGGTACCTGCAACCAGGGTAAAAAATCCGGGGCCTCGAGCATGGCTGATCATGTCATTAACAATCATTCGAGGAAAACAGACAATTCGTATCAAAGTAAGGATGCACAAAGCCCCATATGCGAGGCAATTGGCCAGTAGCAGCAACAATGAGATTGTCTTGTAACCCAGCATATTGGCTGCAATTGATGTAGCTCCCGTCGCCATCACCACAGCAAAATAACCAGGAAACAAGCCAGCAGCTGCAGACGTGACAAGCTGCACAAAGTTTTGAGGAAAGCGCGCCATTCGGGTCACTTTGTTTTCTCCTATTGTTATCCTATTGAATATAACACAGGATAAGGCAACCCGAAGCCAGGATCTGTTGCGGTTTGATTTGAAGTTTTTGATAGCTAAACGGTATAGCTACAGGATATCCGGCATGGGGGAATACTTGGCACATGCCCAGTCAACGAAACCATTGAAATGGGAATCGAAACCTTAGCCAGTTGCAAACAACGCGATAGTTTGGCCGCTGAAATGACCAGCAATGAAGCCGCGAGAGATTAAATTTGGCGAGGGATAATTTATTCAAGTACTTTCATGGACGACCGCAAATAAGGACTTGATGAGACATTCTCTTAAGGTTCATTTTCGGATTGAAAAATACTGATCACCATTCTCAATGACGGCAATTGGTCAGCGATCCAATAATATTTACAGACTACCTATATAGACATAGACCAGTATGGGTAGCAAGGCGTGGAGACCACTAAAAATGGGCTTTCGGCTCGGGCATAGTCCGTCAGCCACAGGTCTCAGCATAGACTGCGCTGGCAGCGCCCAGGAGCTTACTGCCAAGAGGAAAAAAATGTTTTTAGGGATGCTCGAGGGTTCAAGGAATAGTCTTGGCTTTCTGCCACAGGTCATTCAAGTCCTGCGGTGACAATTCGGCCAATGAATGCCCTTCCTCGGCCGCAGCCTCATCGACCAGGGCAAAACGCCTTTCAAATTTACGGGTCGCCCTGCGCAACGAGGTTTCCGCATCGATATCGAGATGGCGAGCAAGATTGACCAGGGTGAAGAGCACGTCCCCCAACTCCTCCTCTATACCCGATTGATGCTTATTCTCAAGCTCCACATGCAGCTCATCCAGTTCTTCGTAGAGTTTATCGACAACACCCTGAATATCAGGCCAGTCGAAACCGGCCTTGGCGGCGCGCTTTTGAATTTTTTGGGCGCGCACAAGGGCAGGAAGGGCGAGCGGAATATCCGCGAGCACATGCTGCTGGCCTTTTAAAGACCTTTCTTCCCGTTTTTTTTCTTCCCAGACGGCGTTAATTTGCGTTTGTTGGGGCAGATCCTGTTCACATCGCCGACTTGACAAGGTTCCGAGGGGGAAAACGTGGGGATGGCGGGAGATTAATTTGGCGACAATACCATGAATAACCGTTGAGAAATCAAACAGCCCCTGCTCTTTACCCAGCTGAGCATAGAAAACCACCTGAAAGAGCAAATCCCCCAGCTCCTCCGGCAAATGGGTGTAGTCAGAGCGCTCAATAGCATCAACAACTTCGTAAGCTTCTTCCAGAGTGAAAGCAACAAGACTTTGGTAGCTTTGCTCACAGTCCCAGGGGCAACCTGTTTGCGGCTCCCGCAATCGCGCCATTAAGTAGAGTAGATCGTCAATGGAATACAGGGTTTTGTTGGTCATAACACAGCCTAATCGCTGTCTCTACAGACTTCGATGACATTGGGAATTTGTTGAAGCTTGGATAAAAGTAGCTGTAGGCTATCAAAATCAGGTAACGCCACAGTCACTCTGGTATCTGTCTGACTCGATCGACTTTCTTCAGAAAAAAATGACTCAATGGAAAAGCCCATGCGGTCAATCGTGGTCGTGATATCTTTCAACAGTCCAGGGCGGTCATAGGAGCGAATCCGTACAGGCACCGCATAAATTTCCGCGGGCTCCCCGCCCCAGCGAACCTGTATGATTCTTTCCGGCTCGACGTTTTTGAGCCGCAACAAACTCCCACAATCCTGGCGGTGGATGGTAACCCCGCGCCCAGAAGTGATGTAGCCACTGATTTCCTCGCCAGGCAAAGGATTGCAGCATTTGGCGACACGGGTCAGCAGGTTGCCGACGCCGTAAATATAAAATGACGACCCCTTATAGCGAGAGGCATCCACCTTTTTTTTCAGGAAAGGTTTTTCCTCAACTGCAATGGAGAGCTGTAGTCTGGATAGCCGTACGACCTGCTCCAGACTTATATCACCAACCCCCAATGACGCGTAGAGGTCTGCAACATCCTGCTTATGTAACTTTTCTGCGATCACATCAAGGTTGATGCCCCGCAAGCCCAAACGCCGAAACTCCTTTTCAATAATGGCTTTTCCGGCAGTAACATTCTTTTCGAAATCCTGTTTTCTGAACCAATTTTGAACTTTCGCCCGCGCCCTTGCCGTATTGAGATAACCAGAAGCCAGCGATAACCAGTCTCTACTGGGAGATTCGTTTTTTCCGGTAAGAACTTCCACCTGATCGGCGGTGTGCAAGAGTGTATTCAAAGGCACCATACGCCCATTGATTTTACAGCCCCGGCATCTGTGTCCGACTTCGGTATGAATGCGATAGGCAAAATCCAGGGCTGTAGACATCGGGGGGAGATCAACTACATGGCCTTCGGGGGTGAAAACATAAATGCGATCAGATGATCCTTCGTGTTTAAAGAGATCTTTGACATGCTCGCTGCCGATTTCATCGTGCCATTCAAGCACCTGTCTTAGCCAGGCAATTTTCGATTCATAGCTTTGGGATGCATCCGAGCTGTCGGCGCCCTTATATTGCCAGTGGGCACAAATACCAAACTCGGCCTCTTCGTGCATGGCAAAAGTGCGAATCTGAATTTCCAGAATCCGGTTTTGAGGGCCTATAACTGCTGTATGAAGAGAGCGGTAACCATTGTCTTTGGGCGAGGCAATATAATCATCGAACTCATCGGGAATATTTCTCCACTTGCTGTGAACAATGCCGAGCAAGGTATAGCAGTCACCTACGGTTGGCACCAGGACACGTACTGCGCGAATATCGTAAATCTGCGAAAAACTAATGCCTTTGCGCTGCATTTTTTTCCAGATACTGAAAATATGTTTCGCTCTACCACTGACATTACCTTCGACACCAATACGCGCCAATTCGTCCCTCAGGGTGTTCATCACTTCGTCAATATAGACCTGGCGATCCCGGCGCTTCTCAGAGAGCAATTTAGCGATACGCTTATATTCAAAGGGCTGGAGATAACGGAAAGCCAGGTCTTCCAACTCCCATTTAAGGTGGCCAATGCCAAGACGATGAGCCAGTGGCGCATAAACGTCCACTATCTCGCGGGCAACCCTGGTTCGTTTTGATTCAGGAAAATCCTTAACGTTGCGAATCGTACAGGTTCTTTCCGCCAGCTTGATCAGAGCAACACGGACATCATCGATAATTGAAACAAGCATTTGACGAATTTTCGCCGCTTGATCTTCTGCTTCGTGACCAAATACTTCACCGGTGACATCGTTTCTCATTCTGGAGATGATCGCCATTTGCAGCACGCTGTTGATCAGGGACGCGACAACACTGCCAAACTGGCTTTCAACCTGAGACAGGGAAAGAAATTGTTCTCGCACATGGCGATACAACAACGCCGCCAGCAACCCGTCATCATCCATGCCAAGCTCGGCAAGAATTTCCGCCATCTCCATGCCGGTGAGGAAAGCATTGGGACGGTTGGGTTTAATGTGGGCGGCTTGTTTCGCCTGCTGTTCTACACTATAGGAAATTTGGCAGGCTTCAGTCAGCTTTTCGATACTGCCAGTGGTCAAACCCAGTTTTTTGGCAACCTTGCGAACCCACTTGTCGATGTCGACCTGGGTCTCGTTATAAATATGGTGAACATCACGGATTTTTACCATTACTCACGCACTTTCAAATCAATAGCAGGCGCTGATACGCCCGCAACATTTTTGCCGACCGACACCAATATTGATAGGTTGCCGTCATTTATTATAGAGGCCAGATGATAAATATCTGTCACCGCGATCGCAAATTATGGCCACAATGCATGCGTTTTCCAGCTGCCGGGAAAGCTCAAGCGCAGCCGCAACCGCACCTCCGCTGGAAACACCAGCAAAAATTCCTTCAATTCGGGCAAGGTCTCGCATGGTCTGCTCTGCCACCTCCTGACTGATATCCATAACCAGATCCACTTTGGCTTTATCAAATATTCCGGGTAAATAAGCTTCGGGCCAGCGTCGAATTCCAGGAATAGCGGCATCTTCACAAGGCTGTAAACCAATAATTTGAATATCCGGATTTTGCATTTTCAAAAATGCCGACACGCCCATAATGGTACCCGTAGTGCCCATGGAACTGACAAAGTGGGTAACTTTCCCACGGGTTTGCTGCCAAATTTCAGGACCTGTGCCCTCCTTATGAGCCAGGGGGTTATCCGGATTGTTAAATTGATCCAAGACAATGCCTTTGCCGGCAGATTGCATTTTCAATGCCAAATCCCTGGCTCCCTCCATGCTTTCTTCCCGGCTAACCAGAATCAGTTCGGCGCCGTAAGCAAGCATGGCAGCCTTGCGTTCCTCTGTGGCGTTGTCGGGCATAATCAATATCATCTTATACCCCTTGACTGCTGCGGCCATGGCCAGAGCGATACCCGTATTGCCGCTGGTCGCCTCAATAAGGGTGTCGCCCGGCTTGATTTCGCCGCGAGCCTCAGCTCGTGAAATCATGCTCAACGCTGGCCTATCCTTAACAGAGCCCGCAGGATTATTGCCTTCCAGCTTGACAAGAATATGGTTCGTGGTTTTTCCGGGAAGACGCTGCAAACGCACCAGAGGTGTATTGCCCACAGTGCTTTCAATGGTGGGGAAGTCAGAGTCGCTGGAGTCAATCAGGGACAAATCCATACTGCAAAATTCCAAAACATGCCAAATAGTGATAAGAAAACTCTGATTAATTCTATTTTGATCCCCTCTCAGGTGGGAATCACATCAATCAGTACTTCCATAAACAAATGCCACCATTTTAGCCGCAGGTGTCCGGTTTGTCGTCCATAACAGACTTGTTCACCCCAGGGATCATCCCATTTGTAACCGCCGCTCTTTGGCAAAGCGGGTACTTACCGCCAAATCTATCTTTTTTATCTGTTTGGCAGCGGCTGTAGCGAGCGGGAAATAACAACAAACGCCAGCGCCAGATCAGACTCGTCGGCAATACTGACATCAATTCTGTCGGCGCCCATCGCCGTCAGCCTTTTTTTTGCTTCCCCGAAGCAATGCAGAGCAGGCGCTCCGGCCTCATTGCTAACCACCTCAAGCTCCTGCCATGAAATTTTTCCAATGCCGGTACCAAAAGCTTTGCTTGCGGCCTCTTTGACTGCGAAGCGCTTGGCCAGATAGGCTGCCGGGGCTGGCGACGAAGCAAACAGCTTAAATTCTTTTGCGGTCAGTACACGCTTTGCAAGGGCATCTGGGCTTTTAGCCATGGAACTTTCGATGCGTGAAATTCTGACCATGTCGGTACCAATGCCAAGAATCATAACCCGGTTTTTTCTCCGTTGCTGCAACGATCCGCTTTGATTTCATTCATCATCTTGCCGGCATCGACGGCAGCTCGAATACCATTGCTGGCACCACGAAAAAATTCTCGACTCATCAAGGGTTTAGTGCCCAGATGGGGAGCCAGAGCGAGCCTGACAAGACGTTTTGCCGCCACCCTTACCGCCGGATCAGAATAATCACCACGGCCAATCGCCAGCAAAGTGGAACCACTGAAGGTCGTTGCCGACGATGGCGATACAACAGCCTTTTTAACCCCTTCTGCGGGGTCAAAAACATAAACACAGCGGGCATCAACCTCCTCTCCAGAGTCGGAATCAATGTCGACACAAACACCATAACCGAGATCCTGAAGCAGATTAAATTCAAAGCGTCTTAGACAGGGCTCAACATCAGTATTAGTCACCAGGTTTACAAGGGTTGCGCTGTAGTGATCAAAAATACTTTCGTGAGGCTCGTGCTCATGAACAAGGCGCATTAGCAACTCGTTAAGATAAAGAGCTATGTAAAGATTATTGCCGCGCAATATTCGATGCTCAAGAGGTTCTGCACTGAGCAGATTCTTTAGTTCGGTTCGACCCGACCAGGAAACTTGCAGAAGGGAAAACGGTTGAAGGGTGCTGCTTTTTCTGTTTTTCAGGCCTTTTGAAACAACCGTAAAACGACCCGATTGACGCGAGAACAGATTAACCAGCAAGCTGGTTTCTCGATAGGGACGGGTATGAATAACATAGGCTTGGTCACTAAAATTCATTGATCACTGCATGTCGTTATAGCCGAGGCTTTTCAGTGCCCGTTCATCATCAGACCAGCCCGCCTTAACCTTAACCCACAAATTGAGCATGATTTTAGTATCTAAGATCGCCTCCATATCCTGACGCGCTTGTTGACCAATTTTTTTCAACCGCCGACCACCATCGCCAATAATAATTTTTTTCTGCCCGTCACGCTCGACCAGAATAAGCGCAGAAATATGGAGAACTTTCTCTTCCTGGCGCCACTCTTCAATTTCAACTGTGATCTCATAGGGCAGCTCGGCGCCCAGCTGGCGGGTAATTTTTTCCCGAATCAGTTCCGCAGCAATAAATCTCTGGCTGCGATCAGTTACCTGATCTTCCGGATAGAAAAAATCCGCTTTCGGCAGGTGCGCCTTGATGAGCAATCTCAGGCGATCAAGATTTTGCCCCTGAAGGGCGGCCATAGGCAAAATTTCAGCGTCGGGAAAGCGCGACGAAAGCTGAGCCAGATAGGGCAAAAACTGGTCTTTTTTCTCTACCTGATCCATCTTGTTGACAGCGATTATCACCGGAATTTTCTGCTGAAAGACACGATCAGCCACCAGTTGATCCGCATCGGACCACTTCTGGCGATCCACCACAAAAACAATGACATCAACATCTTTGATGGCGCTTCCGGCCGCTCTGTTCATATAGCGATTGAGCGCTTTGTCCTGCTGGCTGTGTATACCGGGAGTATCGACAAAGATCATTTGATACTGGTCTTCGGTGACTATACCGAGAACATTGTGCCTGGTGGTTTGCGGTTTGCGCGAAGTGATACTGAGTTTAAAACCCATAAGATGATTAAGGAGGGTGGACTTGCCCACATTGGGTCGTCCGACAATGGCGACATATCCACAGTAAGTGAGGGTATCAGGCATTTTTCCCATCCATCAGTTTTAACAATGCCAGCTGGGCAGCTTTTTTTTCTGCTTTCTTGCGGTTTGAACCTTTGGCCGTCACCGTTTCAGACAAGCCCGGAACCACGCAGGACACAGTGAGTATCTGATCGTGGGGCTCCCCTTCTACTGTTATCACTTCATAGACCGGCAAGGATTTACCCTGGGATTGCAACAATTCCTGCAAGCGGGTTTTTGCATCTTTTTCATCGACATCAAGACTCGCAGCCTCCAATCGACTTTGAAACCAGCTGAGAATTCTTTGTCGACAGGCATCAAGGCCAGACTCCAGGTAAATAGCACCGAGAATGGCTTCGACAGCATCGGCGAGAATGGATTCACGATGCTGCCCGCCGGTTTTTATTTCCCCCGTCCCCAGGGAAAGGCAACAACCCAGATCGAGCTCATGAGCCACTTTCGACAGGGTTTTCCCCTTCACCAAGGAGGAGCGCAGTCGCGTCAATTCGCCCTCGGTTGCATGGGGGAAGCGAACATACAACGCCTCTGCAATCAGCAAATCAAGCACTGCATCGCCGAGATACTCCAGGCGCTCATTGTTACTGGCACTCGCACTGCGGTGGGTCAAGGCCTTTTTCAGCAAATTCTCATCTTTGAACTCATAGCCAAGACGGGCTGTTAACCGTTTTAATGGGCTTTCTGTCATTGATAATCTGATGTGTCAAAGTGGTTTTTAAACATCACAACCACATCCAAATTGGCGAAAAAATTGATGCGCTTTTCATAATCGAGCATCACCAGTGTTCGACTGGAATCGCGCTCGATTTTTATATCCTTTGAACTCAGATCGCGAACGCCATTGATGATAAAGTAGCGGTCAACTGCCCTGCGGATCTGATGGTCACTCATATTTCTGACATCTTCATCCTGGAGCGCATTGACGGAGCTGCGAACAAAATAGTTGTCGATATACAGCGGACCGATTTTGAATCCAGCGAGGAGCACAAAAGCTCCAGCCATCAACACCAATAAAAGAGTCAGTGACGACATGCCGGTTTGAAATTTTTTCATGCTTATCTCCCTGGACAGTATTAAGGGTTTACAAGCCACGCTTAACAAAGAGCCACATCCAACCAACAGCAAAATAGTCAACGTTTATTAGGGAAACTCTGATTAAGTCCGCTTTCGTCACTCCCGCGTAGGCTGGAGTCCAGAAAAATCAAGCGCTTATAGATTCCCGCCTGCACGGGAATGACATTAATCAGAGTTTCCTTAGCGAATTTTTCCAGCCCGCTCAAATGACGGCAGGCTGAAAAACTCATCCCAGTGCATCCAAACAGCAAAGGCTTTGCCAACAATATTCGCTTCTGGAACCGCCCCCCATACTCGGCTGTCACTACTGTTATCCCTGTTATCACCCATCATAAAATAATGACCTTCAGGAACGACATAGGAGATGGAGCGGCCAAGTCTGCTTGGAGTCCTATGCTTTCTAATCAAGTGCTTTTTATCGCCAAGAGTTTCTTCCACAATGTCATAGCCATAGCCGGCGGGTCGAGGGGGGGTGGTTGCCGACTGCTCCATGGGTTCGCCATTGACGAAGAGCTGATTGTCGAGAATCTGAACGTGATCCCCAGGCAGACCCACTACCCGCTTGATAAAGTAACGCTCGTCCTCAGGGGGAAAAAACACCATTACATCACCCCGGGCGGGATCATCAATATCAATTATTTTGGTCTGTGTAACCGGCAGACGCAAGCCGTAGGAAAATTTATTGACCAGAATGAAATCACCAATCTCCAGGGTGGGAACCATGGAGGCGGAGGGAATCTGAAAGGGTTCGACCAAAAAAGATCTCAGCACCAAAACCAGAAACAGTACAGGAAAAAAGGGAGCCGTATACTCGATATAAAAAGGGGGCGCTTCATCGCCACGTTTTTTTCTTAGCCATAGTTTATCGATCAGCCACATTATCCCGCAGACAGCGGTCAACACCACCAAAATCAGGGGAAAATTCAAATCCATATCAGCCGTCCGTTTTTAACACCGCCAGGAACGCTTCCTGGGGGATTTCCACATTGCCAACCTGCTTCATGCGTTTTTTGCCCGCCTTTTGCTTTTCGAGTAATTTCTTCTTTCTGGAAACATCACCGCCATAGCATTTTGCAATCACATTTTTGCGCAATGCCTTGACGGTGGAACGGGCAATAATATGGCCACCAATGGCCGCCTGAATAGCAACATCAAACATTTGCCGCGGAATCAATTCCTTCATTTTTTCTACCAGTTGCCGACCTTTGCTTTGGGCATGATCCCTGTGCACGATAAGCGCCAGGGCATCGACCCGATCGCCGTTGATCAGTACATCCAACCTTACCAAAGGCGCGTATTGAAATCTTATAAAATTGTAGTCCAGCGAAGCAAACCCTTTACTGACAGATTTCAATCTATCAAAGAAATCCATCACAACTTCGCTCATCGGCAACTCGTAAACCAGGGAGACCTGGCCACCGATGAACTGCATATCCTTCTGATTGCCGCGTTTTTCCACACAGAGGGCGATGACATTACCGAGATAATCCTTGGGAACCAGAATATTGGCTTCACAGATGGGTTCGCGCATTTCATCAATAGCCGTGGGATCGGGCAGGTCGGAGGGGCTGGAGACATGAACAACCTCGCCACCGGTTTTGACAATTTCATAAACCACCGTAGGCGCGGTGGTAATCAAATCCAAATCGTATTCCCGCTCCAGTCGCTCCTGAATGATTTCCATATGCAGCATGCCCAGAAAACCACAACGAAAACCAAAGCCGAGAGCATCGGAACTTTCGGGCTCATAAAATAATGAAGCATCATTCAGGGTGAGTTTGGAGAGTGCTTCGCGAAAATCTTCAAAGTCGTCAGCACTGACAGGAAACATCCCCGCATAAACCTGGGGCTTTACTTTCTGGAAACCGGGCAACGAAGGCGTATCCGGGGTTGATGCATGGGTAAAGGTATCGCCGACGGGGGCACCATGGATATCCTTGATACCGGCAATGATAAACCCAACCTCCCCCGCTCTGAGTACACCGGTATCTTTGCGCTTGGGAGTAAACACGCCAACATTATCGACAACATGGGCTTTGCCGATAGTTTTCGAAATGATTTTATCTTTGACTTTAAGGGTGCCGTTCTTGACCCGTACCAGAGAGACTACGCCCAGATAGTTATCAAACCAGGAATCAATAATGAGCGCCTGCAAAGGGGCATCAACTTCGCCCTGAGGGGGCGGCACCAGCGTGACGAGTTCTTCAAGAATTTCTGATATACCAACACCGGATTTGGCACTGCACTGCACAGCATGGGTTGCATCCAGACCAATAATATCTTCAATTTCCGTTTTCACCCGCTCCGGTTCCGCCTGGGGAAGATCCATTTTGTTGAGTACGGGAATGACTTCCAGTCCCTGGGCAATAGCGGTATAGCAATTGGCTACTGATTGCGCTTCAACTCCCTGGGCGGCATCCACAACCAATAGTGCCCCTTCGCAGGCGGCCAGGGAACGGGACACCTCATAGGAAAAATCCACATGCCCGGGAGTATCGATAAAGTTGAGCTGGTAGGTTTTACCGTTGCTGGAGGTAAAATCAAGGGTAACACTCTGCGCCTTGATGGTAATTCCTCGCCCTTTTTCAATATCCATTGAGTCGAGAACCTGCTCGGACATCTCACGGGCGCTCAACCCTCCGCAGAGCTGAATAAAACGATCGGCAATGGTGGACTTGCCATGATCAATATGAGCGATGATGGAAAAATTGCGAATATGGCTTAAATCAGACACGGTTTAATGAAACTTCCTAGATAACAGGGGGTTGGCCGACGCGAAGTCTATCCGATTTAATCACTGGAAGCCATGTATTCCGGCGGTCAATGACAACATATACGCACTTGCGTTGACCTGCCGGGGTACAACCCTATCAGGGGGTGATTTGCAGGGTTCTGAAAATGAACTGCCCCTGCCGCAAGAAACGCACCAGAACAGGGACACCAGAAGGCAGCGCTTTCAAAGCGTTTTGATACTCAGCAATGGATTTTATCTGGTTGTTACCGAGCTGGACAATGATATCACCGGGTTGCAACTGCGTGTATTGAGCAGCGCTTCCAGGGCGAACGTGCTCGATAACGACCCCACCGGAAATCTTTAGCTTCTGCGCCGTTTCGGCATCGATTTCCACAACACGCAACCCGAGAGCGTCGGCGTTTTCACTTTTTGCAACAACCGGATGTTCAGCTTCCGGAAGCTTGCCAACACGCACCTCAATGGTTCTGGCTTTACCATTTCTAATAATTTCAGCACTAACGCGGCTTCCAGGAGCCAACAGACCCACCTCGTGGGGCAGATCCCCGGACTCTACAACCTTCTTGCCATTAAAGCGGACAATAACGTCGCCCGCTTGAAGTCCTGCCTCATCTGCCGGGCTGTCGGCCATCACTTGAGACACCAGCGCACCCACAGGCGCTGCCAAACCAAGAGACTTGGCAAGATCGCGATTGACATCCTGAATGTACACGCCAAGCCAGCCACGCTCGACGCGGCCACTGGATTTAAGCTGGGCGATGACATCGGCAGCCACCGAAACGGGGATGGCAAAGGATACGCCTATCGACCCGCCGGATCTGGTGTAAATCTGCGAGTTAATGCCGACCACCTCACCATCCTGATTGAAAAGAGGCCCTCCGGAGTTGCCCGGATTGATGGCAACGTCACTTTGAATAAAAGGCACATAATTTTCGCCCTGCTGTGTCGGCAGACTCCTGCCGATAGCGCTAACAATGCCGACACTTGCAGAGTAGTCGAGACCAAACGGAGAGCCGATAGCTACCACCCACTCCCCCACCTTGAGGTTGTCAGCCGGGGCGAAAGTCACCGCAGGCAGCGTCTCATCGCTGTCCACTTTCAATAGCGCCAGATCGGAGCGCGGGTCTGTACCAATCACTTTTGCCGCCAATTCCCTGCGATCGATCAGCCTGACGCTAATTTCATCGGCGCCATCGATAACATGGTTGTTGGTGATCACATACCCGTCAGGGGAGATAATGAACCCTGACCCGCTTGCAAAAGCTTGTTCATTGGGATTTTTATGCTGATCAAAAAACTTCCTGAGGATATCGGGAATCTCCTCGCCGGGGGGCGGTGCGAAGCTGTTCACAGACTTCTTCTGTACTGTGCTTACCTTGACAACCGCCGGAGAATTTTCAGCGACCAAATCGGCGAAATCCGGCACCCTGGCGTCCAGCCTGGTGGTAAGCAGCAGGATTGGCAATACCCAGAAAAACGCTTTATTCATCATGGCAACAGGAGCTCTTTCGGTGATAAGGCACTATTAATCCGGCAACAATCCTGGGACATTTGGCAGCAACTCAAGCAGGACAGGTTGTATATTGGGGTTATCGCGATTTCTCAAGGCTAGCCAGCGCACAATCCCCCCACCGGCAAACAGACCCACTAGCCCGAAAAAGGCTGAAAAGCTGTCCAATGGCAACCATTGAAAACCCAGCCAGGCGCACACCAGCAGCAATACCAGCGGCAAAAGATAGGCGACGAGGGCGCCGCTGGCAACGACACCCTCAGGAATACCTATCCTAACCTGTTGACCCAAACGGATGCTGGTCGCACTCTGGTTTTGTAAAAGTACGCGAATCCTGGTGGATGTTTTGAGAATTTTACCCAATGTGTGCTGGCCGCACCCTTGTTGAGCGCCGCAGCTACCACAGGCAGATTTCTGAAGGGTTTCCACCACAACAGCATCCTCCTCTATTGCGACAACGGTACCTGTTTCCTCCAACACGGCTAGTCCTCAGGGAGAGACAAATTGGGCAATTTTACTGGCAGTTTCAGGGGGCACTTCCCCAACCACGCAAATCGCATAGTCTTTGCCGTTATAAACCACTTTGGCGAGCTGAGCCACAGTCGCGCCCCGCTGGGCTTGAATATCGGGGAAGCGGGTGACGTTTCCTGAATCGACGAAAACAGACACAAAAGACAAGCCGTCGGTATAACTCATCGACAAATTGCCATCCTGATCCTGATAACTTGATGCAAGCTCAAAACCGGGGGGCAGCCAATTGGCTTTCCATACCTGGGTTTTGCTGACAGCGGGTTGGCTGCGGCAATCACCGTCCGCCCCCTCGACTGCCGGCGCAAACAGCTCTTCAACCGCGCGCTCGTCGACGCCCAGGGTCAAATCCACATATTGAAAGCGTTCCATAACGCGGCGATTAGTGCCCACCAGCAGCGATTGCAGCAACAGACCGGATTCGCTATCGATGGACAAAATATAGCCATATCGCATAGCGTCTTTGGGCACGATATGGATTATCTTGACCGGGCGATCCGCAACCCGGTCTTCACCGCGGAGAAATAGTTCGTAGTGACTCTCAATATTGCTGATATGTTCGGATGGCATGGGAACAGCCTGAAGAAAACGATCTTCCGTCTTTCTGCACTTTGGCGACACTCCCCGACGCACAATTTCTTTACGGGGACCATTTAAATACAGCAACTTTTCGTATTCCAGGCCGTCTTTAATAAAATGGGTGATACGAATGGATTTGAGAGAGCCCGCATGCTCGTAGGTAAAAATTCCCTGATAATCAAGCTCGCGATTAGCGGCAACCATCTTTCGGAGAAGATTGCGCGCCTGCTCCACATCATCCACGGCAAGCGCAGCATTGCTGACTGCAAGCAGAGCGCAAACAAGCACCAGGCAGCGAATAATCAGTGTATTTGGGTACCTGAGGGAAATCGATTTTAAAAGAAGGCTCACCACACAACCACTACCCAAGAATTAGCGGACATTATCTCCATCCTGGGGCAGCCGTGCAAAGGGTAAGAGTCCCTGACTGGATAATGATTGCGCCGCGTTCTCAGTATGCTGCTGCATCAGGCCATCAAGATAATCGCGAATGGCCTCTTCATCGGCCTTGCTGACCACAGAGCGAGGGGAAACCAGTACGGTAGGACGGGATTGCGCCTGAGGCACAGACCCCGCACTGACCGTTCTTGCCGTCACCGGCGGCAAGTCGTAGCCAGCGGGCAGCTGAAATTGCGAATTGCCCGTGGCCGCAGCACTGGAGGCCGCTACTTTGGGCAGTTGTTGAGAGGTGTTTGTCAGTTGAATCTGCTGGACACCCAGGACAGCAACCAGGGTTACGGAGGCGGCAATGGCCACCTTGCCAAACATGGGCAACAGCGAAGACAGTGATGATTTTGGCGTGGATTCTTGCTCGATGGCGGCGCTTATGCGGGATGAAAGGTCGGTTACTCGAGGAGGAAGATCGCGTTTCATCGCTGCCGAAGCCAATTGATACCTTTGCCAGGTGCGGCGAAGCTCAGCGTCTTCGGAAATGTCTCTGAGGGTACGCCTGATTTCCAGCTCACTCGCTTCACCATCCATCAGGGCAGAGAGCGTTTCCTCAACATTGCGATTGATAGCCATCCAGTATTCCTCGGTTAGCGCTGAAGCGCTTAAGTTACCTTTTTATACAGCCGACGATCAGAGTGTCGCGGCAAGTCTAATCAATGTGACCGCCATATGGCAATTGAGTTCCCTTATTTGGGCAAATCACCCATAAGATTCTTGATTTGGTTATCGATGGCCTCCCTGGCACGGAAGATGCGCGACCTTACAGTGCCAACAGGACAATCCATCACTGTTGCTATGTCTTCATAGCTCAGACCTTCAAACTCTCGAAGCGTGAGCGCCGTTTTCAAATCTTCGGGCAAAGACTGGATCGCATCATCGACCACCTTTTCCAGCTCGTCGCGAAACAGCAGATTCTCCGGACTGTCCACATCCTTGAGGCCGTCACTGCCAGAATAAAATTCAGCCTCTTCAAAATCCACATCGCTGGCAGGAGGGCGCCGACTTCTGGATACAAGATGATTTTTTGCCGTATTAACGGCAATTCGATAAAGCCAGGTATAGAATTGGCTTTCACCGCGAAAGTTGCCCAGCGCTCTGTAGGCCTTGATAAAGGCATCCTGAACCACATCGTTAACTTCATCAAAATCGTTGATGTATCGGCTGACAATTCCGTGAACCTTGTATTGGTACTTCAACACCAGCATATCAAAAGCGCGCTTGTCGCCCTTTTGCACCCTTTCTACCAGTTGCTTATCCGAGTCAGGCGCCTTGTCGGCGTCCATCCAATTCTCCCTATACAGCCTTGATTGTTTTTACAACCTGAACTAGACAACAGGCGCATGAAAAAGTTCTTCACCGCGCTCGAAGCCATGTATCAAGAAACCCAGCCCCGCCAATACGGCACTTTCACCTAAACGCAATCCCTAACAACACTTTAGACCACACGCGGGGAGACGCAAATTAGCTGTGATGGCAATGGGTTTTTTCCGGTGGCTATACTATCATGCCCGCTTTCTGAGTAGGAATTTACCCCCGCACAATGAACAAGTATTATCATCACGACATTCTGGTGGTCGGCAGCGGCGCCGCGGGGGCAAGCGTCGCCCTGCGCCTGGCCGACAATTACAAAGTTGCCGTACTCAGCAAAAGCTCCATGCATTCAGGCTCGACATGGTACGCCCAGGGCGGTGTCGCTGCAGTGCTGGACACGGAAGACAGTGTCGAATCCCACATTCAGGATACTCTAATAGCTGGTGCCGGGCTCTGCCACGAGGACAGTGTGCGTTTTACCGTCGAAAACGGTCCCGATGTCATCAACTGGCTGGTTCGGCAGGGCATGGATTTCACCAAAAATCAGGAGACGGGCGAATATCATCTCACTCGCGAAGGCGGACACAGCCACCGCCGCATCCTTCACACAGCGGATGCAACCGGAAAAGCGGTCTCAAACGCCTTGACCGAGAAATTGAACGCTCACCCCAACATCGATATTTTTGAAGATCACTTTGTTGTCGATCTGATCACCCAGTCGGATCGAAACAGCAAAAAAATACGCTGCAGCGGCGCTTACATACTGGACAAAACCAGCGACCAGGTAAAAGTTTTTTTGGCGAAGACTGTCGTCCTGGCCTCCGGAGGCGCCAGCAAGGTTTACTTGTACTCCAGCAACCCCGATGGCGCCAGCGGCGATGGCATTGCCGCAGCCTGGCGCAAAGGCTGCCGCGTTGCCAACATGGAATTCAACCAGTTTCACCCCACCTGCCTGTTCCATCCCCAGGCGCGCTCTTTTCTGCTCACCGAAGCGCTCCGCGGTGAAGGCGCTTACCTGCGCCTGCCCAACGGCGAGCGCTTCATGTCCAAATTTCACGAGATGGCCGAGCTCGCTCCAAGGGATATTGTCGCCAGAGCCATCGACCATGAAATGAAGCGCCTGGGAGCAGACTGTGTATATCTGGATATTACCCACAAGCCCGCTGCATTTATCGACGATCATTTTCCAACCGTCAAAAGCGAATGCTTGAAATATGGCATCGATATCACCAAAGACCAGGTTCCCGTAGTACCTGCAGCCCACTACACCTGTGGTGGCGTGCTGACCGATCTTAACGGCCGAACCGACCTGAAAAACCTCTACGCCATTGGCGAAACAGCCTTTACCGGACTTCACGGCGCCAACCGCATGGCCAGCAACTCGCTGCTGGAGTGCCTTGTTTTTGCCTGGTCGGCAGCCGAACATATTCACCAGGTCATAGATACCATACCGGAACCCGCCACCGCCCCCCCCTGGGACGAGTCGAGGGTTACCCATTCCGATGAAGATGTGGTTATCTCCCACAACTGGGATGAGCTGCGTCGCTTTATGTGGGATTATGTCGGCATCGTGCGCACCGGAAAAAGGCTGGAGCGGGCGGAGCACCGCATCCGCATGCTGCAGAAGGAAATTCAGGAGTACTATAGCAACTACAAAATCAGCGGCGATCTTCTCGAACTGCGCAACCTGGCTCTGGTTGCCGAGCTGATCATTCGCTCGGCCTCCCAGCGCAAGGAAAGCCGGGGGCTGCACTACACGCTGGACTACCCGGAAACCTCGCCAATTGCCCAGGACACCATTCTTGTCCCCATCAACTTTGCCGCTCAGGATCTGATCGTCTGCCATCCCTGATCAGCGCATGCAAACGCCGCCACTCCTCTGCCGAGGTGGCGGCGGGTACAACAACCAGAGTCTCCGCCTTTGCCAGTTGCCCACCATTGATGGCTATGGCCACCATCCAGGATGTGGCATAGGAAAAGCTGCAGCAAACCTTCGATTCTCGCTGCCCCTGCGGACAACCCTTTTCACTGGCCAAAGGCGTTCTGAGCAGCCAACTCCCGCGGTCATAAAAAAGTCGCCAGCTTTGACGGCATTTTGCCTGGCGGAGCCTGCAAGCCAGACTTATAGCAATTAGCAACAACAGTACCGCGGTAATCCAGAGGGAGGCATGCCTGAGCACTATCACTGCCAGTGCGGCCAAACCATGCAGCACCACCAGCGGAAAGGTCAAGCCAATACCCACTTGCAGACGAATATCCTCATGCCCCTTCTCAGCTTCCACCACTTAGCGTGTCTCTTGAAGAACCTGCTGCCTGGTCTCTCGAATGATACGAACGATCTTAAGCAGCTCAGGATCCTGAGGGTCTTCTCGCCGCAGGAACCAGGCAAACATATCCTGATCTTCACTGTCTAGCAGCTTCTGGTAGCGGACTTTGTCCTCGTCAGACAATCCTGGGTAAACTTTGTCGAGAAAGGGCAGTAAAATCAGGTCGAGTTCAAGCATGCCACGTCGGCTTGCCCAGAATAGGCGATTTCTCTCCATCTTTATTAACTCTAAAACATGTGACCCGCTATTATAGTGGAACCCGAGCAGATTACTCACTACCATAGCTTTTTTTAAATCAGACAGGTGCTTATGAACGCGTGGTTATCATTTCTTTCCTCCGAGCATGCACAGCTCAGAGATTCCACAATCCAGTCTTTTGGTGAGCGACCCGAGGACTACAGCAACCTCATGTCGCAAGGAACCATGATTCCCCTGACCGACCGCGGTGTTATTAAAATAACCGGCATTGATACCGACAAGCTCCTGCAAGGTCAGTTGACCTGTGATATGAAGCAGCTGGAACTTCAAAGCGCCCTGCCCGGCGCGCTCTGCGACACCAAGGGCAGAATGATCAGCAACTTCATCGCAACCAGAACAGAACCGGAAACGGTTTTGCTGGTTATGGCAAAACCCCTGCTCGAAACCACCCTGGCAACCCTGAAAAAATATGCTGTCTTTTACAAAACCACACTCACTGACAACACTGATGACTATGCTTTTATTGGCATCACGGGTGACATACCAACAGCATCCGGATTTATTACCCTAACCATTACTCCAAGGCAACACCTGCTGATGATACCTACCGACCAGGCACAAAACAGCTGGGCGTCGCTCGCGACAAGCCACAAACCTGTGGGCGAGCCATTTTGGGATTATCTTAATATTGTCCATGGGATTGGCGAAGTTCGCCCGCAAACCCGCGAAGAATTTATTCCCCAAATGCTCAACCTGCAACATCTAGGAGGGATCAGCTTTCGCAAAGGCTGCTACACTGGCCAGGAAATTATCGCCCGCATGCAGTACCTCGGCAAACTGAAAAGGCGCATGTATCGCCTTCGCACCCAAGCAAACACTTTATTTCAACCTGGAACCAGTATCCACAGCGAAGAAAAGACCAATCAGGGAACCCTGGTTATGGCGCAATGGTGCGGTATTGACACCCAGGAAGTACTGGCAGTGCTCACCGCGGATGCCGCAGCAGCAAACACACTGATTATTGGCGACGCTCCCTGCTCCATAGAAATACTCGGCTTGCCCTACGACGAAAAATTTAGTGGAGAGCAAAACTGAGTGCCTGAACAGGAAATGCTTTTATGGGTAGGAATAGCCTCAGCAGCCACTTTTTTTGTCAGCCTGGCTTCTCTGCCATGGCTGGTGGCGCAAATCCCCGCGGATTATTTTAATCACGACAGGCGCGAGCCGACACAGTGGAAAAAACGGCATCCACTGCTGAGGGCGGCTTTACTGATAATGAAAAATCTGCTGGGTTATGTGTTGTTTGTGGGGGGCGTTATCATGCTGTTTATTCCCGGCCAGGGAATTCTTACCCTGGCCATGAGCTTGCTGCTTATGGACTATCCGGGAAAATATCACCTGGAAAGACGAATTGTCGCTATCCCTGCTGTTTTCAGGGGGCTAAACTGGTTGCGCGCCAAACGCAAGGCAAGGCCATTGAACCCATTGCGCTGACAGCATGCCGCCAGGTCAGAATTATAAAAATCCAGATTCAACGCCCCTTTAAATCTTTGCGCAGCACCTTGCCAACGTTGGACTTGGGCAGCTCATCAATAAAAGCGACCTGGCTTGGAATCTTGTAGCCGGTGAGGTTTTCGCGGGCAAACTTTTTTATATCAGCCTCGGTGAGAGCTTTGTTGGCAGAGACAACAAACAATTTCACGGCTTCCACCGTATCGCTATCGGGAACACCCACTGCCGCACACTCGACGACATCCGGATGTTTGCTAATCACATCTTCAACTTCATTGGGGTATACATTGAAACCAGACACCACAATCATATCTTTTATACGATCGACAATGCTCAGGTAACCATCGCTGTCCATTATCGCCACATCGCCTGTATGCAGCCAGCCATCGCCATCAAGAATTTCCGCTGTCGCTTCGGGACGATTCCAATACCCTTTCATCACCTGGGCGCCGCGCACCAGTAATTCTCCTGGCTCGCCCTTGCCAACAGGCTCTCCAGCGCCATTGATAAGACGGCATTGGGTGCGCGGCAATAAACGTCCGACGCTACCTAATTTCGGCGCCTTTGGTGGATTCAAGGTGACTACGGGACTGGTTTCAGTCAAACCGTAGCCCTCGACAATCTTGCACCCGGTCAACGCCTCCCAGTTTTCGGCAGTGTCCTTTATCAACGCCATGCCACCGGAGATCGTCAGTTTTAAACCACTAAAATCCAGGGCGCGAAAATCCTGATTGCGGTATAGGGCGTTAAAAAGTGTGTTCAGCCCGGCAAAAAATGTGAATCGAACACCTTTGAGGGCTTTGCTAAAGTCGCGGGTATTGCGCGGATCAGGAATCAGAATCACCCTGGCGCCGATTTCAAAGCCCAACAGCATACAAAGCATAAACGCAAAAATATGATAAACAGGAAGCGGCGCGACAATAATTTCACAGCCCTCCTCCAGGGAATCTGCAAACACCTCGCGAACCTGGTAGAGATTGCTCAGCAAGTTGGCATGGGTGAGCATGGCACCTTTGGAAACGCCGGTTGTACCCCCGGTATACTGAAGAAGTGCCAGAGAGTCATAAACCGTCAAAGGCTTTGGCAAAGTCCTGTCGAGCTTTCTTTTAATAATATCGGCAAAATGAACGGCATCCCTGATCGAGGGTATGGAGCGGTTCTTAAAATTGACTACTGTATTGATAACGCACCTTTTTAGCCAGGGATGCAAATCGCCGACCTGAGTGATAATCACATGTTTAACGGGCGTTTCAGCGAGAACGCTTGCCAGGGTTGCGCTCACGCCTTTAAGAACCAATATGGTTTTGACCTCGGCATCATTGAGCTGATGGCGCAATTCACGAGCCGTATAAAGGGGGTTGGTATTGACAATGATCACGCCAGCTTTAATCGCACCAAGCACCGCCACCGGGTACTGAAGTAAATTAGGTAACATAATAGCCAGTTTATTGCCTGGCTCCATCTGCAATTCATGGTACAAATAATCTGCGAAGACACTGGATAGCCTGTCGATTTCCCCGTAACTCAGGGTGTGACCAAGGCAGGTAACCGCAGCCTTGTTTCTGAATTTGGCAATACGGTGTTCAAAAAATTCTTCAAGTGTTTTTTCGGTTGACATGAATAGAACCTTTTAAATCAGATGTTACGGCAGGAAACCTATTCCCTGGACAGGCATCAGACAACAATAACTTTATACCACCGGTATCCAGTCTAACGAAATATAGCCTCACCTTGTTTATTTTTCTTTAGGGCTCATAGATTATTGGGCTGGCTAGCCAGACGTGGGCGCCATCTCCTCACGAATATGGCGGGCACTGAGTGCGTAACACATAACCGCAAGCGTGAGCGCTGTGGAAACCAATATCAGCAAAGCGTACCTGAGACTTTCAACGCCAAAAACAGGAACCATATAGTCACTCAAAGCACCGACCATAACAGGCCCCAAGCCCAGGCCGATCAGGTTTACCATAAGCAGCACCACAGCGGAAGATACCGCGCGCATACGCACCTTGACCAGGCTATGAGTCACTGTTATCAGCGGCGCCAGGTAGCTTGCCAATATGGCGGCAGGAAAAATAAATAGCAACAAGGAGTGGGAACTGCTATCGCTAAGTAACATGAAGACAACAAAAGGCAGCGACAACCCAAAGACCAGGGCGACAACCCAAGGGTACCAGCGAGCATCCCTGGAGCCAAAGCGGTCGGCAATATAACCAATGGCAAAGGTGCCTATGGCGCCACCAATACCGATGGAAATCGACAGCCAGGTACCGACAAGGCCTGTTCCCAAATCGTAACTGCGCATCAAAAAAGATGGCATCCAGCTAAACAGACAATAGGCGCTGTATGAGGACAAAGACCCCGCCATAACCATGTACCTGAATGTCTTTCGAGACCAGAGCAGCAGTAGTGTTTCTTTGAATGACGGGTGCTTTTCGGCGCTCTGATCAGTATTTCGCGGAACCGGGTCTCTTACAGGTTCTGCCACTGTATAACGTATAACCAGCGCCAAAATCACTCCCGGCAAACCGACCGCCAACAGCGCCACCCGCCAACCAAAAAATTCATGTATCCAGCCACCCAACAAGAACCCCACCAGCATGCCTATATTGACACCACTGTTGTAAGTGGCAAGCGCCGTAGCGCGCTCGCGGATCGGAAAAATATCGGAAATCATTGAATGGCTCGGCGGACTACAACCGGCCTCGCCCACACCAACTCCCATGCGCGCAAGCAGAAGGTGAACAAAATTTTGTGCCATACCACAGACAGCGGTCATCAAGCTCCACAGCCCCAGGGCATAGGCGACAATATTGCGGCGAATCCCCTGGTCAGCCCAGCGGGCAATTGGCAACCCCAGAACGATATAAAAGACAGCAAATGCGAACCCGGTTAACAGCCCCAACTGGGTATCTGACAACTGCAATTCATTTTTAATGGGTTCCTGGAGAATAGAGAGAATCTGACGATCGACAAAATTGAACATATAGGTCATCGTCAAAACGCCGAGAACGTAATATCTGTACCCTTTTTTTTCGTAGGGATCACTACAGGCGGTTTTCGAGTTAACTACGCCCGGGTTCGAATCTGTCATGGGAGCCTCTACGGTTATAGGTAAATTTATGTTCATTACACATTGCTATGGTCAAAGCACCACTGAATTCAACGAATTTCCCGGCATTTCGAGCAGAATGTTATTTGACCCAAACAAATAATATCAAAAAACAACCTTCAATCCCATTGATTTTCAAGATCAGCACTTAAACCCTGAAAACAGCATTTAATACCCAGCGCACACAAGAGCAAAGATTGTTGGCCGAGTCCACTCGCATAGACATCGCACCGTTCCGCTGTCGGTTCTTTATATCGACCCGATGCCCCCAGACCACGGATCAATGATCCAATGAAGCTTAATCAGGCCAGCCCCAGCAATCAGAATTCCAGCCAACCTCAGTTTTCACCTTGTTTATATTTATAAAAATATATAAATATCAGATCATTAAGATAAAAAAATAAAGTAATTTGTAACTTATTATCAAGGCAACCCAGTGACACAAAGCAGAGCCTATAGGGCAAAAGGTGCAGAGATCAGTAAAACTGCATCAAAAGCCCCTGAATTGATACATTCCACTGGGGACGAGGTTGCGGGAAACAAAAAAGCATTTTCCGGCCTCAGGACATCGGAATCCACGCATATCTGGCCAGCGATGATCATCAACAAAAAATAACTACCTCGACAGGGAAAACGGTATTTCCCTTTCGGCTTGAGGGTCAAGCGGTAAACAAAAAAATCGTCAAAAGCGACAACCTGCTCCAGACAAAAGGCTGGGGTTTTTTCAACAACCGCGAGATTCTCAACAGCGCCGTG
>JBFXIU010000022.1:0-25564 GCA_050175615.1 Porticoccaceae bacterium | reverse complement strand
GACAAAGCCCCCGATGTTCGCCTGCAAACCCTCAACGACGCGGGCATCGCTCGGGTGCCCATGACCACAGGCATATTGATTGGCATTGGCGAAACCCGTGTTGAACGGGTGCAATCCCTGCTGGCGATAAGGGACAGCCACAGACGCTATGGCCATATTCAGGAAGTGATTATTCAAAACTTTCGCGCCAAACCCAATACCAAGATGTCCCAGGCTCCGGAGCCGGATCTCAACGAATTGCTGTGGACGCTGGCGGTGGCGCGACTTATTTTTGGCGCCGATATGAGCATTCAGGTGCCGCCCAATCTCAGCCCCGGCGTCTTGCCCCAATTGCTGTCGGCAGGTATCAACGACTGGGGCGGAGTCTCCCCGGTGACCCCGGATTTTGTCAATCCCGAAGCCCCCTGGCCGCAGTTGGATCAATTGGCGGCTGATATGGCGGCGGCGGGCAAGCATCTCGACGAGCGCCTCACGGTCTATCCCGACTATGCCCGCGACGCAGAGCAATGGCTTGCCCCGGAAGTGCGTAGCCAGGTTTTGAAACTCCGCGATGGCCAGGGTTTTGCCCGCAGGGACAACTGGTCGCCAGGGGTGGGCGCTGAGCTGCCGGCCAGGTTGGTGGCAAGCCTCGGCAATAAAGCCGAGCAGTCTGCAGTGAGTGCAGATATTCTTTCCTTGGTGGCCAGGGCGAGGTCTGGGGAACGGTTGACTGAAACGGATATCGTGCGGTTGTTTTCTGCCCGTGGGCACGACTTTGCTTATGTCTGCGAGTCAGCAGACAGCTTGCGTCAGTCTGCTGTGGGCGATGTGGTCACCTACGCGGTCAACCGCAATATCAACTACACCAATGTCTGTTATTTCAAATGCCAATTTTGTGCGTTTTCCAAAGGCAAGCTCAGCGAAAACCTGCGCGGTCGTCCCTATAATCTGGATCATCAGGAAATTGCCCGCCGCGTCGCAGAGGCCTGGCAGCGGGGTGCCACCGAAGTCTGCATGCAGGGCGGTATTCACCCCGATTACACCGGCAACACCTATGTGGAGATTCTCCGCACGGTTCGCGACGCAGCGCCAGATATCCACATCCACGCCTTTTCACCCCTGGAAGTCTGGCAGGGCGCGGCGACGCTGGGAATCTCTCTCGAAGACTATTTGCGCCAGCTCAAAGACGCAGGCCTGCACACCTTGCCGGGCACTGCCGCAGAAATTCTCGACGACGAAGTTCGTGAGCTGTTGTGCCCAGACAAAATCAACACCAGCCAGTGGTTGGAAGTGATGGAAACCGCCCATAAACTGGGCTTTAAAACCACTGCCACCATTATGTTTGGCCATGTCGACGGCTATCAGCACTGGGCGCGGCACTTGCTGGCGATTCGCGACTTGCAGGAGAAAACCGGCGGTTTTACCGAATTTGTGCCCCTGCCTTTTGTGGGTCAGGAAGCGCCAATTTATCTTAAAGGCAAAGCCCGCAACGGCCCCACATTTAGAGAGGCGGTGCTGATGCATGCCGTGGCGCGTCTGGTGCTCAACCCGGTTATTGCCAATATTCAAACGTCCTGGGTAAAAATGGGGCCCGAGGGCGCTGCGGTTTGTCTCGGCGCCGGAGCCAATGATCTCGGCGGCACCCTGATGAATGAGAGCATCACCAAGGCGGCGGGCGCCACCTATGGCGAGGAGTTTCCCCCGAATAAAATGGTTGAATTAATTGAAGCCATTAGCCGTAGTCCCCGCCAGCGCACCACCCTCTATGCTGAGGTGAGTGAAGAGCGACGCGAAGCGGCAACGGGCGCTGTGCCGCTGCGAGTTATTGTCAACACGCCATTGCGCGCTACCAAAGCCCAGGCAAGTACTACCAGATCCTGAAGAAGCGAATAACTTTTCAATTTGATTTTGTCGCATGCTGAACAAGCCCACCGGCGACAATCCGCAGCGCTATCGCCAGCAGGGCTGGCTCCAACAAAATCCATCGAGTAGGGCGCCGACCTTAGGAGCCGGGCATCTCGGCGAAAAATTTTTAATATCTGGTATTTTTATCTACAAGAGATGCTTGAAGATTCACTGAAAAATTATTTGTCCAGAGACGGAAAATATTCGGGAACATTGTCGCGGATATAGGTCCAGCGCTTGCCGCAAAAAACAATTCTGTGGGTCGGCTCGGTCAAGGAAGTGTCCCCGGTTTCATAGCCGCCGTCACCGGGAAACAGGGCAAATAGTTCCCCTGTGGCCGGTTCGTGGTGAAAAACCGGCAGCACCCTGTAGGGAGTGCGGCTGGCCTCACCGGCAAATACCTCGGCAATACTGTTATAGCGTGACAAAATACGCAGAGTCAGGTAGGACGGCGGAAACATGCCCATATCGCCTTGTTCATGTGCCCTGATGGCGTTTTTGATAAGCATCCAGCGAAAGTGATGGATTTCGCCGCCATCGATAACAACCTCGGTATCGCCATCAACCGGCGCTGCGTAGATCCAGGTCGAAAACCGTTTTGGCTCTGCTTCCGGCGTTGTCCAGTGGCTGATTTCCAGCATATCTTCAACGCGGGGCTGAAGTCCTGATTCTTCCTTGGCTTCTCGCGCTGCAGCGATGCGGGCAGCCAATTCCTCGTCATCTCCCGCCTGGGCAATATCATCAGGGTCGATGGCACCTCCCGGAAACACCCACATGCCACCGGCAAACATCAGCGCCTTATTGCGTTTTAGCAGTAATGTTTCCAGGCCGGAATCGGTATCCCGCAGTAACACAACCGTGCTTGCAGGTTTGGGCTGAGGGATTTCAGAAGGCATAGGATCTTCCTAAAATTATTTTGTTAAATTAGTAGGGGGCAATTGTTTTGGCTATCGTTTTCACTGAAGAATCCAGTGCGCATTAACAAGGCCAAAAATCATTTGTGCTCTAGCTTAGGGGAGAGCAATTAGAGTGGCAAGAGAGCAGCGCTATTTCGCCTTGACGGCGAGTCAGGGGGCTTGCATGCCCAAGCCCCCTAACAACCCCCAGGGCACCCGCTGTACTGGCCTTCGGCTTCACTGCGTTGCTCGATTTTGAAAGGGGGCTGCGGAACTCGTCGCTGCGCTCCTCAGACAGTCCTCGCCCTTATCCTTTCAAAATCTGCGCTACTCGTCAGTACAGAAGGGAGGAAAGAGCCGGTGATCCAGCCAGTAAAATCCTTAATCGGAAAGATTGGATTTTAAAAACTGAATTTCCCGAATCTCGCGCGGTGTTCATCCCCCCTTCGAAGGCACCGAGAAGCGCAGCTGAATGGCGGGTTAAGCGAGGACTGTTTGAGGAGCATAGCGACGAGTTCCGCAGCGCCGCCATTTAGTGAGCATCACAGGGAACCCGCAGGGTGCCGGAGCGGGGTGCCCTTTTTGTTGGTTACTTATTTTTGGGCATGCAAAAATAAGTAGCTCGCCCAGCAGGGCGAAACCGAAACTCAAAACCAACACCGATAATGTTCACTATTGCGAGATCGCGGTTGCGAATAGTTTGTTATTTCGCCTTAACGGCGAGTCAGGGGGCTTGCATGCCCAAGCCCCCTGACTCGCCAGCAGGCGAAACCGCAAACCGACAACAACAACGATATTGAATATTGTCATATCGGAATTGCGGATAATCCGCTATGACGATGGAAGCTGTTTTTAAAAAACACATAAAAAATGGCCATCATTTCCGATATGGAGAAAGTGATGGCCATTTAAATTAGTGTTGTGGAAAGGGTTGAAATCGGAACTTAACCTGGCTGTTATTTGCAGGGTTAATTTCTGATCACAGTTGCTCGTTAGAAAGTCATTTCAACGACAGTGTCTGGAACAATCAGTTTGCCCGCTGTTTTACTGACAATTTCCTCTACGGATACGCCAGGCGCGCGTTCTTTGAGAATAAAGGCGCCATCTTCAATTTCCAGATAAGTAAGGTCAGTTAGCACTTTCTTGATGCAGCCGGCGCCGGTGAGGGGCAGGGTGCATTGGTCGAGAAGCTTTGAGTTTCCATGCTTGTCGGCGTGGGTCATCATCACAATAATGTTGCGTGCAGCTGCAACTAGATCCATGGCGCCGCCCATGCCTTTGATCAGTTTGCCGGGAATCATCCAGGAGGCGATATTGCCCTGAATATCCACCTCAAAAGCACCGAGTACGGTGAGATCCACATGGCCGCCGCGGATCATGGCGAAAGACTCGGCAGATGAGAAGATGGATGCGCCCTTGATGGTGGTGACAGTTTCTTTGCCGGCATTGATCATATCGGCGTCGAGTTCGGCCTCGGTGGGAAAGGGACCCATGCCGAGAAGGCCGTTTTCGGACTGTAGCATTACATCCATGCCTTCGGGAATGTAATTGGCCACCAGGGTGGGAATGCCAATGCCTAGGTTGACGTAGTAACCGTCTTGAAGTTCGCGGGCAACACGCATGGCCATTTGTTCGCGGGAAAGTGACATTGTGGTTTCCTCCTCAGGCTGCACGCACAGTGCGCTTTTCAATACGTTTTTCGAAGGTGCCCTGAATCAGGCGATCCACATAGATACCTGGAGTGTGGATCTGGCAGGGGTCGAGTTCGCCGGGTTCAACGATTTCTTCCACTTCCATCACGGTAATTTTGCCGCAAGTGGCAACCATGGGATTGAAGTTTTGCGCCGTGTGGCGGTAGATGGCGTTGCCGTAGCGATCCGCTTTCCAGGCTTTGACAATGGCAAAGTCTGCGACGATGGCTTCTTCGAGGACATAGTTTTTGCCGTTGAACTGACGTACCTCTTTGCCTTCGGTAACAGGAGTGCCGTAGCCAGTGGCGGTATAAAAGCCGGGAATGCCAGCGCCGCCGGCACGCATTTTTTCTGCCAGGGTACCCTGGGGAGTGAGGATCACTTCCAGCTCCCCTTGGAGCATTTGCTGTTCGAACATTTTGTTTTCGCCCACATAGGAGGCGTAGATGGTTTTGATCTGCTTGTCTTCGAGGAGGACGCCGAGGCCAAAGCCGTCGACACCACAGTTGTTTGAATAGACGGTAAGATCCTTGACGCCCATTTTACGGATCTGGGCGATCAGGTTTTCGGGGATGCCGCAGAGGCCAAAGCCACCTGCCGCCAGGGTCATATTGTCTTCAAGGCCTTTCATGGCCTCTTCGTAGCTTGTCACCACTTTGTCGAAACCGGACATCGATTTCACCTCCAGATTTGATTACGAATTATGTTCAGGTTTTTTCTCTTGCCCAGTGTCGCCAATAAATATATATTAATCAAATATATATTTATTATTTATATATTTATTTTATTTATGAATGTTTCTTTCAAACAATTGAACGCCTTTATCACCGTCGCCGAGTGCAAAAGCTTTGTCGATGCCTGCAGGATTTTGCATATTACCCAGCCAGCACTGAGTATTGCCATCAAAAATCTCGAACAGGCCGTGGGCGGCAAGTTATTGGTGAGAACAACGCGGACTCTAACCCTGTCCCCTGAAGGGCAGACCTTTCTGCCGGTGGCCAAGCGCCTGGTGGCGGACTGGGAAACCGCGTTTAATGATCTCCATAATCTCTTTGCCAAACACCGGGGCAAGCTCAGTATTGCCGCCATGCCATCCTATGCTGCCAGCTTATTGCCAGGAGTGTTGGCGCAGTTCTACCGCGATTACCCCAATATGAATGTGCTGATCGATGATGTTATTGCCGAACTGGTCAATGAGCGGGTGCGCACCGGCCGCGCCGAGATAGGTATTACTTTTAAGCCGGAAGAGATGGGCGATTTTGTTTTTTCTCCACTTTTCTCTGATGAGTTTGTGGTGGCCATTCCCAAAAACCATGAGTTGGCTGGTGCCGTTACACTCCAGTGGCAGGATCTTGCCGATTATCCGCTGCTACTTTTGCAGAGACCTTCCTCTGTGCGCCATCTTATCGACCGCACTCTCAAAGAAAATGGCATCCAAGTCAATGTGGAAATGGAAGCCCACCAACTTTATACATTGGGGCAGATGGTGAGTCTCGGCCTGGGGTTAAGTGTGGTGCCAACTCTCTGTGTTGAACAGATGGAGGCCTTGGGGGCGGTGTGCAGGCCGCTTAAAAACCCGGTCATCAGTCGCGAGGTGGGGGTTCTTACCCGCAGGGATTATCCGTTGTCGGCGGCGGCAGAGGCTATGGTTGGAATACTTGCACGGCAGTAACCGCTTCAATTTTAAGAGACTGAAGTGTTTAGCGCGTCAATAGGTTCATGGCTCTAGCTTTTGCCAATGCCGCTGTGCGGCTGGAAACGCCGAGCTTGCCATAGAGGTTTTGCAAGTGCCACTTCACTGTGGTCAGGGATATATCAATGCGATCCGCCAGTTGCTGGTTGGATAGTCCCGCATCGATAAAGCCCAGAAGTTCCAGTTCCCGTGCCGTCAGGTCATCCAGGAGTTGAGGGTTTTCCTGCTTTTCAGCCAGATCAATGGCTCTGTCTTGTGATTTTCCCCTTAGTTTTCGGCATACTTCTGCAAAAAAGCTGCGTTCTTCTTCAGATATAAACCCCCATGCTGAATCTTTTGATTCTGTGATCAGGATGTCGAGGCTGTCACTGTGATCGGAAAAGGGGCGCAAAATTCGGCGGGTTGCTGCAATTCGTACTGCTTTGGTGACATGGCGTACACCAAGGTTAAGCTGATGCGAGCGGACGGCGAGGCTGGCACTATCGAGTTCCAACTCTACCAGTCTGGCGTTGCAGGCAGAAGTTTTTGCCCGTTTTAGTTCGATACTGACCAAGGCTTCTGCTTGCTTGTGTCTTCCCGAGGCGATTAAAAGGTCGATATTCACAGCGTTGGTTAGGGCGTCAATCAGGGCAATTTTGCCAAAAGGTTTGTTGCCTTGAGCTTGGCCTTTAATGCCTATGCGTTCAGCTTCGCTGCGGGCTTCGTCAATGCGCCCGAGGATGATTAGTCTGCGAATAAGGAAACAGGACAGCATGTATGACAGTCGGGGAGGGTAGGCTCCGGCGACATTTCTCAGCGTGGATAGCGATACAGGGTCATCGTTGGTGCCAGTCCAGAGTTGCAGTATCGCTTCGATTCCACAGGCAGCGGCTTCGAGAAAACCGTGGCTGCGAGATGTTTCAATGCCGAATTCAAGTAATTGCTTGGCTTCTGCATCAAGGGTCATGCCCGTTGCACACCGGGCGGCAACCAGAGCCATTGTTCCACAGATGCCGGAACCTTCTCCCAGGGCAGAGCGGGTTGCGGTGAGGCTTGACACCAGTTCCTGATAAGTGCCGGCGTAGTTGCCCTCGTGAATGCCGATAATTCCACTGTAGGCTGAAACCCAACCATCAACGTAGGCGCTGTTGGCTTGAAAGGCGCTTTCTCTGGCGTATTGAATCGCCCGATGAGCTTCGACAAAGCACAGGGTGTTGGTGAAGTGGTTGGCCTGAATACATTGGGCAACAGTGAGGTCGAAGGAGTCGTCGTTTTTGTCCCTTGCACTTTGAAGCCATAGGTGAGCGCTTTCAAATGCGTCTTCAATCTGGTCGGTAAGACTGTCAATTGAGGCGTGGAGTATGGCAATGCGTCTTTGCAGATCAACGTTCTCCGCCGTCACATCGCCGGGCTGTTTGCTTGCCATGCGCAGCTCGAGTTTGGTGATTTGCTGATGGGCATAGTCATAGCGGCGATGGAAGGCCAGTGCCCAGACAAACCAGTATTCTGCCTCCTCGGTTGCCTGCTGACCTTGTTCGTGAATAAATTCGATCCAGCGAATGTACTGGGCGCTGGCGCCTCGATCGCGCACGAAAGAAGGTGCTATATGTTCAAGCATGGGTACGGCTGTGTCTAGTGAACCCGACGACAATGCATAATCCACGGCTTCCCGCCAATAGCCATGATGTTTGCACCATTGAGCGGCACGAATCAATACGTCCAAACGCTCCTCTGTGGCCAGGTCTGTTTCCGCTTCTCGAAGCAGATAATCTCGAAACAAACCATGCAGTCGGTACCAGCTGCGGTTGCGGTCAAGGGGTATGACAAAGACGTTCCGTTCCACAAGGTAGGCGAGGTGCGCACGAACACTGTCTTCCCCCAACGCCTCGATGCAAAGTTCGACACAGAATGTGCGCAGTTGGCACAGGCGGAGCAGGAAATGGCGCACCTCTGTGGGGAAACCTGAAAAAACTTGATGGTTAAGGAGCTGCGCCAAGGATTCATCCGAGCCTGAAAAGGTAGCCAACGCCTGCTGAGGATCTTTGGTGTTTTTAAGAATGATCTGTGCCATGCGTATTGCTGCAGGCCAGCCTTCTGTTTTGCGGGCAAGCTCTTCAATCCCCCCATTGCCAATTTTCTGGCAGAGGCCTGATCCCAGCAGGGTGGTAATCTCTTTGTTGCCAAAGCTCAATTCTGTGGAGCCCACCTGGCGCACTAAACCTTCAAGCTGTGCGCGGGACATATCCATAGGAAGTTCTTTGGTGCTGGAAAGCACTATTTGTACTGAAGGCTTGGTGCGAAAAACCAGGTGATTTAACAGCCTGCTGAGCGCGGGGTCGGTGCAAAAATGGAGGTTGTCGATAAAAAGGGTAATTGGTAGTGGGTGGCTGTTAAGGTTGCTGATCAGGGATTCCATGTTCTTTTCCGATGGCACTTGGCCGCGGAAAAGGGCATGCATGGGGTGAAGTTTCGTCTCATCGCTGTGGAGCATGCCAGCCAGCTCGCTAATGATGCCGTCAACATTGGTATCACGGTCGTCCAGTGTCAGCCAAAAGCACTGTTTGCCCTTGTGGCGAAGATCCGAAAGCAATATTGACATCAGCATCGTCTTGCCATAACCAACGGGCGCTACAGCGGCAACACATTTTGTCGCCAACCCCTCGGAGCTTTGCAGCTGTTCAATCACGCCAGTGCGCAGGGCGTGAAACATGAACGCGGGAGGCTCATTGCGACCGAGGTTTGTTTGAGGGCTACTTGCCAGTACCGGATTTTTTAACGGTTTTTCCATGTCTCGCGGGTTTTCTCCAGGTCGGTTCGTGGGTTCAACTCCCTTCGTATAGATAGCAGGCTCATGTGTGAGTAGCCGTTATGATTATCTATAAATCATCATAGATACCCATTCTTAAGTATGGGGTATGGCCGGCTTGCTGTCTCTACACTGTTTCAATAGTGCTTCAGGTGGCGATTATCAAATCAGTGGCCGAGCCGTGAATGTTCAACTTCAGCTATCAACTTTATCGGTAGTCTTATTAAGGATGCTTTTATGCTACAGCCCCGTTCGGTTTATAACGAAGAACACCAGATGTTCAGGAATGCGGTTAGGGGTTTCATTAAAACAGAAATTGCGCCACATTTTAGCCGTTGGGAAAAGGGTGGCATCGTCGATCGACAGTTGTGGTCAGCGGGAGGTCGTGGCGGCCTGCTATGCCCACAGATTCCCGAAGAGTATGGCGGTTGTGGCGGTGATTTTAAATACAACGCTATCGTTGTTGAAGAAATTGCTTACGGGGGTTATGCGGGGCCTGTGACCGACTTCTCCGTGCACAGTGATGTGTGTTCTGGCTATATTCATCATGCGGGCAGTGAAGAACAAAAAAAGCAGTGGTTGCCGAAAATGGTGAGCGGCGAAATTGTCTGTGCGGTGGCGATGACGGAGCCGGGCACCGGCAGCGATTTGCAAGGTGTCAAAACCCGAGCGGTGCGCAAGGGAGACTCTTGGGTCATCAACGGCTCTAAAACCTTTATCTCTAACGGCCAACACTGCGACCTGATCATTGTTGTTGCCCGCACTTCAGATGATCCAGGGGCCAAGGGTATTAGCCTGATTCTGGTGGAGGCGAGTCGTCCTGGGTTTCGGCGGGGCAAAAAACTCGACAAGCTTGGTCAGCTGTCTGCTGATACATCGGAAATGTATTTCGATAATGTCGAGGTGCCTGTCGGTAATTTGATGGGCGGCGAAGGTATGGGATTCTCAATTCTGATGACAGAGTTGCCACAGGAGCGTCTGGTTCTTGCCATTCAATCCATGGCGGCGGCACAGCGCGCCTTTGATATTACCTGTGACTATGTGCAGGAACGCAAAGCCTTTGGCCAGGCCATCGCCAATTTTCAGAACACCAGGTTTAAGCTTGCCGATCTCAAAGCCGACCTGCTTGTTGGTTGGGCTTTTGTCGATCAATGCCTGGAACGCCATGTGAGGGGTGAGCTCAGCGCCCTGGATGCCTCTACCGCCAAGCTGTGGTGTACAGAAATGCATGGTCGCTTGGTGGATCAGTGCCTGCAGTTTCATGGCGGCTATGGTTTTATGCGGGAGTACGAAATTTGCCGTCTTTATGCCGACGCCAGGGTGCAGCGCATTTATGGTGGCACCTCGGAAATTATGCGCGAATTAATTTCTAGAAACTTGCAACAATAATTGTGACAACAACACAAATAAAAGTGAGTGATCAGACAGTTCGTGTCAAAGTATCTTTGCAGTATTTAAAGCCTTACCCGTTAGAAAGTATGGGGATAGGTGCTTGTGACGCTGATTTAATGGCTTTTTTAAATTAATCGTTAACCATTTTCAGTGAGGTAAAGCATGTCATCAAATGCTACAGATGTAGAAATAGCACGAACAATCCCCCTTGAAGAGATAGACGTTAGCAAACCGGAGCTTTTTGTTCGCGATGCCTTGCACCCTTATTTTGAGCGCCTGCGCCGTGAAGATCCTGTGCATTATTGCAAAGCCAGCGACTATGGGCCTTATTGGTCAATTACAAAATATCACGACATTATTGCCGTAGACACTAACCACAAAGTGTTTTCCTCTGATGTCAGCGTTGGCAGCTTTGTGCTCGACGACACCACACTCAACGCCGTTGACGGGGGTATTTATCTGCCCAATTTTCTGGGTATGGATCCACCGATTCACGATGTTCATCGCATGGTTGTCAGTCCCATTGTTGCGCCCCAAAACTTGCTTCGCTTTGAAGCCTTGATCCGCGAGCGCACACAAAATATTCTTGATTCTCTCCCTGTGGGTGAAGAATTCAATTGGGTTGATCTGGTATCCATAGAATTAACCACCATGATGCTCGCCACATTGCTCGATTTTCCTTTTGAGGATAGGCGCAAGCTTACTCGATGGTCAGATATTGTCACCACCAAGCCAGGGTACGGGCTTGTTGATACCTGGGAGCAGCGGGAACAGGAATTGATGGAGTGTCTGGCTTATTTTCAGGATCTCCATAACGAGCGGAAGAAATTGCCGCCCAAGCCCGATCTGATTTCCATGCTTGCACATGCCCCGGAAATGCAGGATTTAACTCCCACAGATTTTCTTGGCATGTTGGCGCTGTTGATCGTCGGTGGTAACGATACCACTCGCAGTTCCATGTCGGGAGGGGCTCTGGCCAGTCATCTGTATCCACAGGAGTTTGCCAAAGCCAAAGCCAATCGCAATTTGCTCGCCAGCATGATTCCCGAGATTGTCCGCTGGCAAACCCCCATATCCCATATGCGCCGCACTGCTCTTGAGGATATTGAATTTGGCGGCAAACAAATCTGTAAAGGCGACAAGGTCGTAATGTGGTACCTGTCCGGGAACCGTGATCAAGAAGTTATCGACAGGCCAATGGATTTTATTGTTGATCGTCCCCGGGCGAGATCCCACCTGTCATTTGGTTTTGGTATTCATCGTTGCCTGGGTAATCGACTTGCCGAGCTACAATTAAAAATTCTCTGGGATGAAATTTTTAACAAGTTTTCCCACATTGAAGTGGTTGGCGACCCTGTGCGTGTGCCCTCCAATTTAATTCGCGGGTTTGTTGAGCTGCCTGTGCGCATTCATGCTTGAACTCTGATATCAACTTTGTCTTAAAGGAAAATGAAGTATGCCAAAAATTATCTTTGTCTCCACTGACAACGAGGAACACCCGGTTTTTGTCGATAGTGGTATCTCTGCTATGGAGGCGGCTGTGCAAAACCTAGTGCCTGGAATTGACGGCGACTGTGGTGGTGCCGCGGCCTGCGGCACTTGCCATGTTTATGTGGATGCCCCATGGCTGGAAAAAATAGGTCCAGCCAATCCTGGCATCGAACAGGAAATGCTTTCACTTACGGATAATGCCGAAGAAAACAGTAGGCTTTCCTGTCAAATTGTGATTGACGATGAGCTGGATGGCCTGGTTTTGCGGATGCCCACACATCAGCATTAAAACTCTGCGCTTGCCAATACGTAAATATGTTCAGTTTTACTCAGGGTCTTTCAATGACACAAAAACCAGATTTTATTGTTGTTGGAGCAGGGTCTGCGGGCTGTGTTTTGGCGAATCGCCTGAGTGCAGACCCTGCAGTGTCCGTATTGTTGTTGGAAGCTGGTGGAAAAGACAACAGTCTACTTTACAGAATGCCTGCTGGTTTTTTTCCCTTGATGCAATCGGGCAAGGGCAATTGGAATTATGAGTCTGTTCCCCAGCCTGGATTGAATGGCCGCACCATGTATTTTCCCCGCGGTAAAGTGTTGGGCGGTTCAAGTTCAATCAACGGTTTGGTGGTTTCCCGTGGTAATGCTGGCGATTATGACCACTGGGCACAGCTGGGTAATCGAGGGTGGTCATATGAAGACTGTCTGCCCTATTTCAAAAAGATTGAACATTTTCCTGAAGGAAATCCTGTTTATCGCGGTCATAAAGGTGTTGTGTCTGTTAACCGAACCCCCATTGACGCGATGAACCCTATTTCCCGTGCATGGATTGAAGGAGGTGTGGAGGCAGGGCACCACTTTATTGCCGACATGAATGAAGGCAATCCACTTGGCATGGCGCAAATGCAGGGTAATTATGCCAATGGCTTACGCCAGAGCGCATCTGCCTGTTATTTGAAACCGGTATTGGCGAGAAAAAATCTCCGAGTAATGACACATACCTTGGTACAAAGAGTTATTGTTGAATCCGATCGCGCCACTGGAATTGAATATATTCAGAATGGCAAAAAATATAGCATCAGTGCCGGGGAAATCATTCTCGCCGGAGGTGCAATCAACTCTCCCCAGGTTCTTCAGTTATCCGGGATTGGAAATCCGGAACATCTACATAGGCACCATATTGATGTTGTCCATGAGCTTCCGGGCGTAGGAGGCAACCTCAAGGATCATATCTCTATTGCGGTGAAACAGCGCAGCACCAAACCCTATTCTCTGCTATCCGGTTTAAAACCTCTGGCCATTGCCAAGTCATTGGCACAATACCTGTTGTTTAAATCCGGGCCCACTGTCGCAGGTGCGCTGGAGTCCTGGGCTCATCTGAAGTCAAAAGAAGATCTTGAGTACCCTGATCTTCAGATCTATTCTGTGCCCATTATGTACAACGATCACGGTCGTGATGTTATCAAGGAAGAGGGCTTTATGGCGGTCATGAATGGCAGTAGGCCGCGCAGTGTGGGTACGGTGACTATTCAATCAAGTGACGCCAGAGTCGCTCCCGCCATAGATCCGCAGTATTTTTCCGATCCAGAAGATTTGAGGGTACTGCGCGAGGGCATTAAATTATCCCGTGAAATTATTGCCCAGCAAGCCTTCGACGATTTCCGTGGCGGCGAATATGCGCCCGGAAAAGAAGCAGTTTCAGATGCTGATTTGGATGGCTATATTCGCAACAACGCCAACAGTCTGTATCACCCAGTGGGAACCTGCAAGATGGGTTCAGATGAAATGGCCGTGGTTGACAATCAGCTTCGTGTTAGAGGTTTGGAAGGATTGCGGGTTATCGATGCTTCCGTCATGCCTGACATTATTAGTGGCAATACGAATTTTCCCGTAATGATGATTGCTGAAAAAGGTGCAGATATTATCCTTGGCAAAAAAATCACCAATGGTGATATATGAGATCAATCCACAGACAATAAACGATATTGAGATTTTGTTATGAAGAGCTTTGGCGCTGACAGTGAAGGTTGTCCAGTTACCTTTAATTTTGATCCTGATACTTTCAAGGTTGGCGATTATGTCAGCTACCGAGTTCCGGGACTTTTCGACGATTTTCCATTTGTGGGTATTATTGTTGAAGTTGACCAAGAAAGCATAAAACTTTCTGCCAATGATCCGACAAATCCGGATAAGGTAATGAAAGCGAGTCGTCAAAGCAGACCGGTGGTTGATCCGTCAGAAATATAAAAATATAACGTAATTGATAGTGGAGTCATTATGAAAATAAATAAAGACAATCCTTCCCCAGAGTTTATCTCTATGATGAGTGGCCGCTACCCTGTCGAGCCTCAGATCGATAAAATGCTGGTAAGAAAGATGGAGCGCAGGTCAGGATCTGGCTATAAACAAGTGCCCCTGGATACTATCAAGTCAGGAATCATGTCGCTGTTGAATAAAGAGATTGGCAGTGATTATAAAATTTCAAATTGCCGCTGGTTGACCGGGGGAGCATCAAAAATTCAGGTTGCTTTTACTTTGGAATGGCAGAAACCTGATGCTGGCAAGGTGAATGAAGAACTGGTGGTGAGGATGGAGCCAGCCGAGTCTCTTGTTGAAACCAGCAGATTGCGGGAATTCCAGCTGATAAAAGCAGTTTCTTCCCTGGTTCCTGTTCCGGAGGTTAGGTGGGTTGATGAATTTGGCGAGTACCTCCCCTATCCGGCACTGATATATGCCTATGTAAAAGGAGTGACCAAACCTTCAGCAACAACCGCAGGCCCTTCTGGTGTTGGCACTGTGCTATCAAAAGATCTCCGTGAAAAACTGGCTCCACAATTTATTGGCCACCTGGCCGCTATTCACGATTTTGATTTTTCTGGTGAAAATTTATCGGCATTCACTGTTCCGCAGCCGGGAATACAGCATGCGGAGTGGAGTATCAACTGGTGGGATCGTGTCTGGGAGGAGGACGCAGACGAAGATATTCCTTTGATGAGGGTGGCGTCGTCATGGTTGCGGCGGAATCTCCCAGAGCTGGATAAGCCGTCGATTGTCCACAGTGATTACCGGTTGGGGAATTTTCTCTTTACTGAGGGAGATGCAAAAATTACCGCTATTCTTGACTGGGAATTAGGTCGGATTGGCGATCGCCATCAGGATTTGGCATGGACGACCAGCCGGGCTTTTGCAGCAATGGATGAGAGCGGGAAAAACCTGCTGATCTGTGGAATGATGCCCGAATCTGAATTTTTCGATCATTATGAAAGTGCCACGGAGTTCAAAATCA
This sequence comes from Porticoccaceae bacterium, assembly GCA_050175615.1. Lineage (GTDB taxonomy): Bacteria > Pseudomonadota > Gammaproteobacteria > Pseudomonadales > Porticoccaceae > CAYXXZ01. The sequence goes on along the minus strand of JBFXIU010000022.1, from coordinate 10,449 downwards.
ATCCTAAAACACTCCACTGGTACAAAATTTATAATAACTACAGCTTGGCGGCTTTGCTTGTTGGCACGGGCTATAGAATTGCTCTCAACGGTAAAACCCATCAGGATATTTTAGTGACTTGGTTGATCGGCCTCGGATATCTGGTGATGGATGAAATACGGCAATTACTTGAACGAGGAGCCTGATATGCAACTGCGAGCCAACATTCAGCTTCAAACCATGATTAAAGCGCTTAATGACGTGATCATCCCTGCTATAGACGGTAATAATAGTATGGCGCTGGAGCAGGCACATATTATGTCAGGCATGATGGCATTAATGCAGCAACAGTTGCCAATTCAGTACAGATTTGACCTGGATGAATTAACAAGGCTGCTTGACACCGGGCAGGCATTACTGGCGCTGGCAACGGATCAGGATCAACTTGGCAGTGCTTTGCGTGATCTTTCTCAATGCTGTGAGAAAGCGGTCGACATTGTCAATGGCTGCACCATTCAGCCAGAGCAAATTGTCTCGGCCATAGAGGAATTGCGAGTGGTCATTGGCAAAATGGCCACCCTTCAATCGCCGGACAGTGATACTGATGCTCAAGGATTGACTGCTGTAGACCGTGCTCTTCTTGAAATGTCTAAAAATCAACTGATTCGAGATCGAGCGTTGTTGATTTCCCAGGGTTGGGAGCTTAACCCCGGTGATATTGCCGAGATCGACACATTGCTGGGGTCTGTGCCCGCGATTAGTCGGTGATAGAATCGTGCTGAGTTTTATATAGTATTATGATTTATAACAATATTTATGGTGTCATGGCTGCTTCAATGTTTTTCCCTCCTATGGGGTCAGCAGCGTTGTTGTCCAGGTTAATAATCGCTGTAAAAAATTGTAGTAATATTCCTGCTTGTCGTGAATAAACGGCTTAAACCAAGTGTTCATTGTAGGTTTGCTATATAAACTCAGCTAATACTGCTTTTGGAAAACCCCATGTCTATCCTGGAACAATCAGTACTGATGAACCAAGTCCACGGTGCCGAGGCAATTATTCATGTTACGGGCACGGGTCTTGGTCTGTGCTCACTTCAGCGTTGGAAAACCTTCCTCGCCGAATATACCTTGCCCGAGATTCCGTACCCCATGATTGCCATCCAAACAGCGGGCAGGGCCAAGAATCGCCGTATCAGTAAAAATATGCGCTTGTCGAGCGACTATGTGATGCCCGGCGACATGACCATCGTGCCAAGGATGCAAAAACTTGACTGGTATGTGAATGGAGAAGTAGATATCGCCACCATTACCTTTGAAAATCCTGAAACCTGCGACCATCTTCAAAAACTCTATTATGGATTGAGAAGTCAGTCTGCGGATCAAAATCATGTGGGGTCTTTTAACAATTCCTATATCTATGCAACCTGCAATCATTTGATCAATATTCTCTCTGACCCGGACAAGGTCAACCAGGATTACATAGATACACTGCTTCGCGGTGTTGAAATGTATGTGCTCAACTATCTGGGGAAGAAAAACAACGGTCTCAATCCGGCCAAGGAACCCCATTCCCATTATGTCGCCTATGCCTTGAAAAGACTGACTATTGGTATTAAAACCAAGCTCAATGTAGAGGATATCGCCCGTGAGCTTCGCGTGTCCCCTTCCTACCTTACCCGCAAGTTTAAGGAAGAAGTCGGTACTACCCCCCACCATTTTTTGCTGATGAGCCGTATCAAAAGAGCAAGAAAGCTGTTGGCGGCAACTGACGTGGATATTGTCACCATCGCCGAGGAAGCAGGATTTTCTGATCAGAGTCACCTGACCAGGCATTTTTCCAAGCAGGTTGGCATGTCGCCGCTCAAGTACAGGCGCTATGTAAAGAAAGATATGATGAACGTTGAATTGTAGATCTGGTGGTTACATGGTAAATAGAATAATATTCGGCTATCAAGATTGTGGTCTGCAATTTGTTGTTCAGGAATGTTATAAAAAGTGATACAGATTTTCAAAGAACTCGCATCACCAACTCTATAAGATAATTCTATCCTTATAAAACAGCTTGATGAGGTTCTTTTTTCGCTGATCAATGTTTGCCAAGCTGTTGTTTTGATAGCAGATATGACACCAATTCATTTTGGCTGGTTGTTGGTCGACAATAATGTATCTGAATCTTATTCGGCCAGAATTGCTCGATCATAACGAGTTCTAACACCTGGCTCAAGGAAAGGTAGCATTCCTGCACAGGAATGACATTAACCAGGTATTCCTTAGCAATACTCATGCAGATTAACTATAAAGAAGAGATGATGCCAAATGATTACAGACAAAGATCTTGATTTTCACCCCACAGACCCTGATGCCCACAACTGGGCTGAAACGAATTATTTTGCCTTTTTCAATGCCGAACATGCGGTGTGCGGCCATCTTCAGGCGCTTTTCCGCCCCAATCTCGGCGTGGTAATGAGCGATGTGCGGGTCTGGAAAGGCTTGGTGGATCGCTCTGAAGACACCTGGTATGTGGCCAACCACTTCCATATGCCGATTCCTGAACCCCGCAATCTCCGCGAATACACCCTGTTGAATGGTTTGAGTGTAAAGGCGCTCAGCCCGAGGAACTACCGGGTTGATTATGTCGGCATTGAGGACACCAGTATTCACTTTGATGTTCGCGGCATTATGGAGCCTTACGATACCTCTGACCCGGACATGGATCCCATCACTCGAAAAGCCCAGGGGCAAAGCTGGACCTTTGATTCCGCTTACAAAGGGCATTTTGATATGAGCGCCCGCCTCACCGGAGAGCTGACTGTTCGCGGTGAAACCATCCCTATCAACTGTGTCCAGGTGATGGATCACAGTTGGGGGCCACGAACGGAAGTGGATCTGGCTGCGATGATGTGGCTGGGTGGGCACTTCGAGGATGACGGTGGTGAGTTGGCCGTTCACGCTTTTTTCTCTGCTGATCCTGCCAACAGTGAGCTGTTGTCACCCCTTGCCCACGGCTATGTCACCGAGAATGGCGAAGTTCGCGGGCTGGTAAAAGGTCAGCTTAAAGTGACTCGGCTGGGTTATCAGCCTGTTGCCTATATCTTTGAAGTCGAAGATGAAACCGGGCGCAGTTATACTTTTTACGGCGCCACTATTGCCGGTGGTCCCTGGCCTGTGTATCCCAGTGTCGATGTGGGTTTGGCTCTTGTGCGCTGGACATGGAATGGTAAAGTGGGGCACGGTATGGCCATGGAAAACTCGTCAATGGCCTACCGAACCCGACATGGCAAGCCCGCACGGGGTGCTGTGTAGTTCTTATATGCAGAGCGGATGGTGCTTTTATAGCCCGTCTTTATAACAATTTGGGGAGTTACAGTGGAAGACTATTTAAAACCCGTTGTTGATCCGCGGCAATGCCCGGATGAAGCCTTTATTGAGAATTTGCGTCAACGCTTTCCCACCGAAGCCGAGGTGGACGCCGTTTTGACCCGAAAAATGCTCAACAGGGCAAAACGCCAGGAATCCTATGTTCCTGTTCAGTTGGATCAGCTGGTTGAATGTACCACCAGGCTGATAGCGACAAAAATTGATTCCGAGTTCAGGCTGGAAAAGCCCCGCTGGTTGTCCGGGGGAGCCTCTATGCTGCAGATGGCATTTGAGCTGCACTGGCATGGCAGCGATGGTTCTCAAAAAGAGCTTGTAGTGACGCCCATGGTACTCAGAATGTGCCCCATGGAGCCTGTGGTTGAAACCAGTTTCCTGCGCGAAGCGGAAGTGGTCAAGGCCTTGGATAAGCTGGGCATTGTTCCCGTGCCCCCCTGTTATTGGATTGATGAAGAGGGTGAATTCCTGCCTTATCCGGCTATTATTTACGGCTTTGTCACCGGCGTCGCCAAGCCAACGGCGATTCCTTCCAAGCAGGTCACCGGTATCGGCCTCAACTACGGGCCGGAGCTTCGCAAAAAGCTGGCGCCCCAGGTGATTGAACAAATTGCCAAAATTCACACCGTTGATGTTGCCGCCATGAACCTCAAAGGTTTTGATCCGGTGGAAGTGGGCAGCAATGAAAGCGTGATCAAGGAAATTAACTGGTGGCAAAGGGTCTGGGAAGAGGATCGCGGCGAGGAAGAGCCGCTGATGCAAATTACCGCCAGCTGGTTGAAGCGCAATGCTCCCCCCGTCGACCATGTCTCCATTGTTCACAATGACATGCGCAGCGGCAATTTTCTCTTCGACGAAACCAGCGAAAAAATTACCGCCTGGCTCGACTGGGAACTTGTCAGCCTGGGAGACAGGCATCAGGATTTGACCTGGCTGACGGCCTATCAGTTCGGGCACTTTGCCGAAGATGGCAAAACTTTTCTCGCCAGTGGATTAATGCCCACCGATGAGCTGCTTGCCGCTTATGAAAAAGCGTCGGGTTTGCCGGTGGATCCTGAGAGAATGAAGTACTACAACATTTTCGGTCTTTGGCGCGGAGCGCTGATCGTGATGGCGACGGGTTATCGCGTCTCCAAAGGCGGCAAGAGCCATCAGGACGTGGTTGTGTCCTGGTTGTCAGCCGTTGGCTACCTTATTTTGGACAGTTTGCGGGCAGCGCTTAAAGAGGTGATCAAATGATTCCAGATATCGAAGTCCAGTTGCAGGTGGCCATCAAGTCCCTTAAAGACAATGTGGCTCCCGCCGTAGATAAAGAAAACAGTCTTGCCCAGGAACAGATGCACCTTTCCCTGGCAACCATTGAGATCGCTCTCAAGCATTTGCCCCTGGTGCACGCCTATGCGCGCAAGGATATTCGCGAAAATTTGGCCATAGCTGACAACCTGGTTGCTGTCTGTTCCCGGGAAGAAGACAAGGCCATACTGCGCGCAGGGATTACTGCAGCCCAGAATGCCCTCGGCAACTCTGAGCTGGGTTTTGTTCAACTCCAGGCCGCCGCCAGGGAATTAAGAGAGAAAATTGGTATCGTTATTATCGAATGTTCCTCTACGGCGGATGCGCCAGCAGTGGAGAAGCTGGTACTCGATATGTGCGGCTCAACCCTGGCGATGGCCAGAGCCTGGACTAAACCCCACGGCTTTGAACCCAACCCGGCTGACGTTGTCGATCTAGAAATCCAGCTCGGAATGGCAGGTTAAAATTGCAGCTTGTCGGATAGGCGTCGAATAAAAATAGGCGCCTGAAAGAGCGTTCCAGGTGGCTTTGTTTAAAAGGGGGTGATGAATTTCACTCCCGCGCAGGTGAGAGTCCAGAAAAATCAAGCGCTTATAGATTCCCGCCTGCGCGGGAATAACATTAATCAGAGCCTGGCTAAGCAAGAAACAAAATGCCGAGGTAGTACTGTTAAAAATAAGTATCCCAGATAAAGCAATATAACGAGAGAGTAAATAACCATGATTAAAGATCAGGACACCGCCTACCATACACCAGATAACGCCCAGCACGACTGGGCGGAAACTCATTATTTTTACTGTTATGTCCCCGAAGAGAAGCTGATGGCCTGGGTGTATTTTGTTGCCCGCGCCGGGGTTGGCGCCATGGTGGTGGATGTTCAGTTTATTCAAGACATGTCAACTAATCCCCTCGACACCCTGTACACGGATATACAACAACATTTGCCGTTGCCGAAAAAACTGGAGGAATTCAACCTTCCCAATGGTCTGACCTATAAAGCCAAGAATATTCGCGATTATCGCCTTGATTACCAGGGTGTCGACGATACCGAAATCCATGTGGATGTATTTGGTCTTATGGAACCCTACGACATTCACGACCCGGCCATGGATCCGATGGCAAAGGATGACAAAGATGCCAGCGTCAATAGTTCCGGTTATGGCGCCGCTTATGCCAATCATTTTGATATGACGTGCAAAGTTAAAGGGCAAATCAAGGTGCGGGGTAAATCCTATGATGTCGATTGTGTCGCCACAATGGATCACAGCTGGGGGCCTAGACCCGAGCGCGGGATGTCGCCCATGTCCTGGATTAATGCCCATTTTGGTGAAGACTATGCACTGCAAGCGATCTGGAGTTATGAACCCCGCGAAGTTCCTGAAAAGCAGTTCAAGTTTGCCCACGGCTACGCCCTGGTGAATGGCCAGGTAAAGGGCTGTAAGGAAGGGTCGCTGGTTGTCACCCGTAATAAATTCGACCGCTTTGGCGTGGCTTTCTCTTTGAGAATGGTCGATATCGACGGCAATACCCATGAAGCCTTTGGTTCACCTCTGAGTCAAAGTCACTGGGCGCCCTACAGCTGCACCTATGTGCCTATGGTTTTTATACGCTGGCAGAGTGGCGACCGCATTGGCTACGGCAACAGCCAGGAAAACAACCCCTTGGATCGGGAAACAGGATCAAGATTACGCGCCTGATATTAACCCGACGAAAATTCAATTGATGTTAACAGGCCATAGTACGATGACAATTCAGCAAAATTCGCAGCACCAATTTTTACTTGAGCCCAGATTTGACTACATTTACAAGCGCAAGCTTAAAGCTCGGGCGACAGGGCCATACACGCCAAAAACAGATCAGGAAGTGACAGAAGGTTTGCACAAACTTTTTGCCAATATGGGCTTCAAGGATGTTGTCACCAAAAACGTCAAACGCATGGCGGGCGGAGCTTCCAAGGAGCAATTTGCCTTTGAATTGAGTCATGCCGATATGACAACTCCCCAGCGTTATGTGCTGCGTATGGATCCCCTCGAAGGCATTGTTGAAACCTGTCGATTGCGCGAAGCGCAGTTGCTGACTGCATTGCGGGGAATCCTTCCTGTGCCCGCTGTATTGGCCGTGGATGCCGATGGCGAATTTCTTGGTCGCCCCGGCGTGATAACGGAATTTGTCCAGGGCGTCACCGCGCCCCCTGCGGAAAGTGGCAAAGGTGTGTCTGGGATAGGGATTACTTACGGTAGCTATGCCGCGAAACTGGCGCCACAGTTTGTCCGCTACATGGCGGCATTGCATTCCTGGTCGGACTGGCAACCGGAACAGTTGTCCACCTATTTTTTCCCTGCAAAAGGCACCAAAGAAGCGCCACTCTACCAGATTGACTACTGGGCAAAAGCCTGGGATATCGATTTCGTGGAACCGGTTCCGATGATTACTTTTGCGACAAATTGGTTGCGGGACAATGCTCCAGTTTGCGACGACCCCTGCATGCTCCATTGCGACTACAGAATCGGCAATTTTCTCTTTGATGCAGACAGCGGCAAAATTACCTCTATTCTCGATTGGGAACTGTCCCACGTCGGCGATTTTCACGAGGATCTGGCCTGGTCGATGCACAGTTTTTTCGGTAGTAAGAATGAAAAAGGGGAATTTCTTGTTTGTTGTTTACTGCCTCGGGATGAATTTATTTCAGAATATGAAAAATTGTCTGGCCGCAAAATCAATCCCAAAATTCTTAACTATTATCAGGTGATGAATTCATGGAAGTGCGCGCTGATGGGGTGGAGTAGCGCCATTATTGCGGCTCAAAATGGCAATAATCACCAGGATTTGCTGATAACCTGGCTGGGGTCTGCCGGTGGTGTTCATATTTCTCAAACCATCGAGCTTATCCGTGAATATGAGAAAAATTTTTCCTAGCATAATTTTCGTAGTAAAAACGTTGTAGCGGCGCCAGTCGCTACGATGGCAATCGACAATAATTAACCTGGTTGGAAAATCTATGACTAACAAACAATTATTAATAGAACCCAGAATAGCCCATACCCTGGAAAGAAAAGTTGCCAATTCAAAACGCGGCCTTTACATTCCCAAGCAATACGATGAGGTCTATGGGGCGTTGCAGAAATTCATGTCAGCCCTCGGCTATACCAATGTTCAGATCAATAATCTCAAAAGAATGTCGGGCGGCGCCTCCAAGGAACAGTTTTCCTATGAAATTGTTTGCAATGAACTGGACAAACCTAAGCGCCTGGTTTTGAGAATGGATCCCTATGAAAGTATTGTCGAAACCTGCAGGTTGCGCGAAGGCCAGTTGCTCCGAGCCATTTCCTCTGTGGTGCCAGTACCGCCGGTGTTTGCCATTGATCCCGAAGGCGAGTACATGGGGCAGCCAACCCTGATTACTGAATTTGTCAGCGGTGTTACCAAGCCCACCGATATTGATAGCGCTTCCGTCACCGGCATAGGCACCAATCTGGGACGTTATGCACAAATACTGACGCCACAATTTATTGATAATCTCGCCGCCATACACTCCTATAAACCGACGGCGTCCGATGATCTTTCTGCTTATGTGAGACCCAAGCCCAATACCAATGAAGCGCCCTTATATCAAATAGGCTGGTGGTCAAGAATCTGGGAACTGGACAGGGTAGAGGCGTACCCGATGATGAAGCTGGTGGAAAACTGGCTGATTCGTAACGCGCCTGTTTGTGAGGATCCGTGTATTGTTCATGGTGATTATCGCATCGGCAACTTTATGTTTGAGGAGCCTTCGGGCCAAATCTCAGCGGTTCTGGATTGGGAATTTGCCCACTTTGGCGATTTCCATCGCGATATTTCCTGGATCACTCAAAAACTCTACGGCAGCTGGGATGAGAAAGGCCAGTTTCTGGTGTGCGGGCTGTTGCCAAAAGATGAGTTTTTAAAGCGCTACGAAGAAAAATCAGGGCGCAAGGTCGATCCCGAAAAAATTCGTTATTACGAAGTGATGTGTGCGTGGTTGTCGGCCAACATGTGTCTTGGCACTACGGTAAAAATAGGTCTCAATGCGACCAACCACCAGGATCTTATGCAAACCTGGCTGTCTGCGGGCGGGCCGCTTTTTACCAATCATATGGTCGACTTAATTCGAGGTAACTGAGATGTTGGCGTCAATCACAAACAGAATAAACAACCTGATCAAATCCATGCAGTATACGATCATCCCCGCCATTAACCCCGATGACAGCATGGCGCAGGAGCAGGCCGCTCTTTTGGTCGGCCACCTTAAAGTCATCAACGAGCAGTGGGATAAGGCTTTTCTTTTTGAACTGGGAACGCTGAAGGGTTTGATCTCGGCAACTGAAAAAATTCTTGCCAAACAAACGCCTGCCACCGGTGAAACGGCGAAGGCTTTGACTGCGGTTGCCAACACCCTGCAAGAAACCAAAGAGGCCAGCTGTAGAACGGCCATGCAAACCAGTGATTTTGTTCACAAGCTCGGTTTGACCATTGAAAACCTATTGGATGCCTGTGAGGTAGATGGTAGCGAAGCGTTTAGAAATGAGCTTGAGGAAATTGTGCTCGACTACACCAAAAATCAATCCATGAGAGAACGGATCTGGAACCAGTTTTATAACCTGGATCCGGATCGGGAAAAGTTTCCCACCATAGACGAAATGCTCGATCTGGTTTGAGGGGGGGTTCTAAAAGAGTTATGAGCGCCGAAGCTTAGTCTGTGGTGCCTGTCTCGAGCAGGCTGGCTCCTGCAATTCAGACAGGAGCCAGCCCCGCTGACGAAATATGCCATAAATCGCTTTCAATTCCGTTCATTGTCAGCGACTCCAATAATTATAAGTGAGGAAATTTTCATGTTTTTTTTAAGGCTGCCAAAAAATAAGACTAGTCAATTTTTTATGCCTTTAATTTTCGTTGTGGCGGCCTTTTTCCTTGTTGCCAGTTGTTCGGAAACAAAAGATAACCAGAGTAAAAATGATGGCATGGCCAAAAGTACTGGCCAGCAGATTGTTACTGAAAATGCCGACAGCGGTGACAACTGGCTGCATTACGGCAGGGATGACCAAGAAAGCCATTTTAGCCCTCTCAACGAAATCAATGAGGCTAATATCGACGATCTCGGCCTGGCCTGGTATATGGATCTGCCGACCATGATCAGCACCAATAGCGCACCTCTTGCGGTAGATGGTGTGCTTTATTTTTCAGTTGGACTCAGCAAGACCTATGCAGTTGACGCACTAACAGGAAAGCAGTTGTGGCATTACGATCCTGATGTGGCCGCCGCTGCTGGCGATAAACTGAGGCCGGGGTGGGGCATAAGGGGTATCGCCTTTTGGGATAACAAGGTCTACACAGGAACCCAGGATGGCCGTCTTATCGCCATTGATGCCAGCTCGGGGAAACCTCTCTGGGAAGTTCAAACCATCGACGAGGGCAAGTTGCAATTCATTACCGGCGCCCCGAGGGTTTTCAATGGCAAGGTGATCATAGGTAATGGCGGCACCGAATATGACCACGTTCGCGGTTATGTCACAGCCTACGACGGTAAAACCGGCGAAAAGGTGTGGCGCTTTTATACCGTGCCTGGCAATCCGGCGGATGGTTTTGAAAATCCCGCGATGGAAATGGCGGCAAGAACCTGGACGGGTGAGTGGTGGAAATACGGTGGCGGCGGCACCGCCTGGAACGCCATGACTTACGACCCTGATTACAATCGCGTTTATATAGGTACAGGCAATGGCTCTCCCTGGAATCAGAAAATTCGCAGTCCCGATGGCGGCGATAATCTTTTTCTCTGTTCCATTATTG
>JBFXIU010000021.1:0-26222 GCA_050175615.1 Porticoccaceae bacterium | reverse complement strand
CGGACCAAACGCCATCGCTCCCACAGGAATATCTTCATCAAAACGGGGATCCAGTTGCAAGGAAGGGAACTTGCCGATGACGTCATCGTAACCCTGAATTTTTTCACCTTTCCACAACCTGCGCATCAGCAGAACAAACTTTTCCATTTGCTCGGTGGTCACTGGCGACAGGCCAAAAGCATCCAATTGGGGTTTAAGCCCGCGCCCCAAACCCAGCATATACCTGCCATTGGTCAAGCGATGCATGGTAGTGGCGTGGGCGGCCAGCACCATTGGGTGCCTGGTATTGTGATTGGTTGCCGCCGTAGCGATTCCCAATTTAGTGGTTACCGCGCCTATAGCACCGCAGCATGTGAGTGCTTCCTTAACATTAAAGCGCTCAGAGAGAAAGCCAGCGCCAATGCCCATGGCTTCCGCTTGCGCTGTTTCGCTGATTAGCTCCCTGGGCGATGTGGCGGCTCCACCCAATATATAAAAGCCCAGCTCATTATAGGAAAGGGGATTTTGATCATTTATATTCGACATAACCATAATTGATAACCTATTTGCTATTTACAACTATATTACGCACGCTCTGTATAATGCGCGCATTGACCAGCAGCTTAGCCGCACTCTGCATACTGACAAGACAGTCGCCTCTAATGGCAACAGCTAACCTTTCATAATTAACTACCACGTTAAAAATTTGCCGAACTCAGCTTGCGCCTTTCTACGGACAGACGAAGCTCATGCCAAATAGAAGTTTCCAGCGCCTTCGCCTGCAAATCGCCACTTTGCTCAGTTTTCTCATGCACACTAATCAAGGCATCCCGCAACCTGTCGTTATGGGCTTCCAGGGTGCTGATGCGAAAGTCTGGCTCAAGCTGACCCTTTAGCTGACGGAGGTTGTCGTCATCAAACAACTCCGCCGCTTTTTCTAGAATGGCGCGTATCGCTCTGTTCTCTTCAACCAAACGATTGGCCGCACGATCCCATTCTTCAGCGATCATGGCCAATGAGGCGGCAATCATAGAGGCGTTAACTGCTTCAAACCCCGACAGGTTGGGAGCGAGATCGTTGGCCAATCGTGCGGAAAAATCCAGTGCGACACTGGTGACATCAGGTTTCATAATTGCTCCATTAATTCCAAGGTTGCGCGATCCTGAGCATTGCGAAGCCACCAGGCCGCATAGGCCTGAATGACATCTTTATTGGTTCCTTCAGACCAGACTTTGGCAGCCGAGGACCACAGCGCTTGAGCTTTGACACAGGAGAACAACTCCCACCACTTTAATGCGTCTGCATCCACAGGCAGGCCGCTCGCCTGCGTCCAAATAGCTATGGCTGTCTCCTTTAACGCAAGTCCACTGCGCCGTTCATTACGCCCAAAACAAAAAACGCGGGTCATACTCCAGGCCAGGTCTTCGAGGGGATCACCTATATGAGCCATTTCCCAATCGAGAATTGCCTGAATCCTGCCACTATCGTCGTAAAGAAAATTCCCCGCTCTAAAATCGCCATGAACCAGGCTTAATTTCGCCGCACGCGGCTGCCAGCAGAACAACTGGCGAATAGCCGCCTTGGTAATAGGCTCAGGCTGAACCCTGGAGCGATCGAGTTTTTCGACCCAGAATTCCAGCTCCTGCAATGCGGTATTTTCCCTGGTGGCTGGTCGCATAAAGCTTTCAAGCTCCAAATCATCAATCCTGACAGCAGCCAGCTTTCCCATATAAGACCAAAACTGATTGGCAATTTCCGGCAACATGGGCTCCCACTGCGGTTGTTGGAGCTGATATTCGCTGTTGTGAAAGCCTCGCAGATCTTCGGCGATAGAAATCGCACCATCAAAATAGTCAGGATTTTCTTCCAGCAGGATCATTCTCGGCACCGGAACCCCATGGCCAAAAATGGCCTCATAGCACTTGTATTCGTGACGGCGATCACTATCCACCAGGCTGGCGGGCGGATCGCGACGAAGGATTAGTTTCAAATGCTGGTCAGCACCAGTTTCATCCTTGAAAACCAAATCGAAACGATAGGTTTCTCTGGAAGCGCCCAAGGGAAGCCGGTGCAAACCGGATATTTTTATATCAAACCACTGGCTTTTATTTTTCGACAAATAATTTTCTAATAATTCTGGGGTGATAGGTTTCATAATGATGTCAAGAATCTCTTATCAATTGTGGAGTTTTTCTAACCAAAGGCAGGAAGCCTAAACAAAGCTGCCACCATTGAGGTATTGTCAACACTGCGACGCCGATGAAAGTCCTGCTAGGTAGACGCTTGCCTCGCGACAGGCAATGTGGGTATGAGCCTGAACAGCGGATTTTTAAAATTTTCTGCCTATTTTGGTTATTGCCATTTACTTAAGGCATCTCTGATTTATTAATGATTTCAGCGATAATAAGGCATCGCGTCGACCATAGCTGAGTTTTCCAAACATGAAGCAGCAATCCCTCACCGATGGCTTTGAGAAGTTCCGCAAGAAGACCCGCAAGGAACAGTTTCTGGAGGACATGGAGAGCATTATTCCCTGGAAAGAGCTCACCGAGGCCATCGAACCTTTCTATCCGAATCCCCAGGGTGCCGGCCGCCGACCGGTCGGGATTGAGCGCATGTTGCGTATTTATTTTCTCCAGCACTGGTTCAATCTGTCCGACCCCGCCGCCGAGGAAGCCTTGTACGATTCCCGAGCCATGCGGGTATTCGTCGGTGTTGATCTGGGCCAGGAGCCTGTGCCGGACGAGACCACGATCTGCAAATTCCGTCACCTGATGGAACGCCACAATCTGGGCGACCAGCTGTTTCATCTGGTCAATCAGTACCTCCAGGAGAACGGACTGAAAGTAAACCGGGGGACCATCGTCGACGCCAGTATCATCAATGCCCCGAGTTCCACCAAGAACAAGAAGAAGCAGCGCGATCCGGAGATGCACCAAACGCGCAAGGGCAACCAGTGGTTCTTTGGAATGAAGGCCCACATCGGTGTGGACAGCCGCACCAAGCTGATTCACCACGTGGTGGCCACAGCGGCCAATGTTCATGATTCTGTTGTGGTCGGTCACCTGTTGCACGGCGGCGAAACACGGGTGTGGGGCGATTCGGCGTATGCTGGCAAGGGCGACGTGATTGCCGAGTGTGCACCCAGGGCAAAAGACTTTACGCACAAAAAAGGCAGCCGCCACGTCTCGCTCAGTGAGGAAGACCGTGCCAGGAACCGCAGCAAATCGAAAGTCCGCGTCAAAGTCGAACACGTCTTTGGCGTTATGAAGGGCCAGTTCGGCTTTACCAAAGTCCGGTACAAGGGACTGGCGAAGAACGCCCATCATCTCTTTGTATCCTGTGCACTGGTGAATCTGGTCATGGCTAAAAAGGCGCTGTTGGCTCGAAATAGATTAAATTTACAGGCGTAGTGCGCCTGGTGCAGTGCCATCAGGCCGGAATGACCGACCTGATGGAAAAAATGGCTTCTCCAGAAGCCAAAAATCAACGAAAACGGGGATGGTTCTGACGAATTTAATGATTGCATCGCTGTATGCATCAATTGATCAGACCTTCCTTAATTATTGACACTTCAATTTCGTATCCTAATATTGTTATACAATATTAAAAAATCAATGTACAGTGTTCGAGATGGAAGAAATTAATAAACTCCGCCTCCCTGCCCATGAGACTTGTAATTTAACGAATTGGAAGGCCTGCAATGTGATTGAACCCACCAGATAAATGGTTGAAAATAGAGCAAATAACCTGAATGATAGTAATCCCTTTATGAACAAAATGATCGAATCCCACCAAGGTCGCTCCGCCAAAAGCAGCAAAAACGATTCCCAAGGCATGCTGGAAAAAATCTCCCAGCACCTAAAACTGGGAATACGTTCAGGCCGTTTTGTTCCAGGGCAGCATCTCCTCGAGAGCGACCTCACCCACCAACTTGGCTGCAGCAGAGGTTCTCTGCGCCCGGCGATGATTCATTTAGCGGCAGACGGCATTATTACGATCAACCGTTTTAAAGGCGCTCGCATCAGTGTTCTCAGCCGCAAATGTATTGTGGACTTACTCGACGTCCTTCAAACCCTGGTGACCTTTATGGCTGAACGCGCCTGTGCGCGCGTCGATATTGAAAACAATCGAGCACTTCTGGAAAAAGCCATTTCCGCACTCAAGGATACCGTCAAAAAAGGTGACAATGTCGACTACCTGCAAAAAAGGGAAGACTTTTATGACGCCCTTATCGCAGCCAGCGGCAACAGCGAGCTGCACCGAATCGTTCCCCTATTGCGCGCCGACTTGCTCAAGGTTCAGATGCAAATTATGGAGGGGGGTTCAGCAAAGGTCATTCATATCAAAGACTACGAAGATATAGCCGAAGCAATCCTCGCCGGAAATTTTAAGAAAGCCGAAAAATGTATTAGCAAGCACTTCCAGCGAACCAGGGACAGCGTGGAGAAAATTCCCGACGCCCTGTTTCCACGAGCTGATTAGCCGATTGCTGTAGGGCTCTCGTGCTACTTCTCCGACTCCAACAAGGTAAGCGCAGAGAGTCCGTCCTCAACCCCATAAAAGCCGCCGGAGTTTTCCGCCAGCGCCAAGCGCGCGCCATTTACCTGGCGCTGACCGGACGAGCCCCTTAACTGGCTGACCAGCTCATAAATTTGCCCCAATCCTGTAGCACCCAAGGGGTGACCCTTGGAGACTAAACCGCCGGAAACGTTGATTGGAATACGACCACCAAGGCGCGTGTTACCCATTTCCGCATCCCAGCCGCCCTGCCCAGGCTTACACAGTCCCAAGGCTTCGGCCTGAACAATTTCCCCAGATGCACTGGCATCGTGCACCTCTGCCACATCAATATCAGCAGGGCTAACCGATGTCGCCTCATACAATTCTCGCGACACCAGGCGGGTAACATGTTGGTCATAGTTTTCAGGATTGCGGTCGCTACCGCTGCGCGACAAGACACCGCGAATTTTGATCGGTTTGACATCGCTCAAGGTGGCGAGAATCTCCCGGCTGCAAAGAATCGCGGCAGCTGAACCATCACTAATGGGCGCACACATCGGCACAGTTAAAGGCCAGGCGACTTGTGGCGCCGCCAGAACCTCGTCAATACTCATAGGGTTACGGTATTGCGATAGGGGATTGTGGACAGAGTGACTGTGATTTTTCGCCGCCACTGCCGCGATTTGTCGCTGGGTGGTGCCGTAGATTTGCATGTGTAATCTGGCCTGAGCCGCATAGGCATCCATCATAATATTAACGCTATCGACAGCAACTCCTTCGGGTATCGGATATAACAGCCCCTCAGTTTTCTTGAGATATTTAGCCGCTTCTTCAGCGTCCAGGGGCTGTTTGAAAACAGCGAATTTTTTGTCGCGGTCACGGGAATAAAGCTTTTCCGTGCCAACAACCAGCGCAATATCGACGATACCGGCTTTGATGTAATTGTAGGCTGTATGGAAGGCCATGGTGGCACTGGCACAGGCGGCCTCAATATGCATAACCTGCGCCCCCTGAATGCCCAGTGGGCGCAAGGCGTACTCGCCGGGAATCGACATTTCACCGGCAAAAAATCCCTGAACCACATTGGCATACAACGCCAGCTGAATGCGCTCTGCACCTATGCCTGCATCCTCAAGAGCCTCACTTACCGACCACTGGGTTAACTGAGCATGACTTTTATCCAGATGGCGGCCAAATGCCGTCATACCAACACCAGCCACAAAAACATCGCGCATCTAAATCACTCTTCCGGCCGACGACCAGTATTGTTTACGAATTTCACTGCGCAGTACTTTACCGGCATTACTCCTCGGTAAAGAGTCAACGACAACCAGCTCTTTGGGTGTTTTTACCGACCCCAGTTTATCCCGAACAAAGGTTTTAATGGCGGTATCGTCAAACTGTGCACCCATTTTTAACTCAATGGCCGCGAGCACTTTTTCCCCCCATTTATCGTCGGGAACTCCGACAACAGCGCAATCCTGAATACCTGGGTAGGACAGTAGCGCCTGCTCAACCTCTGCCGGATAAATATTAAATCCGCCAGAAATAATCATATCTTTTTTGCGATCGACAATATAAAACCAGCCATCCTCATCTCTATAGCCAACATCACCCGTGTGGTGCCAGCCAAAGGTTGAGACTTCAGCGGTCATTTCTGGATTTTTGTAATAACCCGCCATGACCAAAGGCCCGCGCACCACAATTTCACCGGTTTCACCTGGGGGGAGAATATTGCCTTCGTCGTCCATAATGGCAACGATGGAAAGCAGATTCGGACGGCCGCAACTACCGGGATGAGCCAGTTCACCGCGCGCGTTAAGATGCTCATGGGGAGGCATAGCGGTAACACACATCGGCGCTTCCGTTTGCCCAAAGCTCGCGTTCATTACGGAACCAAACACTGCAATAGCTTCTTTTAGCCTGTCGAGAGACATAGGCGCGCCAGCATAGGAAATATATTCCAGGGAAGACAAATCCGCTCGTTTCACTTCAGGCTCAGCAAGGAGCATATAAATTGCCGTAGGCGGCAAAAACATATAGGTGACTTTATGGCGTTCAATGGCGTGAATCACCGCCAGGGGCTCAAATACAGGAAGAACCACCACCGCCCCCCCCAGCGCCATACTTGCCAACGCCAGCGGCCCCGCGGCGTGGGTCATGGGAGCTGCAACCAAATTTACTGGCGGTTTTTTCATGGGCATGGATGCGACAAGGCTGGACACCAGCGCCTGCCAGTTGCCATTTGTGAGCATAACCCCTTTCGGTTTGCCTGTGGTACCGCCGGTGTTGGCCAAAAAAGCCAGCTCATCACAATGTCCCTGTCGACGTTGGGGAGCAACCGCAAAAGGCCTCGCCAGCCAGTCACCCAAAAAACCGTCGGCCTGGTCTAAGGCTTTATCAATGGCAATGTATTGCCTGATTGCAGGGCATTTTTCCCGTAAAAAGGGAATTCGTTCCGCCATTTCCGAGTGAATAAATAATGTATCCACGTCGAGTAAATCCATAAGATAGGCGTTTTCATCTTTACCGGCGCGATGATTGGCCATTACCCAGACGCCATCAGCGCGAAGAATGCCCAAAATCGCCACAAAGGCTTCAAGAGCATTTCCCGAGAGCACCGCGGCATGCCCGCCTGCGGGGAAGCCACTGTCAATCAGTGCGCCAGCGATAAGATGGCTTCTCGCCGACGCTTCACTGTAACTCAATGATTCACGGTCGTTGATAAGACACAACGATCTGGGAGCAATGATCTCCCCGCGATCAAAAAAATCGATCATCCGCATAGCTGGAACCCTAGCGTCTTATGGTCATATCAAGTTCCGCAGACTTTATTTGCACCAGCGGCGCCGTCGCCACTTTCATTAAACGCTGCACACGGCCAAGTTCTGGAGAAGAAAGTGTCGGATAGGTTTTTTGGATAGGGCCGGCCTGGCGCATACGCTCCAAATCGGAACCGGGCACCAAAATACGAAGCACCAGTTCGTCATCATCGTCTGTGCCGTGAAGACGACGCAGATCATCGAGATCAAGCTGTTGCGGAGGATTGTTAAGAATCTCATTCGCCCTGGGCGTGGCCATAATGCGGTCAAGAACATCACCGTCGATTGGCGCGACCGGCTCGCCGTAATAACCGGCGGCATACTGAATAACCTCATCGGGAACCACGGAGTAACGCTTGCCGGTGACAATATTTAAGACCGCCACCGTGCCCACAAGCTGGGCGAAAGGTGTCGCCATGCCCGGATAACCAAGCTCGCGGCGAACAATGCCGACTTCCTGCAAAACATCAGGGAGTTTTTCGAGCATACCTTGCTGGCTGAGCTGAGCACGCAGCGTGCCCATCATGCCACCGGGAATTTGATGTTTTAGCGCCGTGACGTCGTATTCATAGGACTGATTGATAAGAAACCCTGCCGCCTTGCCGACCCGCTCAAAATGATCTGCAACCTTTGGCAGAAGACTGGTATCGATATTGTGGGTGTGCCCCATGGTTTCAATGTTGCGGGTCATAATTTCGATAGAGGGAATCGACGGTCCATTGGCCATGGGGCGGCTCGCCGAATGCAATACCGAAACACCAAATTCAATGGCGTCCATGTAAGCTTTTGCCGATTGACCCAGCATGTTATTGGAATGCATCTCGATAGGTTTGCCGCGCGCTTTTTTGACGATGGCGGGCACAAGGGTGGAAAGTCTCTGGCGATCCAGTACGCCACCAGTGTCATAGAGCAGCAAACTGTCCACTTCCGGCAGCGCCGAAAGCTTGTCGGCTTTATCGGCATAATATTCGTCGGTATGCACGGGTGAGAGTGTAAACAGCATAGTGCCCGCAACCTGGCAATTGTAGGTTTTTGCAAGTTTTGCCAAGCGGTGCATTTTGTCGATATTAAATAGCACATCGTAAATCCACCAACTGCGCACGCCGTGAACACAGAGCCTGGACATCCACAAATCCATCACTACATCTGGCGTATTGCTGTTGAAGGTCACTGTGCCGTTAGAGCGGATTCCACCTCGCATCGGTGTCTCTGGCATGGCCTCGCGAATAAGATCAAGCCCTGCCCAGGGATCTTCCTTGCAGTGGCGAATTAACACCTCAAACAATGAGGATCCGGCAAAACTGATAATTTCATAACCGGTTTTATCAATGGTGGGAACCACCGGCAGTGCCATGCCTGCCTGCATTCTCATACCCCAAAGACTCTGCTGGCCATCCCGCATGGTTTCGTCAATAAATTTGATATGCGCCATTTTTACTACTCCACCTTTAATTATTTCGCTCGGGAAGAAAGGTTTTCTCCAACCAGCGTGTATGAATGTTATTGTTGGCAAAATCACCGTGATTAATAATTTCTGCGTGCAGAGGCAAGGTGGTAACAATACCTTCAACACTGAAATCGTCTATCGCCCGACTGAGTTTTAGTATGGCTTCATCCCTGTTTTTTCCGTGAACGATGAGTTTGCCAACCATACTGTCGTAATTGGGTGGCACCTCCGCACCCTCGAATAAATGGGAGTCCAGCCTTATACCGTCACCCTGTGGAGGCTTCCATACGGAAACCTGTCCTGGTACAGGAAAAAAATCGTTATTGGTATCTTCAGCGTTGATTCGACACTCAATGGCATGACCGCGCATAACGATATCCGACTGATTAAGGGTCAATGGCTCACCCCCGGCAATTTTTAATTGCATCTGAACCAGGTCGTGGCCTGTGATACATTCACTCACCGGATGCTCTACCTGAATGCGGGCATTAACTTCAATAAAATAAAATTCCTGCCGCTGTACATCAAATAAAAATTCGACGGTACCTGCATTGCGATATTTGACACTTTCAGCAAGCGCTACCGCACTCTTCAACAATTTTTCCCGCAGCGCATTCGACATGGCTGCACAGGGTGCTTCTTCAATTAATTTTTGATAACGGCGCTGAACAGAGCAGTCGCGCTCGCCAAAATGAAGAACCTTGCCGAGACCGTCGCCCATGATTTGCACTTCAACATGGCGAGCTTCAGGCACAAATCTTTCGATAAATAATCTGCCGTCATTAAATGCCGCCTGAGCTTCGGCGCTGGCTTTGGCAAAGCCCGCTTTTACTTCGCTTTCATTATTGGCGATAACCATACCGCGGCCACCGCCTCCGGCGGAGGCCTTCAATAACACCGGATAGCCAATATTATTGGCAAAGTCACAGGCAGCCTCTGCATTTTCTATATGATCAGATCCAGGCACCAATGGCACACCGGCTTTTTTAGCCATGGCGCGAGCCTGCAATTTATCGCCAAGACTATCAATTATTTCTGCCTGAGGGCCGACAAAGATAATATTATTTTGTTCACAGAGAATCGGCAGAATGGGTTTTTCTGATAAAAAACCGTACCCCGGATGCAAACCATCGCAACCCGTTTCTCTGGCGGCATGGACAATAAGTTTAGGATCAAGATAGCTGGCCGTCGCCGCTGCGGGGCCTAATTCAACAACCCGATCTGCCAGCTGTGCGGCTCTGGTGTTTCGATCTATTTCAGAAACGCCAAGTACAGTTTCAATATTTAATGCCTGCGCAGCGCGTACAATTCGCAGGGCAATTTCACCACGGTTGGCTATAAATAAACGTTTGATTGCCATTTTTACTCCGCTGCGATAACAAACAGAGGCTGCCCTGCACGAACCATGGCGCCGTCTTCGACCAAGACTTTTTTGATTTTTCCACTAGCGCCTGCGCGAACCGCCGTAAATAGTTTCATAACTTCAACCAAACAGACTTCGGTCTCCGCCATCACTGTTTGGCCAATTTGGACATAGGGTTCTGCGCCGGGCTTCGGGGCGCGATAAAACGTACCCATATAAGGCGCCTTCACCTGAACTGTATTGACTTCATCTTCTTCAATTTCACCGGCAGCAGCGGTGCTCGACACCCTGTCTGTCGAATCGGATTTATTCACTCTACCTTGCCCTGCCGGGGATGAAGCCAGTCTATTTTGCTCAATGGAAATACCACCATTGGCATCCTGGGAAAGGTAAATTTCAAAGCCTTCAAATCTGACATGCAGCTCTTGTGCATCACCTTCCTGAAATTGCTCAATCAGCTTTTCAATTTCTTCTTGAGATACAGTCCCTTTCATATTTTTTGCCCACCTTTATTTCTCAATTGTTCTATTGCTTTTTTATCGAGACCAACGCCTTTGCCTTTGAGTAAACGAGAGTTTTGTTGTTCTAATTTGTAGAGCTTGTCTACGTCAGCATTATGGCTTTTGTATTTCACTGTCGTATCACAAATAAAACGATATTGGTCACTCATCTGTATGGGTTTGAAATTTCTCGCTTGCTGATTGTAATCTTTTAACGTCAACGCCCCTTTGGAGGTGATATAACGATCTTGTTTTTCATTTAATGAGCTGACACCACCGGCAAGGCCGCCCATGGTTTTGCTGTGGTCGATGTTGTTCAATACAGAATAAGGCACCATGGATAAATAGCGAACCGGGCGATTATTGTGTTGCATCATGGCGTACTCATTGATTTGCTGGCTCGGCAAAGACACCAAGCCCACCAATTCGCCAAGAAAATCCCTACTGAATTCATCATTCAGCAATGGCCTAAAAACGTCGGCGCGCTCATCAATTTTCATCCAGTCGTCGACCTCATAACAGCCAGCGACATGGGCAAAATCTTTGATCATGGCAAAGTAAACGAGAGCGCCCGCATCCATCATTTGATCGCGGCTCCATCCGGCCATTCTTTTCCACAACGCAACGATGGCAGATTTGAATTTTTGCGTGAGGGTTTCCAGCATTTCCGTGAGCTGTTCAGGAGAATCCATGGCCACGGGAATAAATCCCTCCGACAGGGAATCTGAGGTATAAAGCCCTATTCCAGATAATTTTTCTGCGGTAAATTCAGGCCTGGATTCAAAACTTCCCCAATCATCCATCAAGTAAAAATGGCAGTCTTTCACTTTCATGGTGACTGTCAAATTACTGTAGGGAATATCATCTGCAATACCATCGAGCCAGGGATAATCTCCCTGAGCCAGATCGGTAAAATCACGAATGATTAGTTCGCTGTCATCGCTCAATTTGTAAGGGCCGGAATTATTCAAGGTAGACCGACTTTCGCAAGACACCAGAAAACCGTATTGCGAAACAGCGGCAAGAAATGCCTGGGCAGCGGAATGTAAGGCATCACCATTTTCGCAACTGTGTAAATCGGCCTGAAAAACCTGTATGCGACGCTCAGGATAGATTTGCGAGCGATTGCCAAATTCCCTGGCGTTTAAATGACCGTCTTCACGGTGATAAGCCAGTTTATAGCGACGCCAAAAATCCATGACATAAACGGTATCGTCAACGGCATCTTCAGGGCTTAACAAGCCCATATTGATGAGGATCTCGCGCCCGATCAGGTAGAACGTCGGCAGCGCCCAGCCGGGCACCGCGCCAAACTTACCGCTCATATTGCGGGCTCTGTCGCCAATTTCTTCCGCACGCAGATTGGACTCAATTTTTCTCAACAACTCTGGGTATCTATAAAAACAGCAGAGGTAAGACAGCAGCATGTAGGAAGGAACCGGAAATAATTTTGACTCCTGCACCGTGCGCGTTACACACAACCAATAGGTATCATCGCCAACGGTCTGAATACTGTTATTGACTTCGAGCAGTGTGGTGTAATCCAGATCTCTCGCCATTAGCTCCCCTCTTTTTTGACAAACTGTTTAATTATCATTTTGTTACCTTTTTTCACTGACGACATCAGCGTATTTTTTGGTCAGTTTCAAGCCCGATCTGCGCGGCCTTGAACCCTGTATTGAACCTGTTCACCCAGGCTATCACTGAACCTGTCACAAGGTAGATAGCTATTGCGACAGCTGCGCTGGGGAAGAAATCATGCAAAACCAATTGTCGATTGTCAATAGTGTTTGACGATATTGTTATACAATGTTAAATTCTACTCAACCTGAAGACAGCCTCAATCGATCGCTTATAAAACCGGGCAAATTCAGCGTGATAAGTAATAACAGCCAACAAACCGAAGCACTTCGTTCGATATAACTATCAGGAGAAGATAATGACAAAACGCAAACATGATTTAGAAGATATCGGCCATCTTGTTCCAATGGATGAGCTGCTTACCCACCAAATTGTTGATACCTTTTCTGCGGTGCACACCCCCGATCACGGCTGGACAGAAAAAATCTGGACAACCATTCAAAAGAAAGATGGCAGCATGGTGGTTAATTTTGGCCTTGGGCGCTACCACAACCGCGGCATCCTTGACGGTTTTGGCGGTGTTTCCCGCAACCGAGAGCAATGGACGGTAAGAGCAAGCCGGGAGGTTCGTGACGATCCGACCATTACCGATGTCGGCCCGCTGCGCTACGAAATTATTGAACCACTCCACAAGGTTCGCTACGTTCTCGAAAAAAACGACGTTCAACCCATTGCGTTTGATGTGACGTTCACCTCGGAAATGCCTGCTTTTCTGGAAGACCGCCATCGCCAGAGAGAAAAAGACGGCTTCCGTGTCGGTTCCGATTTAATCCGCTATCACCAATGTGGCGTGCCCTCTGGCTGGGTTGAAATAGAAGGTGAACGCATTGAAATTAATCCCGACGAATGGGTCGAGTTTCGCGATCACAGCTGGGGCGTGAGACTGGATGTCGGCCATCACAACGGCGATATACGTCCAAGTTCGAACTTTGGCGACGCCAAATTCGGTGAAGGCAATTTTGTCTTGATTTGGGCGCCCTTTATGTTGCAAAACTCAAAAGGCGAAACAGTCTCCTATCAGTTTTACTATCAATCCAAGAACGGCAAACTCTTTTATCTCTCTGCCTATAAAAACTTCCCCGATGGCGGCCAGGAAAAAATTGCCCGCGTCAGGCCGGAACTGCGTTACGACGATTGCACCAGACGCTTACTTGGCGGCCGCATTCACCTCGACCTTCTTGCAGGCGGAACCGAAACTCTCGAAGTTGAAGTCCCTGGAGAGGCGGGGTTTCATCTCGGCACTGCGCTTTACCTCGGCTTTGACGGCAAAAAACACGGCTCTTGGTATGGCGAAGGTGTTCACCTTGACGGAGAAAAAATTGATGACACTTCCGATGTAAAAACCCTTAAACGAATCCATCAGCTGCGGGATTGCATGGTCAAAGTCAGATGCGGTGACATGGAAGGCTACGGGGATATAGAGTCCATTGTCCACGGTGAAGATAAAGAGCTCGGATTGACCGCAGCAAACTCCATTATCTGAGGGCAACTCATGGCACGGGATACCCAAATGATGACAGCCCGCCTGCAGCAGTTTCTCGCTGAAGGCGGCGCCATTACCGGCATCAAAACCCTGTCTGCAGGTCACTCGAATGAAACCTATTACATTGAGGGGCTGGATCGTATCCTGCGCCTTCCTCCCTCCGAGGAAGGCCTCCTGCCGCCCTATGATATGAGCTTTCAATATTCGGTGATGTCTGCAGTTTATCAATATGCACCTGGGGTGCCCATGCCCCAAATGTATGAACTGTGCACGGACAAGGCTGTCCTGGGAGACGACTTCTTTATCATGGAAAAACTGCCAGGGGAAGCATTCGAGTACAGCGTCCCCGCATGGCTGGCAGCAGATCCGGTAACTGGTGCCGACGCTGTCTGTCGGCAATGGTTTGATGCGATCCTAGCCATCCACAATATGCCTGCAGAAAAAATGCCCGCAGGTACCCGCACCGTTACAGAGGAGGCCGCGCACTGGCTATCCGTATCCGAGAATGCCGAAGCCGACGCCAGACTCATCGAGATTCTGACCGACCTCACTCAAAGGCCTCCCGGCATATCAGGATTACCTACGCCAGTTCACGGAGACCCCAAACACGGTAATTGTATGTGGCACCATGGCAAACTCAGCGCCCTTCTCGACTGGGAGATGACTCAGGTTTCCGAGCCACTGCTCGACCTGGGATATATTTTGATGTTTCACGACCAGGGTGAAGCCTCATTGGCCAATGCGGGATTTGAACTTCCGGGCTGGTGGTCGCGGCAACGGATGATCGATGAATGGGAGAAAGAAACTTCTCGAACCGCTGTTGATATCGCCCGCTACGAAGTACTTGGACAGGCAAAAGTTGCCGCGATTATTGCCCTCGGAGCTTTTCTATACAACACTGGCAGAGTAAAGGATGAGCGCTTCAAAGCTTTTGCCGCTGTACTGCCTGCGTATATCGAACTGCTTTCCGAGCGCGCATACAAGGCGGGATAATCAGACAAGTTAAAGGAGGAAGCACTTGAATTTTGCATTGACGGAGGAACAACAGTTCATTCAGCAAACCGCTAAACGGTTCGCCATAGAGCAGTTGCTGCCCATGGCCGCAGAGCTTGACGAAAACGGCACTAAAGAAGGCATGCTTGACAACCTCAGGCAATTGGCCGAGCTCGGCTTTATGGGGCTGAACATCTCATCTGAGTATGGCGGCAGCGAAGCCGGTGTTGTTGCCTTCTCCCTCGCACTCATGGAACTGGGTCGCGGCTGCGCGGCAACGGCTGTGACCGTCTCTGTAACCAATATGGTGGCCGAAGTGATCCAGGCTTGCGGAAGCGACGAACAGAAGCGCGACCACCTGCCCAAACTTTGTTCCGGCGAATATAAAGCCGGTGGATTCTGCCTGACGGAGTCCGGCGCTGGCTCCGACCCTTCCGGAATGAAATGCCAGGCCAGGCGCGACGGCGATCACTGGGTTCTCAATGGCAGCAAGATTTACATCACCAGCGGAGAATACGCCGATATTTTTATCGTTTGGGCAGTCACCGATCCCCAGGCTGCAAAAGGCCGAGGAATAACCTGTTTTATTGTCAACAGGACAACGCCTGGTATCAGCGTCGCCAAGGCTGAGCGCAAAATGGGGCAGACTGGATCAGCCACCAATGAAGTCCATTTTGATAACTGCGTTGTTCCCCACACCGCTATTCTCGGTGAAGAAAACAAGGGCTTTAAAATCGCGGTTTCCGAGCTGGCCGGCGGGCGCATCGGCGTGGGTTCCTTCGCATTGGGAATAGGTTTTGCCGCCATGGACTACGCCCGCCAGTATTTGACAGAAAGACAACAATTCAACCAAAGACTCGCTGACTTTCAAGGGCTGCAATGGATGCTTGCCGACCGCTATACTGAATTGGAAGCCGCCAGACTTTTGCTCCTCAATGCAGCCTGGCTCAAGGAGAACAACCTGCCCTTCGCCAAAGCGGCGTCAATGGCAAAACTCTTTGCCACAGAGCACGCCAACAAGGCCTGCTACACTGCACTGCAAATGCTCGGCGGCAACGGCTATATAAAAGACTATCCTCTGGAGCGCTGGTCTCGGGATGTTCGCATCACCACCATCTACGAGGGCACCAGTGAAATTCAGCGTATTATTATCGCCCGCGCCCTACTTCAGGAAATTGAGCAATGACGTTTAAGACACTGAAATTTGAAATCCTCGAAAATATCGGCATCCTCAGTATCAATAGACCCGAAGCCTTAAATGCACTCAATCATGAGGTGATTGCAGAACTGGCGACCTTTTGCGGCCAAGCAGAAACCCTTGGAATCCGCTGCCTTATCATTACCGGTGAAGGCAAGGCATTTGTCGCAGGCGCCGATATTAAAGCCATGGCCAAACTTCCCGACGACCAGGGATTCGAACTGGTAAGAGCCGGACAGCAAGTCTTTCGCAGTGTACAGGCTCTGCCTTTTCCTGTGATTGCTGCCGTCAATGGCTTCGCCCTCGGCGGAGGCTTTGAACTAGCGCTGGCCTGCGACTATATCATTGCCAGCAACAAGGCGAAATTCGGGCTGCCGGAAGTAACCTTGGGGTTGATTCCCGGCTATGGCGGAACACAACGGCTAACGCGCCTGACAGGCAAAGCTATCGCAAGTCGCGTTACGCTAAGCGGCAATATTTTCGATGCCCAGCAGGCGCTCAACTGGGGGCTGGTAACTGAACTTTGCGAGCCTGACGCCTTACTGGATACCTGTATTGCCGAAGCCAGAGTGATTGCCACAAGAAGCCGCACAGCTCTCGCTCTCGTCAAGCGCGCTATTTCCGAGGGTTACGATCTTCCTCTTTCAGAGGGAGAATTACTCGAAGCCAGATTATTTCAAACGGTTTTTGAATCAACGGACAAAAAAGAAGGCTTAGCCGCTTTTCTCGAAAAACGCCCGCCCAACTTTCAGTAACTGCAGCATCAACAAATGCAGCGCCATCCCTGCGGCGCATCGCGCCTCAGGGCAACTTTGCCACAGCGGGCAAGCCACCTAAATTTTGAGTATTATTGACGACTCGCCTGCCACATCACTCTTCGGAATAACCCTCAAGTGCTAAAAGACCATTACGGCGACGACAGGGAACGGCAAGCGACCAGACTTTTCTAACGTCTGGCAGCCCAAGGACACTAAACACATTGTTATTTTTTTGAGGATAAATCATGAATGATCCAGTAGTCATTGTCGGCATGGCGCGCACTCCCATGGGCGGCATGCAAGGCTCCCTATCATCCCAGTCGGTGACAGATCTCGGCGCCACCGCCATTAAAGGCGCTCTCAGCCATGCGGGCATTGCCGCTGACACTATAGACGAAGTTTTGATGGGCTGTGTACTGCCGGCAGGTGCAGGCCAGGCGCCAGCGCGGCAAGCCTCCATAAAAGCGGGCATTCCCGATAGCGTACCCTGCACCACCCTCAATAAAGTTTGCGGCTCCGGCATGAAAACCATTATGGCTGGCCACGATGCAATCCTAGCGGGCAGCGCATCGATTGTGGTCGCCGGCGGCATGGAAAGCATGTCCAATGCACCCTATCTGATTCCCCAAGGGAGGGGCGGCTACCGATTTGGCCACGCCCAGATTCTTGATCATATGCTCTATGACGGCCTTCAGGACGCCTACAGCGGCGGCTCCATGGGCACCTTTGCCGAGCAATGTGCTGACAAGTTTGGTTTTAGCCGCGAGGATCAGGACAATTTTGCCCTGGAATCCTTGAGCCGCGCCAAAGCGGCAATTGCCAACGGCGATTTTAAAGCTGAAATCACGCCAATCGTCATTGCCGGTCGCCAGGGCGAGATCATAATCGACACCGACGAACAACCCGGCAAAGCCATGCCGGAGAAAATTCCCCAACTGAAACCCGCCTTTAAAAAAGATGGTACGGTCACCGCCGCCAACTCCAGCTCCATTTCCGATGGCGCCGCTGCGGTGGTGATGATGCGCAAATCTCTCGCTGAAGAAAAAGGACTCAAGATTCTGGCCACCATTGAAGGTCATGCACAGCACGCCAACGAGCCATCCTGGTTTACCACCGCGCCAGTTCACGCTATCCGCAAGCTTAAATCCAAACTGGATTGGACAACCACAGATGTCGACCTCTACGAAATTAACGAAGCCTTCGCTGTGGTGGCGCTTGCAGCAATGAAAGAACTCGATATTCCCCGCGACAAAATCAATATCTACGGCGGCGCCTGCGCTCTGGGGCATCCCATTGGCTGTTCCGGCGCGCGCATTCTGGTGACGTTGATATCCGCTCTGCACAACACCAACACAAAGAAAGGGATCGCCAGCCTCTGTATTGGCGGCGGTGAAGCAACTGCGGTGGGGATTAGCATTTCGTGAAAATCGAAACCAGGGTTTGCACTAAATTTCCAGGCTCTGGTTTTTCTTTTTTGCGCATCAACGATCCAAAAGACGCTGCTTTTCAGATTCTGCCCTGTTAACCCTTATTATCCCGCGATCATTTTCAGCCAAAAAAAATCACGCTCTTTTTATTCACAGCGGCATAATGGCGCTTAATCACTAACACTACACAGATTATTCCAGTTGATCACAGCCGATGCCCAATCCGCCCCTGCCCATTGAAACCGTACTGCCGCAACTGGGGCAGGCGTTATCCAGCCATAATCGCTGCCTGTTGGTGGCACAACCTGGCGCGGGCAAAACCACCAGGGCGCCACTGTATTTGCTGGCAAACACACCAGCGACATCCGGGCGCTGGCTGTTGCTGGAACCGCGACGAGTGGCGGCGCGACTGGCAGCTGCCTATATGGCGGAACAGCTCGGTGAAGCTGTTGGCGAAACGGTGGGTTACAAAGTGAGGGGGGAAAGCAAGGTCAGCGCCAGTACTCGAATAGAGGTGGTCACCCAGGGCATTCTCACTCGCATGCTGCAGAGCGACCCGCTGCTTGAGGGGGTTGCAGGGATTATTTTTGACGAATTCCACGAGCGCAGCCTGGAGGCCGACCTCGGCCTTGCCCTGGCGCTGGACGTGCAACAGGGTTTGCGGGAAGACCTGAAATTGCTGGTGATGTCCGCCACTCTCGACGTTGACGCGCTCCTCAGGGTGCTGGGTAAGGAAACGCCGGTTATCAACTGTCTGGGACGCAGCTGGCCGGTGACCACCTATTATCGACCACCCCCTGCAGGGCTGCGCGCTGCGCGGGAGCCAGCGGAGAATCATCGCGTCAAAGTGATTGCTGAAGCACTGGCAAACCACAGCGGTCATATTCTGGTTTTTCTTCCCGGTGTCGGCGAAATTCGCCGCCTCCACAATGCGCTGCAAACATCACTAAGCGACGACGTTGACATTCATCCCCTCCACGGCCAGCTGAGCCTCAGTCAGCAACAGCGAGTGTTGCGCCCGCCCCAGGATGGCCGCAGGCGGATTATTCTGTCTACAGCCATTGCCGAATCCAGCCTTACGGTTCCCGGCGTCACCATTGTCATTGATGCCGGCCTCGAACGACTGCCGGTTTTTCAACCTCGCTCCGGATTGACGAAACTGGATACCCGCAGCGTCAATAGCGCCAGTGCCGACCAGCGCCGCGGTCGCGCCGGGCGGGAAGCCTCCGGCTACTGTTACCGGTTGTGGCCACAGGAACAACTGCTCACCGCCCACAGGGAGGCAGAGATTCTTCAGGCGGATTTATCCGGCCTGGCTTTTGAGCTCATGCGCTGGGGCGTTACCGACCCCGACCAGCTGCACTGGGTAACGCCACCGCCGCAGGCAGCACTTTCTGCCGGTCGCCAACTGCTGATCACCCTGGGAATTATTAGTGACAGTGGTGCCCTGACAGACCTGGGCAAAGCCTGCGCCCGCTGGCCAACCCAGCCGCGCCTAGCGGTGTTGCTGGAGTCCGCCAAGTTACAGGATCAATTACCCCTCGCCTGCTGGCTGGTGGCCTGGCTGGAAGAATCCCCCGGCAGTCAGGATATTGATCTGGGTACTGTGTTCAGCCGCCTTCCAGACCACAACAGCCGCGGCAACGACAAGCGCTGGTACAGGGCGGCGCAGCAATGGGCATCCCGTGTCGGCTGCGCGCTGAAAGTGGATTCCTGCGACACTCTGGCGGCACTGCTCGCCTCTGCCTTTCCCGACCGCATCGCCCAGCGCCAGAGTGGTGGGCGTTTTAAATTGGTCACTGGTGGTCAGGCGCTGGTGCCAGAGCATCACCCGCTGGCGCAACAGCCTTATCTGGTTGCCGTGGAACTCGACGGCCTGGCCAGCGGCGCCAAAATCTTTTCCGCCGTGGCGATAACGGGCGATGCCCTTGAGCGCTGCTTTCCCGGCAGCCTTCACTGGCACCCGGATATTCGCTGGGACAGCGAGTCTGGACGCTTGTTCGGCGAAGAAATTCGCAAGCTCGGCGCCCTTGTTCTGGAGCGCAAGCCGCTGAAACAATTGCCCCCGGAAGCGGTCAGCGCAGCTCTCCTGGCGGGCATTCGCCTGCGGGGCACATTCAACTGGTCGGACGAGGATCGCCAACTGCTGGGACGATTGCGCCTACTTTACCGAGAGCTGGGCTCCCCCTGGCCAGATGTGAGCGACGATTATCTCCTTGAAACCCTGGAAACCTGGCTGCAACCACAGCTCAACGGTATCAGTCGCCTGGAGCAGCTGGATCGCCTACCCCTGGCAAGCTATGTGCTGTCGAGCCTCGACTGGTCATTGCAGCAACAACTCAACCAGCTGGCTCCCAGTCATATTAAGGTCCCCAGCGGCGCCAATCTGCGCCTGGATTATAGTGGCGATGAACCGGTTCTTGCCGTAAAGCTTCAGGAAATGTTTGGCCAAACAACGACGCCGATGCTGGTCAATGGCCGCGTCCCCGTTTTAGTCCACCTTCTGTCGCCGGCAAGACGGCCTGTGCAGGTGACCAGGGATCTCACCAACTTCTGGAAAACCACCTATTTCGAGGTGCGCAAGGATCTCAAAGGACGCTACCCAAAGCATCCCTGGCCCGATAACCCTCTTGAAGCCGTTGCCACCCGCCACACCAACAAACAGCGAGGGAATTAGCGCTTCTACAGGCTCATGGTCAGCCCTTCGGCCCCAATAACCACCAGAGAATCAGCCCCAGCACCGGCATAAAGAGCAACAACAAGATCCAGAGTATTTTTGCCAAGGGTTCCGCTGTGCTCTGCGCACACTTGATGATCGCCCAAATAATGATTACCAGCCAAATCAGGCCGAGAAGCCCACCTATTTCCACAGACATAGATTTTCTCCTTTGCTTTTTTCACTGACTGCAAGCCAGCAATAGCCGAACCCCTTATTCCTCTGTACCAGTGACAATGTCCGCTTTGGTGCTCGCCACAATAGCCAGCAACTCATCGCGCTCTTTTTCAGGCACCTGGTGTTTGTCCAGCACCCCGTTAAACAGGGTTGCCATTCGCTGCCAGTTGGCTTCGCTGATATTCAAATGGGTATGTGAGGATTTCATGTCGCGCCCATGGTAGCGGCAGGGTCCGCCGGTGGCCTCACAGACCATGGCGGTAACCTGGTATTTGAGGTAAGAAGCAGGGACTGTCTTGCGAGCCGCATCTATGGCCGGGTTTTCATTGAGCTCGGGGTCAGGAACCATCACATCGATAAAATCACTGACCACAACCGAGATCGGCGCCAGCCCGCCCAGCCGCTGATAGAGGGAAGCGTCCTCTGCTTCCTCCGCTTGAGACACGGGAATCGCCATTGCCACCAGAACAGCCAGCCCTGCAGATAAAACTCGATTGTCGATTTTCATAGCAATTTCCTCCACTTTTTTTAATCCTTATATTGTCGTCATATTATTCGTTCTTCAGTACACCAACAGCTTCATTAAACATAGCACAAGGCAGACAATAGGGTGGGCGGCGGTGACATTGGAGCCTTCTGGCAACCAAAAGGCCGACAAAGACTGCGAGCCACATGACGTTACCCAGGAAATCCTCTTATAATGCTTTTTACTATGACGTCTAAGGTCATGCCCGCAGCGGGATGGAAACAATAGCGACAGACACCGGGGAACAGAGAGTCAATGATCACCACAGGCACACTTTTTACAGTATCGGCACCCTCGGGCGCGGGCAAAACCAGCCTGGTGAAGGCTCTGGTGGACTCCTTCGACAGCATTCAGGTCTCTGTTTCCCACACCACCAGACCCATGCGCCCCGGCGAACGCGATGGGGTTAACTATCACTTCCTTGAGGAAGCAACCTTTCTCGCCATGCTGGAGAACAGTGAGTTCCTTGAACACGCACAGGTTTTTGACAATTATTACGGCACATCCTGCGCCTGGGTCGAAGATACGCTGAACAAGGGTATCGATGTCATCCTTGAAATCGACTGGCAGGGCGCCGCCCAGGTTCGTCATCTGATGCCGGAAACCGTAGGTATTTTTATTCTGCCGCCATCTCTGGAAACCCTGCACCAGCGCCTTAACAATCGAGGACAGGACGAAGAATCCGTCATCGCCCGCCGCATTGCCGAAGCCCGCGAAGAAATGAGCCACTACGTGGAAGCAGATTTTATTATTATCAATGAAAACTTTGATGTGGCGCTCAATGAGCTGCGCGCCCTGGTCACCAGCCACCGCCTCAGCCTCGCAAAACAGCAGCAACGCCACCGGCAACTGCTCGAGGATTTGCTGTCCTGACAGGACTTTTTTCTGTAAACTACGGGGTTCCCCGCCCATGCGGGCTCAGTTATATTAACGTTTCTTTTTGCAATCACATTGACAACGACGGGAAACGGTCGTTACAGGTACAGAAAAGATGGCTCGAATCACAGTAGAAGACTGCCTTGATCATGTTGAAAACCGCTTTGAGCTGGTGATGGTCAGCTCCAAACGTGCGCGCCAATTGAGCACCGGCGTCAAGGAACCCATGGTGTCCTGGGAAAACGACAAACCCACCGTGGTTGCCCTGCGGGAAATTGAAGAGGGCTTTGTCGATGCCAGCATTCTCTTCGAGAAAGAAGCCAGCGATGACTTCATCGACCTGGAACTGCTCGAAAATGCGGTTGCCCTGGCAACCAATCCCGACGCACTTCCGCCCATCGAAGATGCCTGAGATGAGCAGGGGAGAGGAATTTGCTAGCGGCTGTCGAAAATCTAGAACATAAGCTCTCCTCCTATCTGGGGCCTTCTAAAGTCAAGAAGGTTCTTCGCGCCTACGAATTTGCCAACAAAAGCCACGAAGGCCAGGAACGCCAAAGTGGCGACCCCTACATTATTCACCCCGTTGCCGTGGCGCATATTCTTGCCGATATGCACATGGATCACGAAACCCTGATGGCCGCCCTGCTCCACGATGTTATCGAGGACACTCCGGCCACCAAGCTGCAACTGAGCTGGCGTTTCGGCACCACCGTATCAACCATGGTTGATGCCGTCAGCAAGCTCACCGAAATTGAATTCTCCTCCAAGGCAGAGCAGCAGGCGGAAAGCTTTCAAAAAATGACCATGGCCATGGCCAAGGACATTCGCATTGTTCTGGTGAAGCTCGCCGACCGCCTCCACAACATGCGCACTCTCGGCGTCTTGGGGCCGGAAAAGCGTCGCCGCATCGCCCGTGAAACCCTGGATATTTACGCCCCCCTCGCCCAGCGCCTCGGCCTCAACGATATGCGGGTGGAGTTTGAAGATCTGGGCTTTGCCGCCCTGCACCCTTTGCGCCATCAGCGGCTGCGGGAAGCCATCAAGGCCGCTCGCGGCAATCGCAAAGAGATTGTCGTTGAAATCAAGACCATGATTGAAAACCGCCTGTTTTCAGAAAACATCAACTACACGGTGATGGGGCGGGAAAAGCATCTCTGGAGCATCTACCAGAAGATGAAAAACAAGAAAAAATCTTTTAAGGAAATCATGGACGTTTACGCTTTTCGTATTATTGTCGACAGCGTTGACGACTGCTACCGGGCTCTGGGCATAGTCCACAATCTCTACAAACCGGTACCTGGGGAATTCAAAGACTATATCGCCATTCCCAAGGCCAATGGCTACCAGTCGCTGCACACAGTGCTTTTGGGCATGCATGCTGTACCCATTGAGGTACAGATTCGCACCAAAGACATGGAGGCCATGGCCAATTTCGGCATTGCCGCCCACTGGCTGTATAAATCCGGCAGCCAGGACGAGCGCAATCACGCCCGCGCCAACCGCTGGGTAAAAGGCCTGCTGGATCTACAGCAACAAGCGGGCAACTCCCTGGAATTTATCGAGCACGTCAAAACCGACCTCTTTCCCGATGAAGTTTATGTGTTCACCCCCAAGGGTCAGATTATCGAACTGCCCACCGGCGCCACCCCGGTAGACTTCGCTTTTGCCGTCCACACCCAGGTAGGCAACAGTTGCGTTGCCTGCCAGATCAACGGCCAGCTGGCGTCCCTGTCCCAGCCCCTGCAGAGCGGCGACAAGGTGCGCATTATCACCACCAAAAGCGCCCAGCCCAACCCGGCGTGGCTCAATTTTGTGATTACCGCCAAGGCGCGCAGCGCCATTCGCCACTTTCTTAAAAACCAGCAGCACGACGAATCCGTCGAGCTGGGTAAACGCCTGCTGGATCGCGCCCTGCAAAGCTTTGGCTCCAACTACAAGCAGATTCGCAAATCCCAGATTAAAAAACTGCTCAAGGAAACCGGCGCTCCCACCTTTGAAAATGTGCTTCAGCAAATCGGCCTTGGCAACCGGGTCGCCTATGCGGTGGCCAACCTGTTGATACCGGAGAAAAAGCGCAATCACCTGGAAGACAAAGGCGTCAATTCACCGATTCTGATCGACTCTTCCGAAGGTATTGTCATCAGCTACGCCCGCTGTTGCCACCCCATTCCCGGTGATCACATCAATGGCCATTTGAGCCCAGGCCGCGGCCTGGTGGTGCACCAGGAAACCTGTAAAAATCTCGACGATATTCGCGACAATCCGGAAAAGTGCATTCCACTGAACTGGTCGGCATCCGTGGATGGCGAGTTTCCCTGCGACATTAAGGTAGAAGTAGCTTCAGAGCGCGGCATTATCGCCATTCTCGCTTCCCGGGTGACCGAGCAGAACGCCTCCATCGACCAAATCAGAGTCAACGAACGGGATGCCCACACCAACGTGGTGGCGCTGACCATCAGGGTCAAAAACCGTATCCACCTCGCCAATATCATGCGCAGAATTCGCAACCTCAAAGCGGTGCAGAAAGTCTACCGCATCAAAAACTAATCGAACCTTGTAGAACACCATGAACAACAAAGCCGTAATCCATACCACCAAGGCTCCCGCAGCCATAGGCACCTACTCCCAGGCCATCAAGGTCAATGGCACAGTCTACCTGTCGGGGCAGATTCCCCTCGACCCGGAAACCATGAATTTGGTGGCTGGCGATTTTGGGGCACAGACAGAGCAGGTGTTTCGCAACCTAGCGGCGGTCTGTGAAGCGGCGGGAGGCTCGCTTCAGGACATGGTCAAGGTCAACATTTACCTCACTGATCTCGCCAATTTCGCCACCGTTAACGAGATTATGGCGCGCCATTTTCAACAGCCCTACCCCGCCCGCGCCGCCATCGGCGTCAGCGCCCTACCCAAGGGCGCCCTGGTGGAAATGGATGGGGTGATGGTTATCTGATGGCATATGGCCAACACCCAGACAGCCGAGTAGAATTCCCGCTCTTTGAATGGCCAACGGCTCGCCCATGATGTTAGATACTATCAATCGCTTACTGCGCCTCAGCCTGGCGGTTAGCGCACTGTTTCCCCTTATCGCCAGTGCGGGTGAAAAACCACAGTCCCAGGTGTTTGGCTGGCTGGAAAAAGCCATTGTCATGCCCGTGGGCGCAACCGTAAAAATAAAACTGGATTCCGGCGCCCTGACCTCATCCATGGACGCCAAAAATATTCAACTTTTTAAGCGCAAGGGCAAAAACTGGGTCAGCTTTCGTCTTCATCTCGAAGACAAAGAAACCGGCAACGAAGTCTACCGGGATTTGGAAATGCCCGTAAAACGCATAGTGCGAGTAAGAGGCGCTGGCGGCGAAGACCGCCGCCCTGTGGTGGTGTTGCCGATTTGTATTGGCGGTCGCATTTACAAGGAAGAATTCACCCTGCGCAATCGCGACAATATGCTCTACCCGGTTCTCCTGGGTCGCCGCACGCTCAAAGACCTGGGACTCCTCGACGTTACCGCCACCTATCTGGTGCCGCCCACCTGTGAACTGCCAAAAGACATCGACGACGTTATTGCTGTGGATCGGGAATAAAGGCACTAAAAGCTAAGAAAACTCTGATTAATTCTGTTTTCGTCACTCCCGCGTAGGCGGGAGTCCAGAAAAATCAATCGATTATAGATTCCCGCCTGCGCGCATTACTGTCCGGAATATTTCACACCGTCATTCCTGCGTAGGCAGGAATCCTTAATCGAAACCAACTGAACACCAGGACATATGTGTGCAGTAGCCTAATAAAGCGGTAAATCAGCTGATTTTTCAACAA
>JBFXIU010000020.1:0-26958 GCA_050175615.1 Porticoccaceae bacterium | reverse complement strand
ATCCAGGGCAGGGACGGCGAACTGGTAGGCCACAGACTCCGAATTCAGTGCAATTGCAGAGTCGATT
This sequence comes from Porticoccaceae bacterium, assembly GCA_050175615.1. GTDB lineage: Bacteria > Pseudomonadota > Gammaproteobacteria > Pseudomonadales > Porticoccaceae > CAYXXZ01. Next base: position 26,891 of record JBFXIU010000020.1, on the reverse strand, counting down.
TCGGGAGCTGCCAAAACTTGGTCGATAGCGGCGATAAGGCTGTTGTCGAATTTGTCGGCAGGGTAGCCAAGATCACCATAGGCGCTTTCGAGAAGAGGGCGCAGAGTGTGGAACACCTGGCTGAGGGCTTGAGGGCTTATGCTGGTAAAAAGATCGGTGAGGTCGTCATAGCGTTGGTAGTTGGCTTCATCCAACCAAATCCGATCCTCCTCTTTAATGACGTTGAATTTTCCTTGTGGCGGTTGCACCGGAATGATTTTTTTCAGCAGGTTACCTTTTGACAGGCCATCAACAAAGGCCACTGCTTTTTGTAGCAGGTTTTCTGTTTGCAGCCACAGGGCAAAGTCCTCTTCCTGGCTTAAGGGGGCGAGAACGTTGCGTGCAAATTCGTCGCTATCAGTGAGCGGTGGCAATTCCTGTGCAGGTTCTTCTTCCATGTCAAATGTTTCTTCAACTTGAGGAATATCCGGTGCGTCTTCCACGGCTTTTGGGAAGGCCGGGGTTGCCGGCTCAACTGCCGTGGGCGGCTGGGCTGCGATTGGTGTCGGTGAATCGGTATCTCTCTGCATATACCAAATAGCGGCTGCTATGATGGCCACTACAGCGATTATGGCGGGCACCAGGGGGAGTGGTCTTTTCGTTACTGGGTTGGGTTCTCGTTCATAGGTCATGGCTCACCTCTTATCGCGAATTTGACGTAGGTTTATTATGGCACACTAGGATTTTTATAGGACTTTATCAACATTTCATGGGTTTCCCCATCTTCTTTGTGGGTGAGTTTAACCGGCAGGTAGTCGAGACTTTGGGCGAGCCATAAATAGGTTTCACGTTTGTTTGAATCGCGAACCCGCTCGATAATCAGGGTGTCCAGCTTTCCCAGTGGCGTGTCGAGAATCTCCGTATCGATAACCCTGTAGTGGTAGTCCTTGATGGCATTGCGGGAAACAACCCTGTACTGAAAGTCCGACTTTCCCTCCAGTAAATCCCTGCGCATCTGCAACTGGTAGCTGAGGGGGGCAAGCAGGGATTGCTCAAGCCCCAATTCGACAGTCCGATCCTTGTAAGTATTGGTGACAATGCCTTTTTGTCGGTTAAAAATAGTGCTTTCTTTTCGTTTTATGCCGAAAATAGAGCGCTTGTAATTGTACTGCCGGGGAATGATTTCACCCTTATCATTAATGCTCAAAGATTCTTCTTCAGAGATAGTGCCGAGAAAATTTTTCGCTGTTGTTGTCAGTAAATAACCATCGGCGGTTTTGCTCAAGACCCGTTTGTTATCGATGGCGAGACCGTTGTAGTTGGCGGAATAGCTGACTTCATAGGGCGCCGGCAGCTTGGTGGTTGATGCTGGTTCCCCTGTTGGTTTGACGTGGGTTTCACCAGCCGCAACATCAACATGAGCGTCAGCAGTGCCGTCTTTGACGACAGTCAATGGCGCTGTGTTGCTGTCGCTGATTGTAGGTGGATGTGGCTGTGCTGTTGCCGGGGGCATGTCCGTAGAGGCACCTCCCGCCCGGGCTTGGGGGGTGCTGACAGCCACCGCTGCGAGGATGAACAATAAACGCAATAAGACCATAGGACTTCCGAATGCCTGAAAATATGCTCCTTAGAGTACTATAGTCGAGGGTTGTTCGCTAAATAGCTTCCAGGTTATTTCTGCGTTTAAGGCGAGAGCCCGCTGCAGGACTGGTTGTAAATAATTCCCGATTCTGGCAATGCTTTGCCGTTGGCGAGGGTATATCCTGGTTCAGCGTAGTTCACCTGGTCGCTGCAGAGCAGTCGAACGGCTTCGATATAAATTTTGTGTTCCTGTTCCAGAATCCTGGCCGCCAGGGTTTCAGGGGTGTCTTCAGGGAGAATCGGCACTCGAGCCTGAATAATCGCAGGGCCGCCATCCAACTCCTCGGTGACAAAATGAACCGTTGCGCCAGCTTCGCTGTCGCCTGCGGCAATGGCTCTCTCGTGGGTGTGCAACCCGGGGTATTTAGGCAGCAATGACGGATGAATATTGATCAGTTTGCCGCGCAGGGGGCGGACAAATACCGGGGTCAGTATGCGCATAAAACCGGCGAGAATCACCAAATCTGGCTGATAACTGGCCACCAGAGACAACAGGGCGGCATCGAAATCTTCACGGCTTTGGTAGGCGTTGTGATCCACCACGGATGCAGCTATTCCGGCCTTCCTGGCAATGTCGAGTCCGGCAGCGGATGCTTTGTTGCTGATAACAGCGACAATCTCGCCGTCAAACTCCCGGTTCTTGGCGGCTTCAAGTAGAGAACCCATGTTGCTGCCGCGACCTGAAATAAGGACAACCAGACGTTTTTTTTCAGTTTCCATGAGCGAAATCGCCAGTCAGGTAGGTTGATGTCGGGTTGATGGAAAGCTAGCCAACGACAACCTGAGGATCATTTTCGGTACTTTTGGTGATTTCGCCGATCAGTGTGGCGGTTTCTCCGGCCTGCCCGAGAATGGTGAGCGCATTTTCGGCTTCATTGGCGGGTACGCAGACGACCATGCCAAGGCCACAGTTGAAGGTGCGGTACATTTCTGCCTGATCAACATTGCCCTGTTGTTGCAGCCACTGGAATACGGGGGGAATATTCCAGGAGTTCGCGCGGATCGATGCCGTGGCGCCTTTCGGGAGTACGCGGGGGATGTTTTCCAGAAGGCCTCCGCCGGTGATATGAGCGAGGGCATGCACCGGGCATTCACGAATCAGATCCAGCAATGGTTTAACGTAAATGCGCGTCGGTTCGAGCAATGCCTGAGCCAGGGTGGTGTCGCCAAGTGGTTCCTGGTGAGGGTCGACGCCTGAGACCTCGACGATTTTGCGAATCAGTGAGTAACCGTTGGAATGGGGGCCGCTGGAGGCAATACCAATCAGGGCATCGCCGATGTGAACGGAATTGCCGTCGATGATTTCCGCTTCCTCAACCACGCCGACACAAAAACCGGCGAGATCGTAGTCATCACCTTCGTACATGCCGGGCATTTCGGCGGTTTCTCCGCCAACCAGGGAGCATCCAGCCTGTTTGCAGCCCTCGGCAATGCCGGTGATGACAGCGGTGGCCATGTCCACATTGAGTTTGCCGGTGGCGTAGTAGTCGAGGAAAAACAAGGGTTCGGCGCCACAAACAATAAGGTCGTTGACGCACATGGCGACAAGGTCAATGCCAATGGTGTCGTGTTTGCCGAGATCCATAGCGAGGCGCAACTTGGTTCCCACGCCGTCAGTGCCGCTGACCAGAATCGGGCTTTTGTAGCCCGAAGGCAGTTTGCACAGAGCGCCAAAACCGCCAAGGCCGGAGATGACTTCCGGGCGTCGCGTTTGTTTGGTGACATCCTTGATGCGCTCGATAAGGGCGTTGCCAGCATCGATATCGACACCGGCATCTTTATAACTCAGGGAGGGTTTTTTGTCGTTGCTCATTCAATCTGTCCGCATAAAGCTTGCCATTGTCACGGATGAACTTAGTGTTCAACGGCTGGTTGGCGTGGTCGATGGCGCATTATAACCGAACACCGGCGGGAAAATGGGGTCGCTCACAAATTGTGGTTATAAAAAATTCTGCTGGGGTGCTGGTGTGCACTTGGACAGCTGATACAATTCGTCCATGAAAAAATTGACCCTTGTTATGATGTTGCTCTCCCTGGCGCTGTCACCTGCAGTGAAAGCCGATCAGGCTGCGGCGCTCTATTCTGCCGTGGTGGCGGTTGCCGACAATTCCAGCGCTGAGCGCAACAAGGCATTGCGAGCCGGGCTGCTCGAGGTGTTGGTGAAACTCACGGGTAGTGCGGATATCGGCAGTAAACCCGCGGTTGCCCAGCTGTTGGCTAACGCCAGTGCCTATGTGGTGGAATTTGGTTATGTCAATTTGCCCAATCAGCCATCCCGTCAGGGCTTGAATGTGCGCTACTCGCAAGTGGATGTGGATCGCTTTCTGCGCCAGAAACAACTTCCTGTGTGGCCTGTCAAAAGACCCTCCTTGCTGGTGTGGGTTGTCAAAGAGCCTTTCGGACATCCTCAGTCATTTGTCTTCGAGGACGACGAGGCGTTCTATACATCACTGGATAGCCTTTTTGATCGCCGCGGCCTGGTGGCCAGCTATCCAGTTTATGATCTTGAAGATTTGTCGGCGCTAAGTGTCAACGATGCCTGGAACCTGGAAGCGGATAAAATTGCCGCGGCAACTGTCCGCTATGGCGCCTCGTCCTGGCTGCTGGTGCGCTGCTATGAAACCTCAGCTCGAACCTGGCGCCTGACCTGGGTAATGGGCGCGGCGAACAACAATCAGGCCGAACAGGTCTACCTCGACAATCTCGATGCGCCCGCTCTCGACACCGCTCTCGCCAGGGTGGTGGATATGGCGGTTGACCGCATTGCATCCGGTTATGTCTATACGCCCTCCCTGGCTGCGGGCAAACTGGTTTTGACCGTTGATGGAATAAGTTCATTCAATTATTACAATGAGTTACTAAAATTATTGAAAGAGCTTTCTATGGTAAAAAATCTCGCGGTCGAGTCTGTGGAAGGTGAAAAAATTCGTCTTCAGATTGAGCTGGAGGGAGACGAAAAACAGTTTTTTGAATCTTTGGCGCTTTTTGATCAGCTTGAAATTCCTGAGGAGCTGCCGCCAGGTGGACAGTCAGCAGCAATTCAGTGGCTGCTCAGATGAGCAGCTATTTTCTTTATTCGGCACTGCTGCGGTGACGGTTCGATAATGGCTTCCCAGTTGAGTCTTGCCCTGTCTTTGCGCGATGAGGCCACGTTCGACAACTTTCTGACGCGGCCAGATTCCGTGCGTGCCCAGGCCGTACAGGTTCTTCAGGGCAAGCTTTATTCAGGCCAGCATCTTGTCTATCTGTGGGGGGCGCCGCAGGCAGGGGTAAGTCATGTGCTTCAGGCCGCATGCCACTATTACCTTGAGCATCAGCGGGGCGCGCAGTATTTGCCTCTGGAAGAGGTGATCAGTTTTGAGCCGGAATCCCTGTTGGTCGGTCTTGATCAGTTACCGCTGGTATGCCTGGAAGATATAGACCGCATTCAAGGGAAGCCGTCGTGGGAAAAGGCAATTTTCACCCTTTACAATAGCTTGCGCGACAAGGGTGGTTTAATGCTGGTGTCTGCGGATCGCCCGCCCCGGGAGCTGCAACTGGGTCTGGCAGACCTGAAATCCAGGTGGTCGTCCGGGCTGACCTATCATTTCAGGCCTTACTCTGATGAAGACAAACTCGATATTCTCAGATTCAGAGCATCTCGCCTCGGGCTTGAATTGAGCGAAGATGTGGCGCTGTTTATTCTCAGCAGGGGCAGCCGCAATGTCGATCAGCTAATAGGCTACCTAAAGCTGTTGGATGCAGAGTCCCTGCGCGCTCGGCGCCGTATTACCATTCCTTTTGTGAAGAAGACGTTTCACTGGTAATCTCACTTTTAAACAGGGTTTGAAATTTTCTTCCGCTGGCCAAAGAAACCCGGTTGCGACCAAGTTTTTTGGCATGGTACAAAGCGTTGTCGCCGCGATTGATCAGGTCATTGGCATCGCGATCCTCGCGGTCAAGCAGGGCGACACCCAGGCTGGCGGTAATTTTGATCTTGGTGCTGTTGTCTATCCAGTGCTCGAGATTTTGCAGGCTTAGCCAGATCCTTTGTGCGGTTTTGAAAATGCCATCCCTGTCGCTATTGGTAATCACGAGAATGAATTCTTCACCGCCGTAGCGAGCGGCAATATCAATGCCTTTGCGGTGAGCCATCAGCTCCTGCGCCACAGACTTGAGGACATTGTCACCGGCACCGTGACCAAAACGATCATTCACCTTTTTGAAATCATCCAGATCAATAAAGATGAGCCCCAGGGTTTGCTCCAATCTCCTCGCCCTGGCAATTTCCTCATCCAGCCGCATATGTAAAAAACGGCGATTGGCCAATTTTGTCAGCTCGTCGGTGTGTGCCAGGCGATCGAGCTCGGTATTGGCCTCTTCGAGCGCCTGGCGGGCAGCGCTGAGCATCTGATAGGTTTTTTGTTGATGGCTCAAATCGCGGAGCATCAGCACTCGTTCAGAATTGGCTAAGTCACCAGGGTCGGTGTAACTGACGTAGGCTTCCACGGTCTGGTTGCCGTTTATTGTGATTATTGCTGGTGATGCCTGCTCTATCAGTTTTTCAAGCTGGGGGATCATTGTGCTCAGAGAAGCTCCGAGAACCTGTTTGCCCTGTGCATATTGTGACAGCAGCTTGTCGGCGGCAGGATTGAAATCGACAATTAAGCCTTTGCTGTCGGTAATAATTAAGCAATCGTTGAGGCTGTCGACGGCAATGTTACGAGCCACCGGGGTTATTTCAAAAAGTTGTCGACGGTACATGACCCAGCCCCAGGCAGAAAAACCCAGCACGAACCCCAGCGGCGTGGGGTCGAGATCAAATAGCCAGATTCTGGTGATATAGGAATAATTGAGCGCCAGACACAGTAGTGGAAAGACACAGGTGACAAGCTGATGGATCTTGTAATGGGGTGATTGGGCAAAGTGAAGAAAAAACAGCAGGCAGCCACAGCCGATGGCCAGGTAGCTATGAAGCGCCATTATCCAGAACCAGCTCCCGTAGGTGATATTGGCAATTTGCCCGTCAGTTGAAAATCCCATCGATTGCCAGAGGGCATTGCCAACTCCCGGCTCAAAGGTGAATGCCAGGCAGATTGTGATCAAGGGAACAATCAGCAGCAGGAGAATAAGTTTAAAGAAACTCCGCCGTTTGCAGGTTTCACTGAGGCTCAGCTGAAGCCAGGCCACGGGTAACAGGGTTATGGCCAGGTATTGAATCTGGCTGACAAGTACCAGGGTGTCGAGCTGTTTGGCATTGACCCAAAAAAGCTGGCAAAGACACCAAAGCGCAGTGAGAAAGCTGATGGTAGCTGCCCACGGCCAACTGCGTCCGGGTTTTCTGCGCAGCAGCACCAGAGCCATTGCCAGGCTGAGCAGCGTACCAATGAGCGATGGCAGGGAATAGACGAGATTCATTTAGACGGACTAACAGTAAAGTTTTGACAGATTAACAGGGTTTGTATGGGGCATAGACGCCCTTGATAAGCCGTTTCAACCGGTTGTCGCTTTCTCTCATTTGCCGAAAATCGCTGTTAATGGAACTGTCAGCAACGGATCGCCACCTTTAACGGGAGTAGACCGCGGGGCAACCAAAACATTGCAGGTACATGTTTTGCGGGTCGTTGAGGGTAGTGATGGCATTAAGCCCCTGAATATAACCCGCAAGCCTCTGCGCCAACGGTTGGGGCAGCTGGCTGGTAGCCAGGGGGGACAATAATTGTGCACTGCCTTCTGCCAGCTGCTTCATCAGCTGCTCCTGAAAACTCAGAGGGCGGGTTATGTATTTAACCTGCCAATTTTCTGCTCCTGCCTTGTGGGCGGCGGCGGCAATGGCGTCATCAATACCGCCAAGCTTATCGACCAGGCCTTTTTCAAGCGCCTGTTTTCCGGTCCATACACGCCCACGAGCGATTTCATCGATCTCCTCAGGTGTGCTGTGGCGACCATTGGCCACCAGGGTAAGGAACTGGCGGTAAATATTGTTGACATTAAGCTGAATAATTGTCGCCACTTCCGGCGACAGGGGGCGATCGAGATGATTGAAGTCCGCCAGCTTGGTAGTGCCGACGCCGTCGCTGTTAACGCCAAGTGCCGCCAGCGAGTCTTCAAAGGTAGGAATAATACCAAAGACACCGATGGAGCCTGTAAGCGTGGTTGGCTGTGCCCAGATTTCATCGGCTTGTGCAGAAATCCAGTAACCCCCAGAGGCCGCCATAGAACCCATGGAGACGATAACCGGCATCTGTTTCTGAACCTGGATCAATTCCTGGCGAATCAGATCCGAAGCGAAGGCGCTACCCCCCGGGCTATCAACCCTGAGCACCAGGGCTTTCAGTGAACTGTCCTGGCGAGCCTGACGCAGCAGTAGACTCAGAGTGTCGCCGCCGATGGCGCCCTCCATTTGTTCACCATCCAAAATAGTGCCGCTGGCGACAATAACGCCAATATTGGCAACGTCCTCTTTGGGCGCCTTGTCGAGGGAGGGCAGGCGCAAATGATTCAAGTAATCTTTATGGAAAATATTGACAAAACCCTCCCGGTCAGCGCCAAACCTGTCGGCGAGGGATGCCGTCATTTGCGGCCTCGACGCTATGCGGTCAACCAAATTTGCCTCCAGGGCAAGGCTGGCCATATCGCCTTTGTGGCTGCCGAGATTAATGTGCAAATTGTTGACATAACTATCTATGGCGCCCCGTGGCAGGCTGCGCCGGTTTTCCACATCGCCTGTGTAGGCGTCCCAGAGTTCATCAACCCAGGCCAGAGTATTTTGTCTCGCTTCCGGCGACATATCGCTGCGGGTAAAAGGTTCCACTGCGCTCTTAAATTCACCGGTGCGGAAAACATGAAAGTTGATCTTGAGTTTGTCAGCGGCCTCTTTGAAGAAAGATCCGTAGTAGCCAAACCCGGTCAGAACAACGCCGCCCATGGGGTTGACGAGAATTTCGTCGGCGTAACTGGCGAGATAATACTGCTCCTGGGAATAATTGTCGGAGATGGCAATTACCGGCTTGCCACTGCTGCGGAAATCGCTAATGGCCTGTCCCACCTCGGCAAGTTTGCTGATGCCGCCTCCGGCGAGATGATTGAGGTCAAGGACAAGTCCCGTGATGCGGGGGTCGTTTTTGGCGTATTTAAGTGTCTTTGTGAGATCGCGAACCGGAGTTTCCGCATCGTAAGGCGAACTCTGCTCCATCAACTGGGTGACGGGGTCCGCATAGGAGCGCTCTTCCACCAGGGTGCCACTGGGCATCAAGCGCAATGCCGCTTTCTCTGGCAGGGGTTTCACTTCCTGGCCGAAGAAGCTGAACAAAAAAACGCCGAGGATAATCAGGAAAAGAACATTAAGGATCCAGCGGATGGCGCGCACAAGGCTGCCGATCCAGGAAAAAATACGTTTGAAAAATCCGGGGGTTTCCCTGGTCATGAAGTCTTCCTTTAAATACGTTTACAGGGTCTGTTCACAGGATTACAAGCCGTTGTGGCACAGGGGTACTTAGTCATCAGGGTTCCCCTAGCCCTGCACGCTCGTATTTTTTCCAGCGGCTGAACATCATCGTCGCGGTAAACAGAATGCAAATCAGAATGAGTGAGGCGACATCAAAAAAATTCCAGTCTGGCGCCATTACATGGGTAACGATCGGAATAAAGTAAAGCAGACTGACAAAGCAGAGCATGGACAGGCTTTTATCATTTTCCCGCGCCATGCCGGGTAAAAATAATATCAGTGGCAGAGACACAATCAGCAACAGGCTGACAGGGGTGCCGCCGAGATAGCCGCCGCTGATCATGGTGACAATAAAGAAAAAATAGCTGCCCCAGGTAGCATATCTGGCGTACTTGAGCTTGGTTTGCAGGGCTTTAATCATTTTGGATTACTCCGCCAACTTGCGCGCCAGCAGGGCGATACCTTTCCCGGCTGCTTTACAGAGGGCAATTTCCTCAGTAGTAAGCGGGGCATTTTCTGTGCCTGTTACATGGGTGGCGCCATAGGGCGTGCCGCCGCTGGTGGTTGTGGTCAGCTCCGGGTTGCTGTAGGGCAAACCGGAAATTACCATGCCATGGTGAAGCAGGGGCAACATCATCGACAGCAAGGTGGTTTCCTGGCCACCGTGCAGGCTTGCCGTGGAGCTGAATACCGCCGCCGGTTTGCCAATCAGCTCGCCATTGAGCCAGAGGCTGCTGGTGCCGTCGAGAAAATATTTCATGGGCGCAGCCATATTGCCGAAGCGGGTGGGACTGCCCAATATCAGGCCGGCACAGTTTTTGAGGTCGTCAATACTACAGTAAATCGCCCCCTCTGCAGGAATCTCGGGTTGGCTCGCCTCGCAGTTGGTAGAGACGGCGGGCACTGTGCGCAGTCGCGCTTCCATGCCCGCGCTCTCCACGCCCAGGGCGATGTGCTCCGCCATTGCGGCAACATTGCCGTAGCGGCTGTAGTAAAGAACAAGAACATAGGGGGTAGTCATCGTCGTCCTAATAGGCAGAAATTAAAGAATATCGAGTACGTTTTCTGGCGGACGTCCGAGAGCCGCTTTGTCGCCATTCACCACAATAGGCCGCTCGATCAGTTTCGGAAAGCGGGTCATGGCATCGATCAAGTCGTCGTCGCTGAGTTCAGGGTTGGCGAGATTGTTGTCCTTGTAAGCGTCTTCCCCGGTGCGAAGTAGCTCGCGGGGGGATTTCCCCAGCTTTTTTAACAGCGCGGTGAGTGTTGGCTTATTCGGCGGTGTTTCCAGGTAGAGAATAACCTTGGGAGAAATGCCTCGCTGTTCGAGAAGTGCCAGGGTTTGTCGGGATTTCGAGCAGCGGGGGTTATGATAAATACTAATCATAGAGAAATGTCGGTGTTTTGATGTTGCGTTCATTGTAAAGCCATCAACCAGCGCTGACCAGCAATGTGGCATGACAATAACTTTTCAAAGCAGCGGTTGAATGTGCTTTGTAATCGGTTTCTACCTTGCGGCACAATAGCTGCCGGAATTTTCTCTTTGGTGGGTTCATCGATGGCGAGTGTAATGAAAAAATATGGGCGTTGCGTTAGCACCCGGGCTGTACGCGGGTTGCGTTTGTTTGTCGGAGTCTGCTTTTTGTGGCTGTTGGTGTCCTGTGGTTCGGGGCAGGGTGAACGTCAAACACCGTTACCTGAAAACCCTGAAGGCAAGCTGGTTTTTATTAACTACTGGGCTGAATGGTGCACACCCTGCCGTGAAGAAATTCCCGAACTCAACCAGTTTCTGAAAACTCATGCCGATAAAGCGGCGGTCTATGGTGTTAACTTTGACGGCCTCAGCGGTGATGCTCTTGCGGACGTCGAAGCCCGCCTGGGCGTAAAATTTCCAACACTGGCAACAGACCCCGGCGCCTATCTGGGTCTGCCCCCTCCGGGGATTCTGCCGGTTACCCTTGTTGTCAATGATGAAGAACAGGTAGTTGCAGAACTTGTCGGGGAACAGACGGTGCAAAGTCTTGAGGACACGCTTTTGCGGCTTCTTGCAGCGGAGGAGGAGCAGTGATTGCTGTCAAAGGCATTGTGGACGGAAAAGTCCAGCGTGTCTGGTTTCGCCGCTATGTGCAATCGGTGGCAGAACCCTTGGGTCTTGCTGGATACGCAAAAAATCTCGCCGATGGCCGTGTTGAGGTGCTGCTCATCGGTGCTGAAAATGCTGTTGCTCAAGGACAGCGGGCTGTTGAGCAGGGATCGCCTTTGTCTCGGGTGAGATCAGTCAACTGGGTTGAGATGGCCTGCCCTGGAACCCCCCAGGGTTTTGACATTCTCTAAGGTTGCGTGTTCGGTCGATTTTATTGTGGCTCGGGGACAATAACTCAGGGCAACTGCTCAAACAGGGATCGCAAACCGCCGCCCCAGGCCTTCGCCAGCTTGGTGAAGTAGGGATCGTTCACCCCCAGTCTTTCGATTTTGACGCTGAAGCTGTCTTTTCTGTAAATGACCAGGTCGATGGGCATGCCCACAGAGAGGTTGGAGTGCATGGTGGAATCGAAGGAGATCAGGGCGCATTTCATCGCCTGATTCAAGGGTGTATCCATGCGAATAATTCTGTCGAGAATCGGTTTGCCGTACTTGGATTCACCAATTTGAAAAAACGGCGTGTCACTGCTGGTGGAGATAAAATTGCCCTGTGGGTAGATATGATACAGCTCTGGAGCCTGCCCCTTAATCTGACCCGCGACGAGAATATTGCTGGAAAAATCGACGCCGCTGCCCGGAGATTCCTCGCTGTAGTGTTTTTCTGTTGTGATGAGCGTGGTGCCCAGCAGTTCAGCTACCTGAAACATGCTGTCACAAGTGTAGATGGTTTTTTCTTCATTGCGGGCAATTTGCTGTTTAACAATGCTGATCACCCGCTGCGATGTTGCCAGATTGCCGGAGGTGGCCAGCATAATGACGCGCTCGCCGCTGTTTTCAAAGGTAAACAACTTGGGGAAGGTGGCGATGGCATCCACGCCCGCATTGGTGCGGGTGTCGGCGGCCATGATAATGCCTTCGTCGAGAACCATGCCCACGCAATACGTCATTTTGATCTGCCTTGTCGCGCAAAAAGTGAATTCTAGGGCGCTTTCATGGGAATAGCTACCGCCTAGACAAGGCTAGTGATCAAATAAGCCAAAGGCCGTGGCGCTCTCAGTCTGGGCGGGCTATGTGCTTGGTGCGGATAAAGACCGAATGGGGGATATGGATCAGCTCCGCCAGCTTGCGGATGGTGGCTTCTTCAAACTTGTGGAGATGGTTGTCAGCATAGGCAATGTGCCAGAGATGGGCGATCAGGCTTGTTTTCTGAGCCATTGAAAAATGCCGGTTGACCTGATCGGTAAACTCAAATAGCGATGTGGATTTTTCAACCCTGGTCGTCGCTTTGGTCATCAGATAATCCGCATCTTCTTTTGCCAAGCCGAAATCGGAGCGCAGAATCTGTTCAATTTTTTTCAGCTCATCTGCGCCGTTACCGCCATCGCTAACCATAACCTCTGTCATCAACGCAGCGGACACCAGGTGAGTCTCACTGTCAGTCAGCGCCAGAGGTGCTTTGCTTTCAGTACTTAAATCCTGGAAAAAGGCTTTTACGGCTTTGATCATAAGTCATTCCACGTTGGCGTCGACGAAGTTGTTTGCGAGGCTTTCCTTGGCGTGGGCGTCGATAGCATTGAGTGCCCCGGCAAACAGGGCTTCACTGGAAATTTGCCGCCAGGCGTTTTCACTGATAAAACGGCGAAACCTGCGGGCGCCATACTGGCCGATGTAAAGGCCGAGAACATGGCGACTCATATGGTTGAGTTTAATGCCGGAGGCCATTTCACGGGCGGCATAATGGGCGAACTGCTCGATGATTTCCTCCCGGGACAATACCGGGCTGTTGTCGCCGTAAAAACGGCGATCGACATCAGCGAGAATATAGGGGTTGTGGTAGGCCTCGCGACCTATCATCACGCCATCCACATGGCGCAGATGCTCCTCCGCATCATCCAGAGTCTGAACACCGCCGTTGATAATAATTTCCAGATGGGGAAAGTCTCGTTTCAACTGGTAAACCCGCTCGTAAAGCAGTGGGGGAATCTCCCGGTTCTGCTTGGGGCTCAGCCCCTGTAACCAGGCCTTGCGGGCGTGGAGAATAAAGGTATTACAGCCCCGTTCACTGATGGTGCCGGTGAAATCCACCAAAAAATCATAGCTGTCCAGCTCATCGACGCCGATGCGATTTTTCACCGTGACTGGAATATCGCAGGCATCGATCATGGCACTGATGCAATCCGCCACCAATTTCGGCGTTTTCATCAGGCAGGCGCCAAAATTGCCGGTTTGTACCCGGTCGCTGGGGCAGCCGCAATTGAGGTTGACTTCATCGTAACCGGCGTCGGCAACAAGCCGCGCGCACTGAGCGAGATCCTGCGGGTTGCTGCCTCCCAATTGGTAGGCGATGGGGTGTTCTATAGGGTCATAGCGCAGGAACCGCTCGCGATCACCATGAATCAGCGCCCCCGTGGTCACCATCTCGGTGTAAAGCAGGGTATGGCGGGTAATCAGACGATGAAAATACCGGCAAAAACGATCTGTATAATCCATCATCGGGGCGACGGAGATGCGCCTGTTAATAGTGGGAATGCTGATAATCCTGTCCAACCTGTCACTCTTTTAAAATCAACGGGAGAATTATACGCGTTCGTGGACGCAGATTCTTGCCCTGGATTACTTTGAACCTCTGATCACAATGGCAAAAGGTGAAACTTGGCGTCCATCACGTATAATGCAGCTCTTTTTTAACTCTCAGCTACGGATTTTTCCATGACCGTTCGCACCAGAATTGCGCCCTCGCCAACCGGCGACCCCCATGTGGGCACGGCCTATATCGCCCTTTTTAATCTCTGCTATGCCCGTCAGCACGGCGGTAAATTTATTCTTCGCATCGAGGATACAGACCAAGTGCGGAGCACGGTGGAATCCGAGAAAATGATTCTCGACTCCCTGCGCTGGCTGGGATTGGATTGGGATGAAGGCCCTGACGTAGGCGGTGAATTTGGCCCCTATCGCCAGAGCGAGCGCATGGAGATTTATCAACAGTACGCCAGGCAGCTGCTTGAATCCGGCCACGCCTTTTACTGCTTTGCCACTTCAGAAGAGCTGGACGAGATGCGCAAGGAGCAAATGGCGCGGGGGGAAACCCCCAAATACGATGGTCGCGGTCTCAAACTGAGTCAGGATGAAGTGCGGTCACGGCTGGCAGCGGGCACACCCTATGTGATTCGCATGAAAGTGCCGGAAGAGGGCGCCTGCAGCTTTCAGGATCGTCTTCGCGGTACAATCGAAATCCCCTGGGCTCAGGTGGATATGCAGGTGCTGATGAAAGCCGATGGCATGCCCACCTACCACCTCGCCAATGTGGTCGACGATCACTTGATGGGCATCACCCATGTGATTCGAGGCGAGGAGTGGATTAACTCCGCGCCCAAACATCAGCTGCTCTACCAGTATTTTGGCTGGCAGATGCCCGAACTTTGCCATATGCCACTGCTGCGCAATCCGGATAAAAGCAAACTCAGCAAGCGCAAAAATCCCACCAGCATCAGTTTTTACAAGGCCATGGGCTACATGCCGGAGGCGGTGCTCAACTATCTGGGGCGCATGGGTTGGTCAATGCCCAATGAGGAAGAAAAGTTTACCCTGGCCGAAATGGTCGCCAATTTTGATATTGGCAACGTCCACCTCGGCGGCCCGGTATTTGATGTGGAAAAACTCAACTGGCTCAATGGTTGTTGGGTGCGCGAAAACCTGGATATCGAGCAATTTGCCGACCGCGTTGCCGAATGGGCGCTAAACCGCGACAATCTGTTGCGGGTAATTCCTCTTATCAAGGAGAGAGTGGAGAAGTTCTCCGATATTGCGCCCTTGGTGGGATTCCTCTTCAATGGTTTTCCGGCGATTTCGGCGGCGGATTTTGAGCACAAAAAACTGGATCAAGAGACTATTGTCAAAATACTTCAGTTTAGCAGCTGGCGGCTTGATGCCCTGCGCACCTGGGAGCGGGATGATCTCTATGGCGAACTCAACCAGATTGCCACCGCCATGGAGTTAAAGCTCAAGGATTTCCTGTTTCCGCTCTTTGTCGCCATTGCCGGATCACCTTCGGCGCCGCCACTGTTCGATGCCATGGCAATTCTCGGTGCCGATATGGTGCGCGCGCGAATTCGCTACGCCCTTGAACAGGCGGGTGGTGTATCCAAGAAACAGCTTAAAAAACTGGAGAAAGACTATCAGGAGATCAGTGCCACCAGAGCAATAAATCCTGCCGAGAGTGCTTGACAGCCATGGGCGCGCCTCCTAAAATGCGCGCCTCCAGACGGTTTCTACCAGAAACCTTTAATATACGGGGCTATAGCTCAGCTGGGAGAGCGCAACACTGGCAGTGTTGAGGTCAGCGGTTCGATCCCGCTTAGCTCCACCAAACATAAACCCCCCGCACGAAAGTGCGGGGGGTTTTGTTTTGGAGCTGGGTCGAACCCGCCCGGAGCGATTTTGGGAAGCTATGCGCAGCATGATTCCCCGCAGGGCGGAGCACAGGGAAGTGCTCCGCAATCCCGCTTAGCTCCAACATAAATAAAAACCCTCGCGCGAAAGTGCGGGGGTTTTTATTTCACGGTTAGAAGTTCGGCACAACATTACTTCGATCAAAGCGATTGCCAGGCATAATTAAAAAAACGTCGCGTCGAAAACGAAATTTCTCTTTAGTGGCAGCGGCACAGTTTCGCCCACAGGGCGGCGTTCGCGTCTATACTTTTGGTGAAAGTTAAAATCCGGTTATCCCGGACAATGTTTTTCAAAAGGTAGAGCTAAAGGCTAGGAGGCTGTCGGACTTAGGCGCTCGTGGCGAGGGAAAGTCCGGTTTGAGGGATTTTTTAGGCAAATTTGCGGCGAATAGTGATTCTATTTACCAAAAATTTGCCTAAAAAATAGCCAAACCTGGTTTTTCCGCAGGAGCACAGTCATAAACCCGACAGCCCTCTGGGGGAGGATAGGTTATGTTTGATGCCATCGAGCGTGCAGGCCTTGCCGAATTGCACCTGCGCTATGACCAAGCATCTGGTCTTCGCGCCATTATCGCCATTCACAATACTCACCTTGGCCCTGCTCTTGGGGGCTGCCGCTGCCTTTACTACCCGTCTGAAAACGCTGCCCTTGCCGATGTTGCTTACCTGGCGCGGAGCATGAGCTATAAAGCCGCCCTGGCCGGCCTGCCTCAGGGCGGCGGTAAGGCGGTGATCATGCTCCCTAACCCCCTGAGCCAAACAAATTTGGATCGCACCGCGCTATACCGTGCCTTCGGTGATTTTGTCGACAGCCTGGGCGGTCACTATATTACCGCCATCGATAGTGGTACTGAGCTGGAAGATTTGTCTGTGGTGGCAGAGCGTACCCGCTTTGTCGTGGGCACAGCCCGCGATGGCTTTGATCCCTCTCCGGTTACTGCCCAGGGCTTGTTAGTGGCAATACGCACCGCAGTTCAGCGACAACTCCAGTGCGCCTCCCTGACGGGTATTCGAGTGGCGATTCAAGGAGTTGGCCATGTCGGCAAAACCCTGGCGCGCTTGCTGAGCCGCGAGGGCGCCCATCTTCTGCTCAGTGATAACAATAGCCTGCGAGCCAGCGCCCTTGTTCGCGAGATCGGGGGTGAAGTGGTTGCCCCCGAAGCCATCTACGATGCCCGCTGCGATGTTTTTGCACCCTGCGGGTTGGGTGGGATCCTCAATGCCGAAACCATTCCCCGCCTGCGCTGCCAAGTGGTGGCGGGCTGCGCCAACAATCAATTGCAGAGCGACGAAGACGCGGAGCGTCTGGCGGAGCGGGGCATTCTTTACGCACCGGATTACGTGATCAATGCCGGGGGCTTGATCCTCGTATCCATGGCCTATCACGGTCGCATTGAGGAAGTGCCGGCAAGGGTGGAAGCCATTGCCACGACCCTCGAAGAGATATTTGAGCGCGCGGCCAAATGGGGGATTACAACTGTTGCTGTCGCCGATCACATGGCGACCGAACGGCTTTCGGGGGAGGCGGTATCCCATGCGCACTGTGGCTGAATTTACCATTGGTTATCGCGGTTATCTCAACGCCCAGGGGGTTCTTGTCGAGGATGCGCCATCGGCGTCCACCGCCACCGAACTTTTAGTGAGCGCCTATCGCTGCATGGTTTTGACCAGAGCCTTTGATGCCAAAGCCATAGCCCTGCAACGCACCGGGCAAATGGGTACCTATGCCTCCTGCCTGGGGCAGGAGGCCGTGGGCGCGGCGATTGGCCTGGCCATGGCCGCCGAGGATCTCTTCGTTCCCTATTATCGCGATCAGGCAACCCAGCTACTCCGGGGTGTATCGATGACAGAAATCCTGCAGTACTGGGGCGGCGACGAGCGCGGCAGCAATTTTGCCGAGCAGCGGCGGGATTTGCCCAATTGTGTGCCTATAGCCACTCAGATTACCCAGGCCGCCGGCGCTGCCAGCGCCTTTAAAATCCGCAAACTCGGACATGCTGTGGTGGTCACCTGCGGTGACGGGGCAACGTCCCGTGGTGATTTCTACGAAGCCCTCAATCTCGCCGGTGTCTGGCAGCTGCCATTGATTGTTGTGGTTAATAACAACCAATGGGCCATTTCCGTCCGCCGCGAATACCAGAGCGGCGCCGCCACTCTGGCACAAAAAGCCATTGCAGCCGGGATTCCCGGCGAACAGGCGGATGGCAACGATTTTATTGCCGTCCACGCCGCTGTCAGTGAGGCACTGCAGCGCGCCTACGCCGGCAAAGGGGCGACATTGATAGAAGCTCTCAGTTATCGCCTGTCGGATCACACCACTGCTGACGACGCCACTCGCTACCGCTCTGCGGAGGAGCTCAAACAGGCGTGGCAGCAGGAGCCGATAAAACGCCTGCAAACCTATCTACATGGGCGCGGCCTCTGGTCTGCCGAGCGCGAGCAGGCGTTGCAGGCTGAGGTTCAGGAACAGGTGGCCAATGCTGTGGCGGCCTACCAACAACTGCCCCAGGCCGAACCAGAAAGCCTTTTCGATTACGTGTTTGCCGAATGGCCTGCCGCTTACGCCTGGCAGCGGGATCTGTTGCGGCACAGGGTTGCCCGCATGGCCGCGCCGTCTGAACCTGGTATGCAGCAACAGGACTCGCAAGGAGCAGGTCATGAACAAGGCCGCTGAAACACCTCTGCAACACGCCGCCGTTACCGCTCCCGAGCGCATTACCCTGGTGGAGGCCGTGAACCTGGCGCTGGCTCGCGCCCTGCAGGATGATCCCGATGTCGTGATTTTTGGCGAGGATGTCGGTATCAATGGCGGCGTGTTTCGCGCCACCCTGGGATTACAGGAGCGCTTTGGCCTGCGCCGGGTGATGGATACGCCGCTGGCGGAAAATCTGATCGCCGGCCTCGCTGTTGGCATGGCCACCCAGGGTTTGAAGCCTGTGGCCGAGATCCAGTTTATGGGTTTTATCTACGCCACACTGGAACAGCTGATCAGTCACGCCGCGCGAATGCGCAACCGCACCCGCGGTCGTCTTCACTGCCCGCTGGTGATTCGCGCCCCTTACGGCGGTGGCATTCATGCTCCGGAGCACCACTCCGAGAGCACCGAAGCCATAATTGCCCATATTCCCGGCCTGCGGGTGGTGGTGCCGTCGTCACCGGCACTGGCCTACGGACTTCTGTTGTCGGCGATTCAGGATCCGGATCCGGTGGTTTTTCTCGAGCCCAAACGGATTTACCGCGCGGTCAAGCGCGAGGTCATCGACGATGGCCAGGGGCTGCCCCTTGACGTTTGCTTCACCCTGCGCGAGGGCGAGGATGCGACCCTGGTGGCCTGGGGTGCAATGATTCCCGAGTGTCTCGATGCCGCTGCACAGCTCGCCGCTCACGGTATTAGCGTCGACGTTATCGATGTCGCCACATTGGCGCCACTGGATATGTTGACGATCCTCGACTCGGTTAAAAAGACCGGGCGTTGCGTTGTTGTTCACGAGGCTGCCCACCACTGCGGCCTGGGTGCACAGATTGCTGCAACCGTCAGTGAGCAGGGGTTGCTCAATCTCCTCGCTCCGGTGCAGCGGGTCAGCGGTTTCGATACGCCAATGCCCTTACTGAAAAATGAGCACTATTATCTGCCCAACAGCGGCGATATTGTCGCTGCCGTTCACAAAGCACTGGATTTTGGCTGAGGTCAGTATGCGCTATTTTAAATTGCCGGATTTGGGTGAAGGGTTGCATGAAGCGGAAATCATCGAATGGCATGTACAGCCCGGCGATACTGTGGTCACCGACCAGTTGCTGCTGTCGGTGGAAACCGCCAAGGCCATTGTCGATGTGCCTTCGCCTTGCGACGGTGTTATCGCCAACCTTTTTGGCAAACCCGGCGACATTCTCCACACCGGTGAGCCCTTGGTGGAATTCGAGGGCGCGGCGGATGACAGCGGCACCGTGGTGGGGGAGATCAAAAGCCGTGAAGCTCCTGGCGCTGAGGAGACCTTTATTATCGGCGGCCGCAGTTCGATTGAGCGCTCCGATATCCAGGTTACTCCAGCCATTCGCGCCCTGGCCAAACGCTTGAAGGTGGATTTGCACGATGTTAGTCCCAGCGGCCGCCACGGCATAATCACCCACGGCGATGTTGAGCGCGCCGCCAGGCTCCGCGAATCCCACGGCGAATCCGAGCTGTTGCGCGGTGTGCGCCGAACCATGGCCATCAACATGGCAAGAGCCCATGCCGAGGTGGTCAAGGTCACCATTGAGGATGATGTCGATCTCTACGCCTGGGGGCAACATTATGATGTCACCGTGCGTTTGGTGCGCGCCATTGGCGTCGCCTGCGAAAAAGAACCGGGGCTAAACTGTTGGTTTGACGGCGCCACACTGCGTCGCCGTGTCCTTAAGCAGGTCGACCTCGGCATTGCCGTCGACACGCCGGATGGCCTGTTTGTGCCGGTGCTGCGCAATATCACCGGGCGCACGGTGGAGGATCTTCGCGCGGGTCTCGATGCACTGCGTGCCGCTGTGAAAGACCGCAAAATTCCTCCTGCGGAATTGCAGGGCGCGACCATTGCCCTGTCCAACTACGGAATGATGGCCGGTCGCTATGCCGACCCTGTGGTGGTGCCGCCCATGGTGTGTATCGTTGGCGCCGGGCAGCTTCGCGAGCGTGTTGTGGCATTCGAAGGACAGCCCGCAGTCCACCCGGTGCTGCCGTTGTCAGTGAGTTTTGATCACAGGGTTGTCACTGGCGGCGAGGCCGCGCGGTTTTTGGCGGCTCTAATGGATGATCTGGTCTGCGTCGATTGAAAAGTATCCCCTACAGTCAGCAATCAATTTTCCTGATTTCAGATTTAAAAAGAGAAAGCTTTTTGCCGAGGCTATAGGGACGTATTTGCGGCTTGCTTGAAATTAGTGGTATTGATTCCTTCCGGCGCAGTAGTAAATTGATAATTGATCGCGGTTATACTGTCTTAAATATTAAGGAAACTCTGATTAATTCTGTTTTCGTCACTCCCGCGCAGGCGGGAGTCTAGAAAAATCAACGAATTATAGATTCCCGTCTGCGCGGGAATGGCATTAATCAGCGTCTCCTTAACAATAAAACCATTGGCGGGAGTTGCCTATGCCTGTTTATAAAGCCCCACTTCGCGATATGCAGTTTGTGTTACATGATGTTTTTAAGGCCGAAACGCTGTGGCAGGGTATTCCTGCACTCAATGAGGTCAACAGAAACCTGGCAGACGCCATTCTCAACGAAAGCGCCAAAATCAATGAAACCCTGATTGCTCCCCTTAGCGCCTCCGGGGATGAGGAGGGCGTCCATTGGCAGAATGGCAAGGTAACCACACCAAAAGGATATCCAGAGGCATTTAAACAGCTCGCCGATGGCGGCTGGGCTGGCCTTGCCGGAGAGTCTGAATACGGCGCCCAGGTCATGCCCAAGATGCTGGTATTGCTCTTTGAAGAAATGCTCTATGCCGCCAATATTTCCATTGGCCTTTACCTTACCCTGACATCCGGCGCGGCACTGGCCATTGCCAGTCATGCCAGCAGCGAACTAAAAGATAAGTTTCTGCCCAATATGTATAGGGCGAAGTGGGCGGGGGCAATGTGCCTCACGGAAGCCCATGCTGGAACGGATCTGGGCATTATTCGCACCAAAGCAGAACCCCGGCCAGACGGCAGTTACAGCCTGACAGGCACCAAAATTTTTATTACCGGCGGAGAGCAGGATCTCACCGAAAATATCATTTATCTGGTGTTGGCAAAACTTCCCGATGCGCCCGCCGGGTCAAAAGGTATTTCCCTGTTTCTGGTGCCAAAAATCAAAGTCAACGACGATGGCAGCCTCGGTGAGGCAAATGGCGTCAGTTGCGGCAGTGTTGAACATAAAATGGGCATCCACGGCTCCGCCACCTGCGTACTTAATTTCGACAATGCCCAGGGCTTTCTCGTCGGCGAGGTCAACCGTGGCCTTCAGGGTATGTTCACCATGATGAACTACGAGCGCCTTTCGGTGGGCATCCAGGGCTTGAGTGCAGCCCAAACTGCTTATCAATGGTCTGCAGAATACGCCCTGGAGAGGTTGCAAGGACGTTCCCCCGCAGGTGCGGTGAATAAAAACAAGGAAGCGGATGCTTTGGTGGTACATCCGGATGTGCGCCGTATGCTGCTCACCCAAAAAGCCTATGTGGAAGCGGGTCGGGCATTTGCGGTCTATGTCGGCAAGCAGCTCGATATTGCCAAGTTTGGCGCTGGCGACGATCAGGCAAAGGCCTCAGCTCTGGTTGAATTGCTCACCCCGGTTGCCAAGGCTTTTCTCACCGACAAAGGCTTTGAATGCGCGGTACAGGGTCAGCAAATTTTTGGCGGCCACGGCTATATTCGCGAATGGGGCATGGAGCAGCTGGTTCGGGATGTGCGTATCAGCCAGATTTATGAAGGCACCAATGGTATCCAGGCTCTTGACTTGATGGGCAGAAAAATTGTCGCCAACGGTGGCCAGTATTTGGCGTTACTTATCGATGAAATTCGCAAATTCAGCAATAACAGCGCAGCCTTACCGGGAATGACGGAATTTCTCGATCCACTGGACAGTGCCGTTAGCAATCTGGAGTCTCTGGCCGATTACGTTGTCACTCAGGCAGCCTCGGACTCAAATGCGGTGGGCGCCGCGTCAGTGGAGTTTCTCCAGGTATTGGGGCTGACCCTTTACAGCTATATGTGGGCGCTGATGTGCCGCACAGTGTTAAATGGGGAAACTCGCGAAGATAAAGGTTTTTGTGACGCCAAGCTGCACACAGCGCGATTCTACGTTCAGCATCTGTTGCCCCAGGCGCTGGGCTTGTCGGCCTCGATTCGCAATGGCAGCGCCAGCATCATGGCGGCGCCTGCGGAGATATTTGCTGCAAGCTATTAATCGGGCACCTAAACGACCGGTGGCAATGTGCGAGTTTCCTTATCTTTTCTGGGCTAATGGTATTGACGGATAACCAGGGTGTCGCCGCGCTGGGTCAGTTCAAGATCAGATAAAAATGACATGCCCAGTAAAATTTCATCGCCTTTAAGTCCGGTGGCAAGACCCGCGCGCACATTGTTGACGCGAATATCTCCGAGTGTTAATTCATCAATACTGGTGGTGTAGGAGGTGCTGGTGCCGTTGGCGGTTTTGGTGGCTACCGCCATGCCGGGGTTGAGGCCAAGGCTGTCTTTAAGATGATAGGGAACGGCAACCACCGTCGCCCCTGTGTCGAGCAGGAAGGTTACCTTTTTGCCATTGATTTCGCCGCTGGCAACGTAATGTTCCTGGCGGTTGCGTTTAAGGATGACTTCGGCAAAACCCGCACCGCTGGTGCTGGCGAATTCCCGGTTGGGGTTGTAACGATCTTCCTCAACACCGCTGAAATAATAGGTAAGCAGCGCCATTACGCCGAGCCAGGCGGCGATAATCATGCCTTTGCCAAGTTTTTGCCCCGGCAATCTTTGTTGTCCGTGATTACCTGGCAATGGGTATCCCCAAGCAGCGCTTTCTTGATTCGAGGAGCGATGGTTTTGGATTCACTGCTAATTTGTCAATAACGAATCCAGTATTCAAAAAAACCACTTGCTACAGAGCTTCGCTCAATAGGGCGCTGCCAACAGTTCTGTAACTGGCAAGGAAGCGATCCAGGCGATTGATGGCTTCTTCCAGATCGTCTTTCCAGGGCAGGAAGACAATGCGGAAATGCTGGGTATCCGGCAGATTGAATGCGGAGCCGTGAACCAGAAGCAGCTTTTCTTTGAGCAACAGATCGAGACAAAACTGTTCGTCATCGGCTATGGGATAAATGGCCGGATCAAGCTTGGGGAACATATAAAGCGCCCCGCTGGGTTTGACACAGCTGACGCCGGGAATAGCAGTCAACATGCTGTGCGCTTTTTCACGCTGGTCGTAGAGACGGCCGCCGGGAACAATATAATCGTTGATACTCTGATACCCGCCCAGGGCTGTTTGAATGGCGTACATGGCGGGCACATTGGCGCAAAGGCGCATGGAACAGAGCATTTCGACGCCCTGAATGTAGCCTCTCGCCCTGTGCTTGGCACCGCTGAAAACAAGCCATCCGGAACGGAATCCGGCAAGGCGGTAGGCTTTTGACAGCCCGTTCAATGTCACACAGAGCACATCGGTGGCGAGGCGGGCGAGGGGAATATGCTCGACCCCATCGTAAATAATGCGGTCATAGATCTCATCGGCAAAAATGATAAGGTCGTGCTTGCGGGCAATGTCGACAATGTCGTTGAGCACCTGTTCGCTGTAAACAGCCCCGGTGGGGTTGTTGGGGTTAATAACCACAATGCCCCTGGTGCGGGGGCTGACTTTGCGGCCGATATCCTCAATATCCGGCTGCCAACCGTTTTGCTCATCGCAGCGATAGTGAACCGGCGTGCCCCCAGCCAGGGTCACAGCTGCTGTCCACAGGGGATAATCCGGCGCCGGAATCAGAATTTCGTCGCCGTCTTCCAGTAGCGCCTGCATGGCAAATACAATCAGTTCGCTGGCACCGTTGCCGAGAAAAACATCGTCGATCTCGACATTGGCAATACCCTGTACCTGGGTGCGCTGCATGATCGCTTTGCGCGCAGAGAAAATGCCTTTTGAGTGGGAATAGCCCTGGGCTGCGGAGAGATTGTGGATAACGTCCTGGAGAATTTCGTCCGGCGCATTAAAACCAAAGGGCGCAGGATTGCCAATATTCAGCTTGAGAATCCGGTGACCTTCGTCCTCAAGACGGTTGGCCTGATCCAGTACAGGCCCGCGAATGTCGTAACAGACATTGTTAAGTTTGTTAGACTTCTGAAAATGTTGCATAAAATAATCCGTAATCAGTTACATGTTCACCATGCAAGGTGCGGTATTGTATACGAAAATCAAAGATTGAACCTGTGCCTGCAAGAGGATTTTGCCGGTTTTACCGCCGCCAGTCCCGTGGGCGGTTATTGCGCAAGCCTTCATTTGACCCAAGGAGATGCCTGATGTCTGATTTAAAAAACAAGCCCGATGAATACTGGCGACAAAAATTGACTCCAGAGCAGTATGCCGTGTGCCGTGAAAAAGGTACCGAAAGGCCGTTTACCGGCAAGTACAACAAAGAACATCGTGTCGGCCAGTACCGCTGTATTTGTTGCGGAGAACTTCTCTTTGAAAGCGATACCAAATTTGACGCCGGTTGCGGCTGGCCAAGTTTTTATGCCGAGGCCAATCCAGGTAATATTGAAAAAACCCGGGATCTGAGCCATGGCATGATCCGCACTGAAATAACCTGCAGCAACTGTGGCAGCCACCTCGGCCATGTTTTTGACGATGGTCCACCGCCCACCGGACTGCGCTATTGCCTCAATTCGGTATCCCTGGATTTTGAGCCGGAAAATCCTGAAACCGACAATCACAGAGAACACAAGAGGGGCGGCGATGAGAACCACTAAAGCGGGGCGATGGCTGTCAATCTTCTTTATCGCCAGCTGGATCGTTGTCGTTGCTGCAGTCGCCGGAGTTCACTGGCAGATACTGCCCCTTAATCTGGGTCTGATGTTGGTGGCACTGGCCGCCCTGGTTTTACTGGCTTATGCCGTGGTCTTGTTGCCTGTGGTTTGCTACAAGTTGTTGTTGCGCAAACCCCTGTCGCAGACAACGCTCTGGCGTTGCGTGCTGGGCTTGCTGCCCCTGGCAATTTTATTACTGACGGTGGGCGTCAGCGGCCTGCGGGCACCAGCTATTCACGATATTACCACCGATACCGAAAATCCGCCCCGGTTTGAACTTGCTGCCAGAGATCGAGGTGAGGGCGACCACCCTGTTGACTACGAGGGTGAAATCATTGCCCGGTTGCAGCACGAGACTTATCCGGATATCGCCCCTCTGGGGCTGGCTGCTGACTCCGTCACTGTTGTCGAAACGGTCAGACAACTGGTGTCTGCCCACGGCTGGCGCCTGTTGGGCGGCGAGGACTACGGAAGCGATGGCTATATAGTTGAGGCTGTGGCAAAAAGTCTGATTTTGGGTTTTGAAGATGATATTGCCATTCGCGTTATGCCCTTGCCAATGGGCGGTAGCAGGGTGGATATACGCTCGGCTTCCCGTGTCGGGCTGGGAGACCTTGGAGCCAATGCCAAACGTATCCGGCTTTTTCAGAAAACTCTGTTAGAAAGGTATCCGCAGAAAAATTTATGAAATAATTCTTTGCTTTCGCTTGACAGATTTCGGAGGCCTCCATAAAATGCGCGCCATCTTGAGGGATGTGCAATCACCCCAAGAGACGGCCAAAGTCCCGTTCGTCTAGAGGCCTAGGACACCGCCCTTTCACGGCGGTAACAGGGGTTCGACTCCCCTACGGGACGCCACTTCTCTTTTGAGAGCAAGCGGGAATAGCTCAGTTGGTAGAGCGCAACCTTGCCAAGGTTGAGGTCGCCGGTTCGAGACCGGTTTCCCGCTCCAAATCAAAAAAAGCGCAGCAAGCAATTGTTGCGCTTTTTTGTTGTTTCCGGTTTTCCCTGCGGGCGGGAGCTTTTGTTGCTTTGGCTTTGCTATGCACAGTGCATCCGCTAGACTAGAC
This sequence comes from Porticoccaceae bacterium, assembly GCA_050175615.1. Classification (GTDB taxonomy): domain Bacteria; phylum Pseudomonadota; class Gammaproteobacteria; order Pseudomonadales; family Porticoccaceae; genus CAYXXZ01. The sequence goes on along the minus strand of JBFXIU010000020.1, from coordinate 666 downwards.
CCCGTTTTGAAACCTGCAATCGCAAATGTGGAAATCAATGAGCGCAATAGCACTGTCCATCAAAAATCTTCGCAAGGCCTACGATAACGGTTTTGAGGCACTGAAAGGGATCGACTTGGAGGTTCAGGAAGGAGACTTTTTTGCTCTTTTGGGTCCCAATGGCGCCGGAAAATCCACCACCATTGGCATTATTTGCTCCCTGATTCGCAAAACGGCGGGGGAGGTGAGGGTGTTTGGCAAAAGCATTGACACCCATTTTTCCGAAGCCAAAAAAGAGATTGGCATTGTTCCCCAGGAATTTAATTTCAACTTCTTTGAAAAGCCTTTCGATATTCTTGTTACCCAGGCGGGCTACTACGGGCTACCTGCAACCTTGGCGCGGCAACGGGCGGAAAAATACCTGCGTCAGCTGGATCTTTGGGACAAGCGCAATGTGCAGTCGCGGATGCTCTCAGGGGGCATGAAGCGCCGCCTGATGATTGCCAGAGCCCTGGTTCACGAACCCCGCCTGCTGATTCTCGATGAGCCCACCGCCGGGGTGGATATCGAGCTGCGCCGTTCCATGTTGCAGTTTTTGCGCGATATCAACGCCCGCGGCACCACCATTATTTTGACCACCCACTATCTTGAAGAGGCGGAAAGCCTGTGCCGCAATATTGCCATTAT
>JBFXIU010000019.1:0-28159 GCA_050175615.1 Porticoccaceae bacterium | reverse complement strand
ACAGATACTTCGAGAATTATGATGCGTAAGACTATTCTGGTTGTCGACGACGAGCCACTGATACGACAGCAGTTGAAAACCCTGTTTGAAAAATACGGATTTTGCTGCTATCAGGCGGGCAGCGCCGAGGAAGCAAAGCGGATTCTGCAACAGGAAAAGATCGATCTGGCCACCATTGATGTTGTTATGCCGGGCGAAAACGGCATTGAACTAACCAAGTGGATCAGAGCCTCCATTAATATTCCTGTGATCATGCTGACATCACTGGACGACAATATAGACACCGTGGTCGGCCTTGAAATAGGCGCAGATGACTATATTGCCAAGCCTTTTGACCCCAGGGTACTGCTCGCCAGAGTCAACGCTGTTATCAGGCGCTACTCGCCTCAAGGTTCAGACGACATTCAAACCGACAAACTATTATTAAATACCAACGACAGATGTTTAAGAAACGGCAGCAACAAAATTTATCTAAATGCCAGAGAACACCAATTTATCAAACTACTGCTTGAAGCAAACAGCACATCGGTGTCGCGCGACACCCTCTCAAGAGAGCTATTTCAAAAGGAATGGAATCCTATGGACAGGGCTATCGACAACTTTGTCGCCAGGCTCAGACAAAAAATAGAAATTAATCCGAACAGGCCACAATATATCGTCACCGTTCGCCAGATTGGCTATATGATCCCCGACGGCAGAATACAGCTCGATACGCATCTGTAAAAAACAATGGCTATATCAAAAACTTCTCTGATCCATAGATGATTTTTTACAGCCTGCGCAGCCATGAAAGAGAATGTGGCGAAGCCAAAAGCATTGGCTCCGCCTCAATGGTAAAACAAGATTAAAATTTGTAATTAACGCCAACACTTACATTTGAAACATCGGAAGAATCACCCTCGACATCTGCTTCAAACGCCATATATTGGCCAACAATTTCAATATTTGGCGTAATGGCAAATGCAGCGCCGAAAGCAATCGCCAGATCCGTACCATCTTCAGAGGCGAATTCACCAAAACCATCCTCTTCTATGGTCACTTCCCAACTATAAAAGCCAGCTTTGGCGAATACGTCGACACTTTCTGTAACAGGGTATTTACCAACCAATGATGCGCTAAAACCATCCACAGCAATAGTCCAGACAGGTGAAATATCATCATCCGAATCCCCCAAATCCAGATAAGCGACTTCAACACCAAAATACTGGTTGAAATTGTAGCCCGCTAACAAAGAATAGGACGTGGGATCGTCAAATCCGCTCGTATCGTAATCGGCCTGACCAACGGTAGCACCAATATAGGCGCCAGCCGAAGCAACCGAAGTAAAAGAGGCAAACACCAGTGTTGCAAATAAAGATTTTGTAAATTTCAAGATCGTCTCCTTGACAATAATAAATTCCAATAAAAGGAAGGAATGTGGTCAAAAATTGTGCTGCCTCGGGTGCGATAGCACTTGAGCCACGGGCGGCATTACAAAGGAAATTCAATAGTTCGTCAACGAAAAAATCTTACTACCACAACCCTGATAGCGGGGCAATGAAAGGCAGGCGACGGATTCGGGGAGGTCGTGCACCGATACGAACCGTGCTCTATATGGCGATGCTTTTCGCCCTCGAGCACAACCCGGTGATGAAAGAATTTTATCGCCGCCTGGTCACTCAGGGTAAACACAAGAAAGTGGCCATCACCGCCTGTGTGCGCAAAATGATGACCATTTTAAATACCCTGGTGAAGAATGATCAGGTGTGGAATCTACCCTAAACATTTTGGCTCAGGGTTAATTTTTGATCACAGTCGCTTTTAAGTGCGAACTCCGAAGCCAGTATTGAAGAGACGGCATGGCCTATATGCTTCCCGCATAGATACTCGCATTCGCGAAGTACCCCTTCAAACTTAAAGCCTAAGCGTTCTGGAATGGCTCGGCTTCTTGCGTTGCCTGTAGCACATGCGATTTCGATCCGGTTTAACCCGCACTCCCGAAAGCCAACTTCAACTAAAGCCCTCACCGATGAAGTAATGATACCTTTCCCAGAACAGGCTTGGCTCAACCAGTACCCGATCCCACCGACCATGTTTGTAATATCGAATGGGTGAAACCCACACACACCAGACATTGCCCCATTTTAGAAAACCGCATACTGCGACCCCTTGCCAGATTCATATTGGTTGATAGCTGACTTTATGAAGGATTCTGAGCCCTTCGAAGACCTGTTGGCATCAACCCAAGGCAACCACTCCCGCAAGTGCTCTCGATTGGTATCTACCAGGCCAAAGAGTTCATCCCTGTGATCCATACTGAGCAATATGCAAGTCAACGTCTTTGCTGATAATCAACTCTCTCTCCGACCGCTTTACGCCCACAGCAGGCACCCATTTGGAGTGAAGCAAGTTAACGGGTTGCTTGCCCGCGCTTGTTAAGCGCTGCTATAATGACGTACATATTATTGTACATGTACGGGGTAAGACAATGGACAGCATAAGCTATACTGCGGCCAGGAGCAACCTGGCCAAAACTATGGAGCAGGTTTGTAACGACCATGCCCCTATTGCCATTACCCGCAAGGGCGAAGGCGCCGTGGTTATGATTTCGATGGACGACTACCAGGCTTTGGAAGAAACAGCCTATTTACTGCGAAGCCCTAAAAATACACGACGCCTGATTGAGTCCATTGCCGAACTTGAAGATGGCAAAGGACAAGAAAAGGAATTGATTGAGTGAAATTAATTTTTGCAGAGAAGGCATGGGAAGATTACCTCTACTGGCAAAAAACGGACAAGCAAATACTTAAACGTATTAATGTGCTCATTAAGGAAGTAAAGAGAGAGCCCTTCGAAGGTATAGGAAAACCAGAAGCCCTGAAACACGCTCTTTCAGGATATTGGTCTCGAAGAATTAACGATGAGCACCGAATGGTTTATAAAATTCATCAAGACTCCCTTCTCATTGCCCAGCTCCGCTATCACTACTAATTTAGCGCTAACGAGGCTGATGAAAAATCTGATTTAAAAATCAGATTTTTCATATTCATAACGCCGCGCTCACCGGCAAATTTGGAGCGCAGCGGAAAATTTGTCCGAGTGCAGCGCCTTGTTAGCTCTTTATGCTACTTATAGTCGGTCGACTTATAGTATTCATTTGGCCAGAATTTCCCAATGAGCATAACACATACCTTTGGCCTCCGAGTTCGGCATTTCAGAAAGAACAAGGGCATATCTCAAGAAGAACTTGCAGATATTTGCGGCTTGCACCGGACGTATATCGGCTCCGTTGAGCGCGGCGAACGCAACATAACCCTAAAAAATGCTGAATTAATCGCGCAGGCACTTGATGAGCCGTTGGCCGCTTTTTTCCTTGGAGTAGATAATGAGCATTGAAGATAATTTAGATTCAGTTTTAGCAAAGTACCATGCATCTTTCACAGCAAAGGTTTATTCCGATGAGAATGATGATCACGACATTCTCATGGATGCATTTGGCATTACACCACTATTAAAACGAGAAAACCGGCAATACTGGGGTAGAGAGTTAGGGAAGTGCTGGGAATCGCTTGTGATAGAAGCCTGTAAAAACTCTCCGTCATTTCAGCCCGCCTTACGAATTGGTGCGGATGAACCCTGCGACCTACGAGTAGACGGCTATGCTATTGATACAAAATACAGGGTTGGCTCCGGCGATTCAGGTACTCTAAAAAAATTCAAACAATATGGCCCTTTACTGAGAGAGCAGGGCTATGAACCTGTCTTCCTCTTCTTAAGAGAAGACAATCTGGCCGCCGCAATGACTGCTTGCAGAATCGGAGGCTGGACGATTCACATTGGCAAGCAATCATTCGAATTCATTAAAAAGGTATCCGGGTTTGATTTAGAGGAATACCTCGTTAAAAAAGCGCAAGGCTTTTTGGTAAATCGCTAGACTCCAAGAGCCTTCTTTCGATTATATCTATATAGGAAGGCTCAACCTCAATACCTATATAGTTTATTCCGTAGTTTTTTGCAGCCACAAGTGTTGTGCCTGACCCAGCAAACGGATCGATAACAATAGAGCCTTTTGTTCTTGGTACAAAAATATCAACCAGCTTATTCATTAGATCGAGTGGTTTGACCGTGCAGTGGACATTGTAGTCAGAGTTTTTATCACGCTTAATATTTTCTAAAATATTTGATTGAAACCCACCATCTGGCATTTTTGTATAAAACAACCCAGTTCCATATTCAAGCAGCGTTTCAGTGTAGTTATTTTTTAATGGCTTTTGTAGAACGCAAATAGCTTCCCATTCACTGCGCAAACAACTGTGCCAACCATCAAGCTCTTCAGGATTTTGGTGGCCAAGCTTCTCAAGTTTTTTTTGCATATTTATCCCTTTAGGGATACCACTGGAGCGCCTATAAACGACTATGTCTCTAGCATAAAATCCAGCTCTCTCAAGCGCTACCTGTACATGCGCTACAGTTCTCGTACTGTTAAAAACTAGAACAGTTCCCCCAGGCTTACATACTCGAAACAGTTCTGTTGCCCACTGAAAGCACCAGTCTTCATATTCGAGAATGTTCTCACGATTTCTTTTATACCAACGATCATTCCTTACTCCCCCAGCTAGACCGCTACCGTAAGGGATATTTTTCACTAGTGTTTTACTATCTTTAATCCTCTCTTTACGTCTTTGTATTTCAGAGTCATCCCACTTGTGACCAATGAATTCGTAATTGTAGGGAGGATCAGTAATACATGCAGATACATAATTATCGGGGAGCTCTTTCAGTACTTCCCGACAGTCGCCGTTAAAAATTTTGTTCAAGAATTGATCAGACATAAGCACCTCGAAATTGCTACTTATAGTAGTCATTAATCTATTCGAGCGCAACTAGTACTTTCCGTAAATTTCCAGGCCGACTGAGAGCTAACAGCCGGATTATGCAGCAGGGTGCCGCATAATCATTATTATAAAAGTGCCTTTATAATAAAGGCGCTGAAATTTATTCGTTTCCAACATATTGATAAGTTTAGGGGTTTTTTGGCGTCCTTTACCGTGGCTTTGATTATAAAGGCAGGTACCTTTGTAATGGCCAACTTGTGACGCAGGAAAGAATTTCTATTTTCAAGCATGGAGGTGTTTGTCATGAGCCTGTCGCCCTTTCTCAATTCCGTTTGTGAGTTCATGCTGGTGTGAGGTGATAACCGTCGTACAATAGACGCATAGTTATACTGGATCAAGCATTTTATACTGTTCCACACTAAGGCGCACCCGTCGAAGTTGGGGAGAGACGACATAGTTGAATGCCTGTCTTATATCACGGTCGAGGTAATCGGGATCAGCGTAAAAGTGGTTTTGTTTGATGCCCGGAGCTGGGTGGGCGCTGACCGAAGCAGCGCGAACGACAGCGGCCTTTATTGCCGCAAAGCGGCAGGTAGTAAATGAGCTGGCTGAAATAGTCCGGCACAAAAAAGGAATCCCTAAAAATCAAAAAGCCCCCGCGATTTTCACCGCGAGAGCTCTTTGATTTGGTGCCCAGGGCCGGACTTGAACCGGCACGACTTAAGTCACTACCCCCTCAAGATAGCGTGTCTACCAATTTCACCACCTGGGCATAAACTCCAAAACTTGTAAACTGCATTTTTTACGCAACCTGTGCCATTTCGCCGACACGCTACGCGTGGCCACTTCCGGCGTCCTGCCTCCCGTGGCATTCGGGCTCCTGCCCATCATCTACCCATTTCACCACCTGGGCATAAACTCCAAAACTTGTAAACTGCATTTTTTACGCAACCTGTGCCATTTCGCCGACACGCTACGCGTGGCCACTTCCGGCGTCCTGCCTCCCGTGGCATTCGGGCTCCTGCCCGTCATCTACCAATTACCACTCCGCATAAACTTCAAAATCAAGCTTACTGCTGAGTTTCTGTCTCCGCTGGAATTTCCAGTGCGGGAACTTCTGTCTCTGCGGGTTCTGCTTGGCGCTGCTCCAGAACGGGAATTTCCTGTTCCTGATTCTCGGCTTTTGCTGCTGGTATTGCAGCCTCTTCCGGTGTTACAGGAAGGTCAATTTGCTCCGCCTGCGGCAGGTAGGGATCTTCCACTACTGCGCTTTTTTTTGCAATAACCGCCAGCGAAATACTGGTAATAAAAAACAGGGTTGCAAAAATTGCGGTCATGCGGCTGAAAAAATTCCAGCTGCCCGAGCTGCCAAAAATAGTTTGCGAGGCACCGGCGCCAAATGATGCACCGGCTTCTGCACCTTTTCCCTGTTGCAGCAGAACCAGGCCGATGATGGCCAACGCGATGAGCAAATGTACTGCCAGTAATACCTGTGCCATTAATCTCTACTTTGGTTGTGCGTTTTTACAAATCGCAGCAAACTCTTCTGCATTTAGTGAAGCACCGCCGACAAGACCACCGTCTATGTCCGGCTGTGCGAACAGCGCCTGGGCATTTTCGCCCTTAACACTGCCACCATATAAGATTCGGGTCTTCTGTCCCGCGTCCGCCAACACCGTTCTGATGGCGTAATGAACTTCCTGAGCCTGTTCCGGGCTTGCCGTTCTGCCTGTGCCTATTGCCCATACAGGTTCATAGGCAATCACAGATTCAGCTACCGCTGTCAATCCGGCCAGGTCAATCACCGCTTGCAGCTGGCTGTTGACCACATCCAGAGTGGCGCCGTTTTCTCTTTCTTGAAGAGATTCGCCAACACATAAAACCGGCATTAAGCCATTAGTGCGTGCGGCGACAAATTTTTCCGCTACCACCTGACTGCTTTCGCCGTACAGGGAGCGTCTTTCCGAGTGGCCTACCAACACATAGCGGCAACCCACATCAACCAGCATGTCGGCAGAGATTTCGCCGGTAAAGGCGCCACTGGCAAACTGGCTTAAATTCTGGGCGCCTATACCAATATCACCGGTATTCGCCTGCCCATTCCGCGCCGAGACAATTGCCTGCTCCAGATAAACAAAAGGCGGAAATAAGGCTATGTCTACACTTTCCGCAAGTTTAACCGGCAGTGCTTTTTGGAAGCTCTCAAAATAGGCAGTTAGAAATTGCCGCGACCCCTGCATTTTCCAGTTGGCTGCCACCAGAGGTTTACGCATCAGAGTCATCCACTGCCCCTTATAAAGACCGTAAAAAAGCCCAGCCTCAGCGGGGCGCAAATGTTAGCGAAGTTGATCTAAAGATACAAGCAAAAATAATGGTGTCCGCCTAAGACACCATTTCTTTGACAACTTCCGCGATGCCCTCGGCGAGCGCCTGCACCTGAGCGGCGTCCTCGCCTTCAACCATAACGCGAATCACAGGCTCGGTACCCGATGGCCGCAACAGCACCCGCCCGGTGCCCGCCAGTTTCGCTTCTGCATCGGCGACAGCGGCCTGTACGTCCGGCAGAGTTTCCACCGGAATTTTAGTGGCGAGACGGACATTGATCATCACCTGGGGCAGCTTGTGCATGGCATCGCTCAATTCGGCCAGATTTTTACCGGACTGGATCACCGCCCGCAAAACCTGCAGCGCCGCCACCATGCCGTCGCCCGTTGTGGTCAGATCTTTGCAAATGATATGACCGGAGTTCTCTCCGCCAATCACCCAGCCGTTGCTGCGCATGGCTTCGATGACGTAGCGATCACCCACTTTGGCGCGAATCAAGGGCACCTTTAATTCGCTCAGCGCCAACTCAAGGCCGTAGTTGGACATCAGTGTGCCGACCACGCCGTTGCAGCCCTTGCCTCTGTCGATACTGTGTTTGGCGATAATGTAGAGAATCTCGTCGCCGTCCACCAGTTCGCCACGGTGATTCACCATAAGCACGCGGTCGCCATCGCCATCAAAGGCAATGCCGAGATCGGCGCTTTCTTCCAAAACCGCTTTTGCCAGGGGCTGCCAGTGGGTGGAACCGCAATTGTCGTTGATATTGAGGCCATTGGGCTCGTCCCCTATAGCGATGACTTTGGCGCCCAGCTCTCTCAGCACATCCGGAGCCACATGGTAGGTGGCGCCGTTGGCACAGTCCACCACGATTCTAAGGCCATTAAGCGTGAACCCTGAAGGCAGTGTGCCCTTGCAAAATTCAATATAGCGACCCGCAGCGTCGGCGATGCGGTGGGCGCGGCCAAGCTCGGCGGACACGCTGGTACTGAGGGGCAGGTCGAGATGTTGCTCTATGAGGGACTCCACATCATCTGGCAGTTTGTAACCGTCGCCGCCAAAAAATTTGATGCCGTTGTCGTCAAAAGGGTTGTGGGAGGCGCTGATGACGATACCGGCCTGCGCCCTGAAGGTGCGGGTCAGATAGGCGATGGCCGGTGTCGGCATGGGCCCCAGCAGGCCGACGTTGACACCGGCGGCAATAAGCCCCGCCTGCAACGCGGATTCAAACATATAACCGGAAATGCGGGTGTCCTTGCCCAGTAGAATCAGTTTGCGGCCATTGGCCTTTTCGCTGAAAACCTTGCCCGCAGCCCAACCCAATTTAAGGACAAAATCGGCAGTTACCGGATGTTCGCCAACACGGCCGCGAATGCCGTCTGTACCAAAGTATTTTCTCGTCAACGTTTACCACCTTCTACAGCATTCAATATTTTCAGGGCATCGAGGGTCTCAGCCACATCGTGAACCCGAATAATGCGCGCCCCCCGCTGTGCCGCCAGCATGGCCAGGGCAACACTGCCGAAGATACGATCTTTCGGCTCTTTTTTGAGCAGAGCGCCAATCATGGTTTTTCGGGACACTCCCACCAGCACCGGCAGCCCTTCGCCAACAAGTTCCGGCAGTGCCTGAAACAACGTCAGGTTCTGTTCCAGGGTTTTGCCAAAACCAAAACCGGGATCAATGACGATATTATCCCTGGCGATGCCCGCCTGGCAGCACTCTTCGACTCGCCTGCGCAGAAATGCAGCCACATCGGCAACCACATCGTCGTAGCGAGGCTGATTCTGCATCACATCGGGCTCTGCGGGCATATGCATAATGCACACCGGCAAACCGCTGGCGGCGGCGGCCTCAAGAGCACCGGGGCGGCTCAGGGAACGGACATCGTTGATCATATCCGCACCCTCGTCGCGGGCAGCTCGAATCACCTCGGCATTACTGGTATCCACAGAAACCGGAATGCCAAACCGGCTTTTGAGCAGGCGCACGGCGGGAATCACCCGGCAAAGCTCCTCCTCACAGCTTACCGGCGCGGCGCCGGGGCGGGTAGACTCGCCGCCGACATCAAAAATATCCACTCCCGCATTGGCCATGGCTTCGGCGCGCAACAACAGACTATCGCGGTCAAGGGCATCAGCTGCGTAGAGTTCGCCGCCATCGGAAAAAGAATCGGGGGTGATATTGAGAATACCCATAACCGCCGCCCTCCCATCGGAGGGCAACAGTCGGGAAAGTTTCTGACTCATAGGCGTTGACGAAATAATGGGTTTGTTAGCGACGCATTTGAGAGCGCTTAACAGGAAAGACTGCTGTCATCGACAGGCAGCCCTTTCAGTCAGTGCTCGCCAGCAGGATCGCCAACGCGCCCAGTGTTTTCATCGCCACCACCGGCTGCGGCGCCACCACCGGGGCGGCTGAGATCATTGTGCCAGTCGTGGGGAGGACGCACAGGCCTGCGGTTCATCAAATCATCGACCTGATCGGAATCCAGGGTTTCATATTCCATCAGGGCTTCTTTCATGGCCTGGAGAATATCTTTGTTGTCCTTGAGAATCTGCTCAGCCTGGTTATAACAGTCATCGATAATGCTGCGCACCTCGGCGTCGATCTCCTGAGAGGTCGCCGCAGAATAATGGGGTTGACCACCGCCGGGAACCTGCGACTCGTCCTCGCCATAAAGAATGGGACCCATTTTGGTGGACAGCCCCCAGCGGGTGACCATATTGCGGGCGAGCTGAGTGGCGCGCTCAATGTCGTTTGACGCCCCGGTGGTAACGCCGTCCGCACCCAGGGTCATCTCTTCGGCAATGCGGCCACCGAACAGGGTGCAGATCTGGCTGAGAATCTGGCGGCGGCTGAGGCTGTATTTGTCGCCCTCAGGAAGAAACTGGGTAACACCCAAAGCGCGGCCACGGGGAATGATAGTGACCTTGTGAATAGGGTCGTGCTCCGGCATCAGGCGGCCAATAATGGCGTGCCCGGCTTCATGGAAGGCGGTGTTGGCCTTTTCCTCTTCCGACATCACCAGGGAGCGGCGCTCGGCGCCCATCATGATTTTGTCTCTGGCTTTTTCGAACTCTTCCATAGTCACCAGGCGGCGGTTGCCACGGGCGGCAAAAAGCGCCGCTTCGTTGACCAGATTGGCGAGATCGGCACCGGAAAACCCGGGGGTTCCCCTGGCGAGAATGGCCAGATCCACCTTGTCATCCAACGGCACTTTGCGCACATGCACCTTGAGCACCTGTTCGCGACCGCGAATATCGGGCAGGCCAACAAAGACCTGGCGGTCGAAACGGCCGGGGCGCAACAGGGCTTTGTCGAGCACATCCGGGCGGTTGGTGGCGGCAATAACGATCACTCCTTCATTGCCCTCAAAGCCGTCCATCTCCACCAGCATCTGGTTCAGGGTTTGTTCACGCTCGTCGTGGCCACCGCCCCAGCCGCCGCCACGGTGACGGCCAACGGCATCAATTTCGTCAATAAAGATGATGCAGGGAGCGGCCTTTTTGGCCTGCTCAAACATATCCCGCACCCGCGAGGCGCCGACACCGACAAACATTTCGACAAAGTCGGAGCCGGAAATAGAAAAGAAAGGCACTTTGGCCTCACCGGCGATGGCCTTGGCCAGCAGGGTTTTACCCGTGCCTGGCGGGCCGACCATGAGCACGCCTTTGGGAATATGACCGCCAAGGCGCTGGAATTTAGTGGGGTCTTTGAGAAAGTCCACCAACTCTTTAACATCTTCCTTGGCCTCATCGACACCGGCAACGTCGGCAAAGGTGGTATTGATCTGATCTTCACCCAGCAGGCGCGCCTTGCTCTTGCCAAAGGCCATGGGACCACCGCGACCGCCGGCGCCGCCCTGCATCTGGCGCATAAAAAACATAAAAATCGCCAGAATCAACAGAATGGGGAAGGATGCCACCAACAGCTGAGACCAGAGGCTCGGCGTTTCTTTTTCCCGGCCTTCAACAATGACGTTGTTGCCCAACAGGTCGTTCATCAGCCCGGAATCAACCACATCGGGGCGCACTGTGCGGAAGCGGGTGCCATCATTGCGCTCCCCTTCGATGATTTGCCCCTGAATGGCGACGCTGCGGACGCGATCGTTCTGGACTTCCTCAATGAAGTTAGTGTAATTGACGGACTCCGCTTCCCGTGAAGGCGTGAAATTCTGGAAAACTGACATCAGCACCACGGCAATGATCAGCCAGAGGATTAAGTTTTTCGCCATATCGTTCAAAATGATTTCCTCATATTCGGGTCAACTATACCAGCTAACGCCAGGCTTTACCCAGTACAACTCGGTGCTAAACGCCAACTTTGAGCCCCTTGGCAACCACATACACTTCCCGCGACCTGGCTCTGGAGGCGTCAGGCTTGCGCACCACAACACGCTGAAACAGCCTTTTCAGCTCTTGCAACAGTGCGTCAGATCCCTCACCCTGGAATAGTTTGGCAACAAAAACCCCTCCGGGTTTCAATACCTGGCGTGCCATATCCACCGCCAGCTCCATCAGGTACATGGCGCGGGGCTGATCCACCGCCTTCATACCACTCATATTGGGGGCCATATCCGATATTACAAGGTCGGCTCTATCATCACCGAGAACAGCCAGTATCTGGTTAAAGACACTGTCTTCAGTAAAATCTCCTTGAATGAAATCGACACCGGCAATGGAATCCATGGCGAGGATATCAGACGCAATAACCCTGCCACGATCACCCACCCGCTGGGCAGCGATCTGCGACCAGCCACCGGGAGCAGCGCCCAGGTCAACCACCACCATGCCCGGCCTGAACAGGCGATCTTTGGCGTCCAGCTCCAGCAGTTTGTAACTGGCGCGGGAACGGTAGCCCTCTTTGCGGGCGCGCAACACATAGGGATCTTTTTCGTGTTCCTGCAACCAGCGGCCGCTGCTTTTGGATCGTGCCATTAATAAAATCCTATTTACTTGCCGGAGTTCAGATAAGACCCAACCCCATAAGGGCGTATTATGACACCGTTGTGGCGAGCCACAAAAAGGTCTCACTATCTGAAACCCCAGACAACGCTAACGCTTTTGCCGATTCGCCGCTACAATGCCCACATTCTACAGGTATGCAGACCATGACACTGAACAACACTCGAAAAAAATACCTTCGCACCCTCGGCCACAAACTCGACCCTGTAGTCACCGTTGCCGGCAAGGGATTGACTGAGGCTGTACTCGCAGAAATAGATCGCGCCCTCAACGACCATGAACTTATCAAGGTCAAGCTGGCGGTAGGTGACAGGGACGTCAAAAAAGTGGTCATCGAAGAAATCTGCGCAAAAATGCACGCCGATCAGGTTCAGGTCATCGGCCACATCCTCCTGCTTCACCGGGCGGCGAAAAAACCGGATCCCAAGCTCTCCAACTTACTGCGATAGAATAGCGCGGTTTCCGTACAGGGCGTTCTGAAAAACAGACCCTAGTGTAGGAGCCAGCCTGCTGGCGAAAACATGGGGGGCAGAAGCGCAAGCGCCGGAATGGTCGGCGCCTGGGGTCGATAGGGTTTACGACTCCGCGACAGCTACCGGCGGGTCAGCCCGCAGTCGTAAAATCGAAAATCGTTTCCTCATGGCAAAGTCTTGCCTCCATGCGTGCCATATCACAAAACCTGGCGGCGTCTGCGGCCAGCTCCTGGTTGGCTTTTTGGCCTTCGGGCGAGGTGATAGCGGCATTCATATCCTCAACACTGTCGTACCAGACTTCGGTAATCGAATCGCAGCCGGGAGCGCCGCCATGCTCGGCGAGAATGGGATCATCGGCATTGGCCAAAAAGTGGGACTGAACATATTTTTTAATGCGCAGCACGTCGGCATGCTTCTTGACCAGGGGGCCGTGGCCGTTAAGCCACATATCGGCAAAGTCTTCGAGAGAAACACCCGCTTTGCGGTAGTTGAACACGATCATTTTGACCATTGCTTTTTACTCTTTGGTTTTATGGCGTGAGAAGTAAAAAAACAGAATTCGATGCAGTTTTTTTGCGGGAAAAACAGCAGCTCTACCTTTTGGCAAGAGCCTGTTCTCCGTCGCGAAGGTCAGTATAGCTGTCGCATCCCCAAGTTTTGTATACGAAAGGCTTATGGTCTGTCGTTGAATTGTCAGCTTATGGTCTGTCGTTGAATTGTCAGGAAGGCAGGCAATCTTCCAGATTAGCCACTGACGGAATAATCCAGTCTGGAGCTATGCCCGATTTGTCCACAAGGCTTTGGCGAAATTTCCCTGTCTGCACCAGCACTGCCCGCAAACCGGCTCGCTGGGCGCCGCCAATGTCGCTGACGACGTCATCGCCCACCAGAATGGTATGGGCTCTGGCCACCCCCAAACTGGCAATTGCCGCATCAAAAAATGCCGGCGCCGGCTTGCCGGTAACAACCGCCTCCACAGAGGCGGCATATTCGAGTCCGGCGACAAAAGCGCCTATATCCACATGCAAGCCCGCAGACGTCTGCCAATAGCGGTTGCGATGCATGGCCACCAGGCGGGCACCGGACACCACAAACCCAAAGAGCCGATCCAGAAAACTATACTCCAGGCCTCGCCGATATCCCCGACAACCACGGCCTCCGGCTGGTCGTCCGTGTGGCTAAAGCCGTCAAAATCCGCCATCACCGCGGGCTTTACGGCAAAATAACAACGCTGTATCCCACTGCGGCGCAGATAATTGGCCGTGGCCACCGGCGCGGTAATAAGCTCGTCGCGGCGGCAGGGAATACCCAGCCCCACCAGTTTATCCTCAAGCTCCCGGGATGACTGGGTGGTGGTGTTGGTGACAAAGCGGCAGCCAATGTTGCGCTTGCGCAAGCGGCGCAGGCAGCCCACCGCGCCGGGGATCAACTGATCGTCCACATAAAAGACACCGTCGAGATCAAAGAGAATGCCTTTGACCGGCTGTTTCAGGCTTTCATCCACTGCAACCTCTGGGTTTACGCGAAGCTAAAACTGTTTTTCAGTATAGACCAGCCTTTTATCACCAATGTTTTATCACCAAAGTGGGGGCGGTCTCTCACAACACCGGACTGAATAGCCTTTCTGCGCCCAAAAAGGTAACATTCGCAACCTTCAAAGCCATTGAAATGCAGACTCACAATGACCGCAAAAAAACGCCCCATGGTGCTGATTGTCCTCGACGGCTGGGGATATAGTGAAGCCACCGAACACAATGCCATCTACGCAGCAAAGTCCCCTGTGTGGGACAGACTCTGGGACGAAAACCCAAAAACCTTGATTTCCGGCTCCGGCATGGACGTGGGTCTTCCCGATGGCCAAATGGGTAATTCCGAGGTGGGTCATATGACCCTGGGGGCGGGACGCATCCTCTACCAGAACTATACCCGCATCAACAAGGCCATTGCCGATGGCGACTTTTATGACAACCCTGTCTACACCAACGCCGTCGACAAGGCGGTGACCAACGGCGGCACTGTGCATATTTTTGGCCTGCTCTCCCCCGGCGGCGTCCACAGCCACGAAGACCATATAGCCGCCGCCATTCGCCTCGCCGCCAACCGGGGTTGCAGCAATATTTGCCTGCACGCCTTTCTCGATGGCCGCGACACCCCGCCGCGCAGCGCCGCTGCCTCTATTGAACTCATGGAAAAAACCTTTGCCGATGTCGGCTGCGGTCGCATTGCCTCCATTTCCGGGCGCTATTATGCCATGGACAGGGACAAGCGCTGGGAGCGGGTTCAGCCGGTGTATGACATGCTCACCCAGGGCGCGGCCGAATACACCTGCAGCGCTGCGGCAACAGCCCTGCAGTCATCCTATGATCGGGGCGAGAATGACGAATTTGTCAAACCCACATTGATTGCCGGCGAGGGCGAAGCCCCGGGCATTATCCGCGACGGCGACAGCATAATCTTTATGAACTTCCGCCCCGACCGCGCCCGCGAAATCACCCAGGCCTTAGTCGACGACAAGTTCAGCGGTTTTGAACGCAAAGTGCGTCCACAGCTGGCGGATTTTGTCATGACCACCGAGTATTCCGCCGACCTCACCAAGGGCGGTCACACCCATTGTGCCTACCCGCCGGAAACCCTGATCAACTCCTTTGGCGAGTATGTCGCCAGCCTCGGCAAAACCCAACTGCGCATTGCCGAAACCGAAAAATATGCCCATGTCACCTTCTTTTTCAGCGGTGGCCGGGAGGAGCTCTATCCCGGTGAGCAGCGCATACTGGTGGACTCTCCGAAGGTGGCAACCTACGACCTGCAACCGGAAATGAGCGCGCCCGAAGTCACCGACAAACTGGTAGCCGCCATTGAAAGCGGCGACTTCGACTGCATTATCTGCAACTACGCCAACGGCGATATGGTCGGTCATACCGGTGTTTTTGATGCCGCCGTCAAGGCGGTCGAAGCCCTTGATCAGTGCCTTGGCCGGGTATTGCAGGCGGTGGCCAATGCCGATGGCGACTGCCTGATCACCGCCGATCACGGCAATGTCGAACAGATGCTCGACGAAGACAACAATCAGCCGCTGACATCCCACACCACCTTGCCGGTACCTCTGGTTTATGCCGGCAAGCGCAGGGTTGCTTTTAACGGCAGGGGAACACTGGCGGATATCGCCCCCACCATGCTCCACCTGATGGGGATACCGCAGCCGCCAGAGATGAGTGGACGCAACCTGATCAAGCTCGATTGAGCACGGCGGGCACTGAGCCCATGAACAAACTTCGCATCCTGCTATTTTCAGCCGCCATTGCTGTAGCCGTGAATAGCTATGGCGCGGAACCCGACGGCAAGGAGGCGCGCTCCCAGCTCCAGGCGCTCAAGGAACGCATTACTGAATTGGGCGACAAGCTTCTGCAGCGCAACTCCGAGGTGGACAACCTCAGTGCGGAACTGCAAAAAAGCGAGCAGGCGCTGGCGGAAACCAACAGGCGTATCGCCGATCTCGACGGCGAAATCAGCGCCCTGCAGGGGGAGCTCAGTCAACTGGCAGAACGCAAAACCGAACTTGAAAAACGCAGTCTTGAGCAGAAAAATCTGATTGCTCGCGAGGTGCGATCCGCCTACCGACAGGGGAGCTCTGAACCGGTAAGGCTGCTCCTCAACCAGGAAGATCCGCAAAAGCTCGCCAGAATTCTCACCTACTACCGCTATTTTGCCGAAGCCCGCCGGGAAAAAATTGACGAATTCACCGCCACCATTAACGAACTGGCAGGCGTCGAAACAGCAATTAAAGCCAATCAGGACGGCATCTTGAGCCGCAGGGAAACCCTGGTGAAGGAAGCAGAAACCCTGAGCGCTGAACAGGCAGAGCGCAGCCTTATCCTCGCCAGCCTCAACGAGGCGCTGACTTCAGACAAGGCGCAACTGGACAAACTCAACCAGGAGCGCAAAGCCCTTGAACAGGTGATTGCCCGCCTGGAACAGCAGATACAAACCCTGGCCAACAAATCATCGACACCCTTTGCCAAGCTTCGCGGCAAACTGCCCTGGCCGGTGATGGGAAAAATTCGCCAGGGCTTTGGCAGCCACCGGGCGCAGAGCATGAAGTGGACAGGCTGGCTGATCGACGCGGAAGAAGGCACTCCGGTAACGCCGGTTCACAATGGCCGGGTTGTTTTTGCCGATTATCTGCGCGGCCAGGGCATGATGGTGATTGTCGACCACGGCGGCGGCTATCTCAGCCTTTACGCCCACAACCAGGTTTTGCTCAAGGAAACCGGCGACTGGGTGCAGGCCGGTGATAAAATAGCGCTGGCGGGCAATAGTGGCGGCCTTTCAGAGAGTGCTTTGTATTTTGAAATCCGTCACAATGGCAGGCCACAGGATCCCAAAGTCTGGCTCAGTGCCCAGCGCTGAGAACCCATGGCACAGTCAGGACCGCCTTGAGACACGGCAGTCGGTATTTTTCAGGTGAAGATGTATGAAATTGCGCAAGTTGTTACCTATCGTTTTGTCGGCGACCCTGATCGCTGCATCCCCCTGGGTTTTCAGCGAGGACAGCGAGGATGCCCGCCTGCCTCTGGACGAGCTCCAGCTTTTCGTCCAGATTTTTGATCAGATTCGCAGTGCCTATGTGGAGGAAGTGAACGATCAGGTACTTTTCGAGCACGCCATCAAGGGCATGCTGGCGGGTCTCGACCCCCACTCCACCTATCTCAGCGAAGATTCCTTTGAAGATCTCCAGGAAAGCACCAGCGGCGAATTTGGTGGTCTCGGTATCGAGGTCGGCATGGAGGGCGGTTTTATCAAGGTGATCAGCCCCATCGACGGCACCCCGGCTGCCAACGCTGGCATTCGCACTGGCGACCTGATTATCAAGCTTGACGATCAGGCAGTTCAGGGCATGAGCATCAACGATGCCATCGATCTGATGAGGGGAGAAAAAGGCTCGGCAATCACCCTCACCATTCTTCGCGAAGGCATCGACGCCCCCTTTGAAGTGGAAATCATTCGCGACATTATTCAGGTACAGAGTGTGCGCAGTGACATCATTGAAGATGGCTTTGGCTATGTGCGCATTGCCCAGTTCCAAAATGAAACCGGCAGCCAGTTCCGCAAAGAGGTCAAAAAACTCATGGCGGCAACGCCGGCGCTGAAAGGCCTGGTGCTGGACTTGCGCAACAACCCCGGCGGCCTTCTGCCCGCCTGCGTTGAAGTCGCCGACGCCATCCTCGACAACGGCCTGATTGTCTATACCGAAGGGCGGGTGGAGAGCGCCAACGGCGAGTTCCGCGCCAGCCCCGGCGACATACTCAACAACCTGCCCCTGGTTGTCATCATCAATAACGGCAGCGCCTCGGCATCGGAAATTCTCGCCGGCGCCATTCAGGATAACCAGCGCGGCATTGTTATCGGCACCAAAAGCTTCGGCAAAGGCTCTGTTCAAACTGTGCTGCCGCTGCGGGAAGACAAGGCGATCAAGTTGACCACTGCCCGTTATTTCACACCCTCCGGAAATTCCATTCAGGCTGAGGGCATAACCCCAGATATTCTGGTGGAGCCGGCAGAGATTAAGCTGCTTGAGAAACCAGTCGGCATTTCTGAGGCCAATCTCGCTCGACACTTGGAAAATGGCAATAAAACGACAGCCAAAACACCGGCTACGGAGAAAAAACAGCCCGCCATTGAAGACGACAACCAGTTGTATGAAGCGTTGAATATCCTCAAAGGTATTGCCATCTTCCGGCAGTAGGCGAATAATTGCCTCGACCACATTGAAATTGTGGCGGGGTGAGCCAGGGAGTACACCTTCGCTGAATAAGTGTTATTACTCTAAAGGTAACGGACATGAAGGCATGGGCAAACCGCAGGATTGCAGATACAGATCACTTTCAGCGTTCCCATAGTGACCGCTATTTCTGCCTCGACAGTCATTGGTATTTCACCACACGGGAAGGTTTGATCATGGGTCCCTATGAATCCAGAGAGCTGGCAGCCCACGAAACCCAGGTCTATATCAAATTTGTCAGCGCCGCCAACAAGAACGTACTCAGCCTGTTAAAGAGAGAAAAATTAACGGTTCCACAGATAACCGTGAGGCGCTAACAGCAAACTCACCAGATTTCAGAGCAGTCTCATCTCGATACCGCGGGCAGCCATATGTTCCTTGGCCTGCTGAATGCTGTATTCACCAAAATGGAAAATACTCGCCGCCAGCACCGCATCAGCTCCGCCCAGGGTGACCCCGTCGGCGAGGTGATCGAGATTGCCGACACCGCCAGAAGCGATAACGGGAATGGCGACCGCATCACTGACGGCTCTGGTGAGCGCCAGATCGAAACCGTTTTTGGTGCCATCCCTGTCCATACTGGTAAGAAGAATTTCGCCAGCACCCAGTTTTTCCATCTTCACCGCCCATTCCACCGCATCGATACCGGTGCCATTGCGGCCACCGTGGGTAAAGATCTCCCAGCGGGGAGGCTCGGTCTGGATCTGCTTGGCATCAATGCCGACAACGATGCACTGGGAGCCAAAGCGTTCGGCCGCCTGACGGACAAAATCGGGATTTTTAACCGCCGCCGAGTTAATGCTGACCTTGTCGGCACCGGCATTTAAGAGGGCGCGAATATCCTCAAGAGTACGCACGCCGCCGCCGACCGTCAGAGGAATAAAGACTTCACTGGCCATGCGCTCTACGGTGTGAAGCATGGTGTCGCGCTGCTCGTGGCTGGCGGTTATATCCAAAAACGTAATTTCATCGGCGCCGGCGATATCGTAGCGCTTGGCCACTTCCACCGGGTCGCCGGCATCGCGAATATCGACAAACTGCACACCTTTGACTACCCGCCCCTTGTCCACATCCAGGCAGGGAATAATACGTTTCGCGAGCCCCATCATTCTTCTCCCTGATGAAAGAGGTGACCGAGCTTGCCCGCCTTGGTGGCCAGGTATTTGGCATTGTGGGGATTGCTGCCGAACTGTAGCGGCACTCTCTCCGAAACCGTGAAGCCCAGAGCCTCCAGAGCCGCCACTTTGCGGGGATTATTGGTCATCAGGCGAATATTGGTGATTTTCAGATGGTTGAGCATGGATTTGCAGATACTGTAGTCACGCATGTCGGCGCCAAATCCCAGCTGCTCATTGGCCTCGACGGTATCGGCGCCTTCATCCTGAAGTTTATAGGCCTTGATTTTATTGAGCAGGCCTATGCCCCGCCCTTCCTGACGAAGATAGAGAATGGCGCCCCGACCCTCGGCGGCGACGCGGCGCATACCCGCTTCCAACTGGGCGCCACAATCACAGCGCAAACTGTGGAGAGCATCACCGGTCAGGCATTCAGAATGAATGCGTACCAGCACTGGCTCACCAGTGCCGACATCGCCCATGGTCAGGGCGATGTGCTCCTTATTAGTGTCCGGGTCATCAAACCCGTGGATATAAAATTCACCCCAGCGGGTCGGGAGTCGGGAAGATTCAACAAATTGCAGCGTCACTGTGATTCCAAAAAAGAAAAGCGGCTATTTTAATGGCTGGAGTGCCTGAGTAAAGTCAGTGCCTGAGCATCGCCGCAGCCATAACGATTAAAACTTATTGCGGATAACCAGAACTCCCGCTTCCTCCACCATGGAAACCCTGCTGAGAAAGGTATTGCCGAGAAGTATTTGTTGCGGGAAATCCCCCACAACCACCGCAGCTCGCACATTGTACAGGAGAATATTGCCAACACTGACCCTATCAAGGTCAACAGTATAGGTATTTACGATACCTCCGGCAGTGGACGAAAAGGACTTGGTGCCTTTGCGGTAATCAATACCCAAGCGTTTGGCGTCATTGAGATTCAACACCACCGCTGTCGCTCCGGTGTCCACCATCATGGTGACCGGCTTGCCATTAATGGTTCCGCCGACGCGATAGTGGCTGTCCCGGTCGCGGGGAATGCGCACCTCATTGGTCTCGGCTTCAGTGAAACTGCCGGCAATCTGCTGGGACAATCCCAGGGTTTTGCGCACCCCGCCGATTTCCACCACCGCCTCCTTGCTGGTGCTCGACACCAGCAACACCCCTTCGGGCGAGCGCTCCCCCGCCTTGAGAAGACGAATTTCACCATTGATCACCAATACTGCACGATTGGCAAAAAGCCCCTGCACACTGACTTCCGGGGAAGCCTGGGCAACTGGCAGCAACGCCAGCAACAGCGCAGCCATCAGCAGCTTTGCCAAAATCTGTTTTCTTGCACGTAGCAGCATCGGCACGACCTATCCTATTAAATAACGACAACCGGAAAGAACCAGCCAGGTAAAAGCACCGGCGACAAGATCGTCCACCATAATGCCCAGGCCACCGGCAACGCGGCGATCCAGCCAGCGAATCGGCCAGGGTTTGACGATATCAAAAAAACGAAAAAGCACAAACCCCGCCAACAGCCACTGCCAGGTAGCGGGAAAGCTGAACATGGCCAACCAGAGACCGGCAAATTCATCAAAAACAATACCGCCGTGGTCGTGAACCCCCAGCTTATTGGCAGCCCGGCCACAAATGCCAACGCCGAGGATACAAATAATAACCAGAAAGAACAGGTAATATAGCGGTGGCAACCCAGCGATCAGGGGGAACAGCAGAGCAGCCACCAGGGTACCCGCCGTACCCGGGGCTTTGGGCGACAGGCCGCTGCCAAAGCCAAAGGCCAGCAGCAATACGGGATCCCGCACCAGCTGCCTGAGTGATGGATTAGCTGCGGAAGTGGTCATAGCCTGAGGCCTCAACAGTCACGGCGCTGCCCCGCTCATCCAGGCACTGAACCAGGTCGCCCCCGTAGGGAACCATTCTGCCGATGGCGGTAACCTGTACGCCGATGGCGGCCATCGCCTGCTCCATTGCGGCGCGATGCTGTGGCGGCAGCGTAAAACAGAGTTCATAATCATCGCCGCCGAAGAGTGCCCAGGAATAGCCCTGTTCCGGCGCGGCGATAGCGCGAATGGCTGCACTCAAGGGAATGGCGTTACGGTCGACAACGGCGCCCAGGCCACTGGCTCTGGCAATATGGGACACATCCTGCAACAGGCCGTCGGAGATATCCAGGGCTGCAGACGCCAACCCCTGCAGCGCTTTGCCGACATCGACCCTGGGCGTGGGCTGCCAGTAACGGTCGAGAAGAAAGTCATTGGTCTGCCCGCTTTGCAGGCAATGAAGACCGGCGGCGGCATCTCCCAGGGTGCCGGTGACATAAATCAGATCGCCCGCCTGCGCTCCTGAGCGCAGTAGCGCCCTGTTGCGGGGGACGCGCCCCAGAACCGTCAGTGTCATTGCCAGCGCGCCTTTCGTGGTATCCCCTCCCAGCAGCGGACAATTAAACAACAGGGCATCCTCGGCAAGTGCTGTGCTGAACCCGTTCAGCCACTCGGCATCCACTGCCGGAAGGGTAATGGCAAGCTGAAACCCCAGGGGATCTGCGCCCATGGCGGCAAGATCGCTAAGATTGACCCTGAGGGCGCGTTTGGCGAGCAGTCCGGGAGGGGCGTCAGCCGGGAAATGAACACCACTGACCAGGGTGTCTGTACTGATTGCCAGGTGTTCGCCCGCAGGCAGGGCAAGCAGGGCGCAGTCATCGCCAACCCCCAGGGTATCGCCATCGACCGCCGCCCGGGAGAAGTGAAAATAGCGGCGAATCAGCTCAAATTCATTCAATCCCGTTTCCCCGTATCAGAGCCGAATTCAGCCTCTGGGCTGAGCAGCCTTGATTTCCACCTGACGGCGATCCGCAGCCACCTTGTCGAGAATGCTGTTGATATATTTATGGGCGTCGCTGGGACCAAAAGCCTTGGCCAAATTGACCGACTCGTTGATCACCACTTTATAGGGCACATCGATGCGAAACAGCAGTTCGTAAGTGCCTATGCGCAACACAGCAAGGGACACCGGATCCAGTTCATCCTGGCGGCGATCCAGATAGGGACTAAAACAGCCATCCAATTTCGCCATTTTCGCGGGCACACCGTGGAGCAATTCGCGAAAAAACTGGGTATCCACCGCGTCCATTTTGTTGTCGGTGAAAAATTCCGCTTCAATGCTGTTGATGCTGGTGCCGCTGAGCTGCCACTGATAGAGCGCCTGCACCAGCAGATGCCGCGCTTTTTTGCGGTGTGAGGGCTTTGAATTGGACGATCTTGCCGTTGATGGTGTCGATATCACAAATAGTTACCCGATCTGACTCAGCAGGGAGATCATTTCCAGCACCGTAAGGGCTGCCTCTTCGCCTTTATTTTCGCGGTTGTCCGCAGAACGAACCTCTGCCTGCTCAAGGTTATCACAGGTCAGAAGGCCAAAGCCCACGGGAATTCCCGTCTCCAGGCTGACAGCGCCAATGCCCCGGGTGCATTCGCTGCACACATAGTCAAAATGGGGAGTATCGCCGCGAATCACGCAGCCCAGGGCGATAACGCCATCCACCTGGCCGCTGCGCGCCAGCTTGCTGGCAGCCAGGGGCAGTTCAAAGGCGCCGGGCACCAGATAGACGCCGATATTGTCGCTATTGACGCCATGGCGTTCGAGAGCGGCAAGGGCGCCTTTTTGGAGATTGCCGGTGATCTGGTTATTCCAGCGGCTCACCACAATGGCGATGCGCGCTGCGCTGATGTTAAAGCCGTCAGCATCAAAACTGCCCTCAACGGGTCGAAACTTACTCATGGCTGATACCTGAAATTTTATGCAACGTCTGCGCTGGCGTTATGCCACCACATATTCGATGACTTCGAGATCGAAACCGGAGAGACCGGCATATTTAATCGGCGCGCCCATAAGACGCATTTTGGTGACGCCGAGGGAGCGCAGAATTTGCGAGCCCACCCCCACCTGTTGAAACTGGATATGTTCGGAGCCTGGCTGCGTTGACCTGAGGCGGTCGCCGTAGGCTTCCTCCAAAAGCGTCTCCATGGAGCCACTGTCAAGACTGGTGTCGCTGTTGATAATGATCATCACGCCAGAGTCTTCAGTGACGATGCGCGCCAGGGCGGTCTGAAACGTCCAGCGGGGAAACTGCTCTTTCCCCGGCTCCTTGAGGGCGAGAAGATCACGCAAGGGATTGGGCACATGAACCCGAACCATAGTGGGCTGGTCGGGAATAATGTTGCCCTTGACCATCGCATGGTGATAGATGTTTCTGGTGGTGTCCAAAAACGTGTGCAATTCGAAGTCGCCGTAGTCCGTGGCAATACGCCTACTGTGAACAGGCTCTACGGTTTTTTCATTGGTAATACGGTGGTGAATAAGATCGGCAATGGTGCCTATTTTGAGGCCGTGCTCTTCGGCAAAGATTTCGAGATCAGGGCGCCGCGCCATGGTACCGTCGTCGTTCATGATTTCAACGATGACCGCTGAGGGTTCGTAACCGGCAAGGCGGGCGAGGTCGCAACCGGCTTCGGTATGACCAGCGCGGGTGAGTACACCGCCAGGCTGCGCCATCAGCGGAAAAATATGGCCTGGCTGAACAATGTCCCTGGGGCTGGCATTGGGCGCCACCGCCGCCTGGACGGTGCGGGCGCGATCCGCCGCTGAAATACCCGTGGTCACGCCCTCTGCGGCTTCTATTGAGACCGTGAAGTTGGTGCCGTGGGAGGAGTCATTGGCGTCCACCATGAGTGGCAGGTTAAGCTGCTTGCAGCGATCTCTGGTGAGAGTAAGGCAGATCAGGCCGCGGGCATTTTTGGCCATGAAGTTGATATCTTCCGCTTTCACCCTGGACGCGGCCATAATCAGGTCGCCTTCGTTTTCACGATCTTCGTCATCCATCAGGACAACCATTTTGCCGTCGCGAATATCGGCAATAATTTCTTCAACGCTATTCAGTTTCATGGTGCAAATGTCTCCCAGGCAAACTCAGGCTTCGGCAGCCTTGTCACCCAATAACAGGCGTTCAAGGTAACGGGCAATAAGGTCCACTTCAATATTGACCCTGGTGCCAGGCCGGTATTCACCGATAATGGTATTTTCCAGGGTATGGGGAATAATGTTGAGGTCAAACTCGCAACCTTCGACGCTATTGACCGTCAAACTGGTGCCGTCGATGGTCACCGAGCCCTTGTGGGCGATGTAGCGCGCCAGCGGCGCTGGCGCTCGAAGACGAAAATGCTCAGAGCGGCCATCGCTATCGCGGCCAATGACTTCGGCCAAACCATCGACATGCCCGGAAACCATATGACCGCCAAAACGGGCGCCGGACTGCATGGCGCGCTCCAGATTGACCTTTGAGCCCTCCACAAGGGCGCCGATGGATGTCAGCCGCAATGTCTCCCCCGAAACATCGGCGGCAAAACCCCGACCGGTCAGCTCCACCACCGTCAGACAGACACCGTTGACAGCGATACTGTCGCCGAGCGCCACATCAGCGATGTCCAGCCCTGCGCTGTCCAGGGTGATGCGAACATCTTCACCTGTCGCGCCACCAATACGCTCTATACTGACCACTTTGCCAAGGGCTTCAATAATGCCGGTAAACATGTTGCGGGAATCCTCTTGAGTTTTATGCCTGGGCTGTAGTTTCAGGCACCACAGTGATTCGCCAGTCTGACCCCAACGGGCGAACATCTTCAATTTCCAAATCCACGGCTTCTGCCAGGGTATCAAACGGGAGCGCCAGCAGCGGGCGGGCGCGGCTGCCCATCAGTTTGGCCGCCATATAAATCACCAGTCTGTCCACCAGCCCCGCTCGAACAAAGGCGCCACCGAGTTCAGCTCCAGCTTCCACCAGCACATCGTTGCATTCTGCCGCCCCCAGGTGAGCCAGCAGCGCCGATAGCTCAACCCGACCGTCGGCACCGGGAAAGCCCATCACCTCAACATTGGCGGGATACCTATCCTGCGCCCTGGCTGCGACCGCTGTGGTGGCAATCAGGACAGATCCAGGCTGATGCAGCATTTTTGCATCTCCCGGTGTGCGCAGCCTGCTGTCGACCACGACCCGCAGTGGCTGCCTGGCCGCCACCTCTGCGGCATTGTCCACAGGCAACATGTCCTGGCGAACCGTCATCGCCGGATTATCCAGCAGCACTGAACCTATGCCGGTAACAATAGCGCCGCTCTGGGCGCGCAGCTTCTGAACATCGCGCCGCGCCTGTTCTCCGGTGATCCACTGACTCTCGCCGCTGGCCATGGCAGTGCGACCATCGAGACTCATGGCCAATTTCAGGGTCACAAAGGGTACCCCCATGCGGCAGCGCTTGATAAAACCTTCATTGAGTTTTGCGGCCTGATCCTGTAACAGAGGCCCGCGCACTCCCACACCTGCATCTTTCAAGGCTTGAATACCACCTGACGCCGTTGTGTGGGGGTCGGCGATAGCGTAAACCACTTCGGCAACTCCCGCAGCAATCAACGCTGCGGAACAGGGGCCAGTGCGACCACTATGATTACAGGGCTCAAGCGTGACATAAACGGTACTTCCCCGCGCCCGCTCCCCGGCTTGATTGAGAGCGTTGACTTCGGCATGAGCCTCGCCGGCTTTGCGATGAAAGCCCTCGCCGACGATGCGACCATCGCGGGCAATGACACAGCCGACCCTGGGATTCGGATGGGCGCTATACCAACCATTCTTGGCCAATTGCAGCGCCCTTGACATGCAGGCATGGTCAAAACCGTTAAAGTCCGTCATTGCTCTGGCGAGGCTTGATCCTGATTTTTTTCCAGGCGATCCAGCTCGGCGCGGAATTCGCTGATATCCTGAAAACTGCGATAGACGGAGGCAAAGCGCACATAGGCGACCTGATCCAGTTCCCGCAAATGTTCCATGACTTTCTCGCCAATCAACCGCGACGGCACTTCGCGCTCGCCCGCCGTTTGCAGACTGTGCTTGATTTGGGTAATGGCGGCTTCAATTTTCTCGATACCTACAGGGCGCTTTTCCAGAGCGCGCTGCAATCCGGAGCGCAGCTTGGCTTCATCGAAGGGCTCGCGGGTGCCGTCGCTCTTGATAACCCTGGGCATCAACAGCTCCGCCAACTCGTATGTGGTGAAGCGCTCCTTGCAGGACAGGCACTCGCGGCGGCGGCGCACCTGGCAGCCTTCGGCCACCAGGCGGGAGTCGATGACCTTGGTATCTTCCGCATTACAGAATGGGCAGTACATGGGGCAAGCGCCTGTTAATCAACGGATTCAGTATAGGCCGCTTAACTCAGCCGTACACCGGATAGCGCTTACAGATACTCAGCACCTTGGTTTTGACGTCGGCGATCACCTGTTCCGAGGTGCCCGCTTCCAGGGAATCGAGAACATCACAAATCCAGTGAGTGAGCTCTATACAGTCCGCTTCAGTAAAACCCCTGGTGGTGACGGCAGGGGTACCCACACGAAGACCCGAGGTAATAAAAGGCGAGCGCGGATCGTTGGGCACCGCATTTTTGTTCACAGTAATGTTGGCGGCGCCCAATGCGGCATCCGCATCCTTGCCGGTGTAGGGCTTGCCGATAAGATCCACCAGCATCAGATGGTTTTCTGTGCCGCCGGAAACAATCTTGAAGCCGCGTTCAATAAAGGTCTTCGCCATGGCTTTGGCGTTGACAACCACCTGTTTCTGGTAGGACTTGAACTCTTCGGTGGCCGCTTCCTTGAAGCTGACCGCCTTGGCGGCAATCACGTGCATCAACGGACCGCCCTGACCGCCGGGAAAGACACCGGAATTAAATTTCTTTTCCAGCTCTTCATTGGCCTTGGCGAGAATAATGCCGCCGCGGGGGCCGCGCAGGGTTTTGTGGGTAGTGGAGGTAACCACATCGGCAAAAGGCATGGGGTTGGGATAAAGACCAGCAGCCACCAGACCGGCAACGTGAGCCATATCCACCATCAGATAGGCGCCAACCTTGTCGGCAATGTCGCGGAATTTTGCCCAGTCCACCACCTGGGAATAGGCAGAAAATCCAGCGATAATCATTTTTGGTTTGTGTTCCAGCGCCAGGGCTTCGACCTGGTCGTAATCGATAAGACCGGTTTCGTTGTTAAGGCCGTACTGAACCGCGTTGTAGGTCTTGCCGGAAAAATTGGGCTTGGCGCCGTGGGTAAGGTGACCACCGGCATCGAGACTCATACCCAGCACGGTATCGCCATGTTGCAACAGTGCCAGAAAAACGGCGGCGTTGGCCTGGGAACCGGAATGGGGCTGGACATTGGCGTAATCGGCGCCAAACAGCGCTTTGACCCGCTCGATTGCCAGATCTTCCGCCTTGTCGACAAATTCACAACCGCCGTAGTAGCGCTTGTGGGGGTAGCCCTCTGCGTACTTGTTGGTCAGCACCGTGCCCTGAGCCGCCATCACCATGGGGCTGGCGTAGTTTTCGGAGGCAATCAGTTCAATATGTTCTTCCTGGCGGAGCTCTTCCTGCTGGATGGCAGTCCACAGATCAGGATCGTACTGGGCAATGGTTAAGTCTTTGTTAAACATAGTCTCGGCGCTTCCCCGCAGTGAAAGGTGATAAAAGGTAAGGAAGGAAAAAAGAGGCGGGATTTTACACGATCAGAGGGCGGGTAACCAGAAAAATGGCGATTTTTTCATCAATCACGGCTTCTGTGCGGATAGTTTTGAGGGTGTGCAGGCAATCAAGACCGGCGA
>JBFXIU010000018.1:0-28193 GCA_050175615.1 Porticoccaceae bacterium | reverse complement strand
CCTCAACGCCAGGCCAACCGCAATCATCATCGCCGGCGCGTCATTGGCCAGAGCCTGGGCATTGACTCTGATTGAAACCGCCATTTTGACGAAGGGGTTTGCCACCTTGGTGGGAATGCCGAGTTTTTCCTCCACGTCCTCCGCCAGGCCGTCCATCGCCGCAACGCCGCCGGCAAGAATCAGCTGATCGACAAAATTGTACTGACTGGAAGAAAAGAAAAATTGTAAAGATCGGGATACCTGCTGAATCAGGGCATCCTTGAAGGGTTCGAGAATCTCACTCTCATAGTCTTCGGGAAGGCCGCCCTGTTTTTTTGCCAGCCCCGCCTCTTCGACGGACAAACCGTAGCGGCGCTGGATTTCTTCAGTGACCTGGCGGCCACCAAACAGTTGTTCCCGAGTATAGACGGTTCTGCCATCGACGAGAACGCTCAGGGTGAGCATTGTCGCACCGATATCCGCAATGGCCACCACCTGATCCTCCAGCGTATCCATCTGATCCGCCAGCAACCTGAAGGCTCTCTCCAGAGCGAAAACTTCAACATCCACCACTTTTGCCTTCAACCCGGCCTCTTCAATGACCTGCTGACGGCTTTCGACATTCTCCTGGCGACAAGCCGCCAACAACACATCGACCTGTCCGGGGGTTGATTCAGAGGGGCCGATCACCTGAAAGTCCAGCGCCACTTCCTCGAGGGGATAGGGAATGTATTGATCGGCCTCAAGGGCGATTTGGTTTTCCATGGCCTGATCATTGAGATCTTCTGGCATTTCAATGATTTTTGTGATCACTGCCGACCCCGCAACGGCGCAGGCGACATCGGTTAACTTGGATTTGGATTGCGCCACCACTTTGCGAATAGTCTCGGCGACGGCCTCCGTATCGCTGATATTTTTCTCGATCACTGCGTTGGGCGGCAACGGGCGCACCATGTAACTTTCGACACGGAATTTGCCCCCAGAACGGCTCAACTCAATGAGTTTTACCGTGGAAGACGTGATATCAAGACCAAGAACCGCCCTTGGCTTTGTATTGAGAAAACCGAAGATCCCCATTTTTGTTTTTGTCTCCCTTCCCTTACAAATTATTGCTAAGAAGTTACTTTAACTAATTATGGCAATATTGCAACTAATGTATTACTCACTTCGATGACCGTATAATAGCCCAGCAATGGACTATCGGTGAACCAATGAAATCATATTTCCGCAAAATTGGTAAGGTATTACTGTTACTGACAGTTTTTTTTGCTGGTTCTGTGCTCTTGCTCACAGCGGGCACCTACCTCTATCTCAGCCCGAAACTGCCTTCTGCGGAAAAGCTGCGCACCGTCAAACTACAAACTCCCCTGCAAATTTTCAGCCATGACCACCGGCTGATTGGCGAATTTGGCGAAAAACGCCGCAACCCTGTCACTTTTGATGAAATCCCACAGGATTTTATTAATGCCATTCTAGCTGCAGAAGATGACCGTTTTTATGAACACGGCGGTGTCGACATTCAGGGTCTGCTGAGGGCGGCGAGCGAACTGATTATCAGCGGCCACATTCAGTCTGGCGGCAGCACCATTACCATGCAGGTGGCGCGCAACTTTTTCCTCAGCACAGAACAGAGTTTTATTCGCAAATTCAATGAAATTCTCTTGGCACTGCGCATTGAAGACGAGCTCAGCAAGGATGAAATTCTCACTCTTTACGCCAATAAGATTTATCTGGGCAACAGAGCCTATGGCGTCGAAGCTGCCGCCAACGTCTATTACGGCACCTCCATCGACCAATTGACACTGGATCAACTGGCCATGATCGCCGGCCTGCCCAAAGCCCCATCGGCCTACAACCCCCTGGCCAATCCCCAGAGGGCAACTGCCAGACGCAACTGGATTCTCAATAGAATGCACAAGCTCAAGCTGATCACCAAGGATCAGCTTGATATCGCCTTAAACACCGTCGACACCGCCAGCTACCACAATCCGGTATCTGAACTGAACGCTCCCTATATCGCGGAAATGGCGCGCCAGAAAGTCATCGACAGCTGGGGGCTGGACGCCTACACCGAGGGCTACATTGTCACTACCACCGTTGACAGTGCTCTTCAAATCAGCGCCACCCAGGCCGTCAGAACCGGTCTCGACGACTACGACTGGCGCCACGGCTACCGCGGCGCGGAAAAAACTATCGCCGACCCCGATGCCTGGCCAACCACACTGAGGGCAACCAGCACCATCAACAAACGCCAGCCTGCAATCGTCACAAACGTCTCCAAAGAGCAGGTGCAGCTGCTGCTCGCCAACGGTGAAGCAGGCCAACTCGATCTCGGCCAAAATTCCGATATCCGCAAGTTTATTAGCGAAGACCGCCGCTCGGCACGTATCAACGACTTCACCGAGCTGCTGCAAACAGGGGATTTGATTCGTATCATTCGCCACCCAGAAGGTCACTGGCAGTTGACCCAGATCCCCAAAGCCCAGGCGGCTCTCGTCGCTCTCGACCCGGAAAACGGCGCCATCAGAGCCCTTGTCGGCGGCTACGATTTTTATTCCAGTCATTTTAACCGTGCCGATCAGGCTATTCGCCAACCCGGCTCCAATTTCAAGCCGTTTATTTACACCCGCGCCCTGGAAAAAGGTATGTCTGCGGCCACACTGATCAACGATGCACCGGTGGTCTTTCGCGATCCCAATCTGGAAAAAGTGTGGCGACCAGAGAATGACAGCGGCAAGTTTTACGGCCCCACACCGCTGCGCAAAGCCCTCTACCTGTCCCGCAACCTGGTCTCAATTCGCATACTTCGCCAAATTGGCATCAACTATGCCATTGCGGGAATGTCCAGGTTTGGCTTTGACGAGGACAGCCTGCCAAAAAACCTGTCGCTGGCTCTGGGCACTCAAGGCACCACGCCCCTTGCCATTGCCCAGGGTTACACAGCCTTTGCCAATGGTGGCTATAAGGTCAACGCTCACCTCATAGAAAAAGTTGAAACCATTAACGGTGATGTTATTTATGAGGCCAATCCGGCGACTGTGTGCAGGAACTGTGATGACGAAGCGCAAGAACTCGAAGAGGTCAATGACATCTTTGAGGAGGCCGACTCCCTTCAACAGCTCTTTGCACAGCACAACCCGAATAGTCCAGAACCTCCGGCCGCATCCTCCGCCAGCAGCGGCGCAGACACCGCCAAAGCCGTAAACAGTGCTGAACGTATTATTGATGCCCGCATCGCTTTTGTGATGGACTCCATTCTTCGCGATGTCATTAAAAAGGGCACCGGCAGAAAAGCGCTAGTTCTCAAGCGTGGCGATATCGGCGGCAAAACAGGCACCACCAACGGCCCCAGGGACGCCTGGTTCTCCGGTTACAGCCCCCATCTGGTGACTACGGTTTGGGTGGGCTTTGACGAAAATCTGCTGTTGGGGCGCAACGAATACGGCGGCTCCGCGGCACTGCCAATCTGGATTGACTTTATGGGCGAAGCGCTGAAAGGCCAGCCGGAAATACACCGCCCACAACCGCCGGGCTTGATAACCGTTAGAATCAACCCAGAAACCGGCGCCCGCGTTCGCCCGGGAGATCCTTCCGGCGTTTACGAGTACTTCCTCAACGACCAGAAAACACCGAAGGTTATTCGCGAGCAGACGCCAGGCCATGAGGAGGGCGCACCGCTTCCCGAAGAGCTGTTCTAGCCCGATGAGATTATCGCGGGAGAAAAGCCGGAGCCTGGATTCCTTACCTATTTGCCGGATTGGCGGCGAAGCAGGTCGCGAACCATATAGAGGGCAGCGATGGAACGCCCTTCGGTAAAATCCCCCCTCGCCACCAGTCTGTCCAGATCAGATATCGACCAGGGCACAACCTCAATGGGTTCGGGCTCATCACCGGGAAGGCGCTTTTCATAGAGGTTTTGCGCCAGCACAACGTCGATATCGTGAGACATATAACTGGGCGACAAGGTCAGAGATTTAACAAATTCGAGGTGATGGGCGCCGTAACCCACCTCTTCCATCAATTCGCGATTTGCCGCCACCAACCGGTCTTCACCGGCTTCACAGGCGCCCTTCGGCAGCCCCAACTGGTAGCCCTCGACACCGGCGCCGTATTCCCGCACCAGCAACACCGTATCCTCATCGAGCATGGGCACAATCATCACCGCCCCGTGAAGGGGATGACAGAGACGCTCATAAATGCGCTCTATTCCATTGCTGAAACGCAGCAGCAATTCCTCTGCACGAAAAAGCCGAGTTTTGGCAACTTCCCGTCGCTTCAATATTTGTGGTTCAACAGGCATACTGACCAATCCTGGGAAAATATTGGTTAATAGTAACAGACATGATCGACTGGCGCGCCATTGATACCGTCCTTCTCGATATGGACGGCACCCTGCTGGATTTGCACTTTGACAACTACTTCTGGATCACCTATCTGCCCCGCCGCTACGCTGAGCATCACGGCCTGTGCCCAAACCAGGCCAGCGCAGATTTGCACAAAATTTTCCATGAAAAACGCGGCACACTGGAATGGTACTGCCTGGATTACTGGTCGCGGCAACTGGCCGTGGACATTCGCGCCCTGAAGGAAGAAATTCAACACCTGATTCGAGAGCGCCCTCACGCCATCAGCTTTCTCCAGCAACTCAAGAAGGCGGGCAAGAAGCGTTACCTGATCACCAACGCCCACCGCAAAAGTCTGGAACTCAAGCTGTCATTGACCGGCATAGGCGCTGAGCTCGACGCGCTGATTTCGTCCCACGATTTCGGATATCCGAAAGAGTCCCCTGAGTTCTGGCAAAAACTGACGGAAACCACCGGGTTCGATCCATCGCGAACCCTGTTTATCGACGATTCTCTGAGCGTACTCAAGGCGGCGGAACGCTTTGGCATTGCCCACCTCTGCGCCATCAGACAGCCCGATAGCCAGGCCCAACTCATGGACACTGCGCACTTTACCGCCATCCACCATTTCGATGAAATTTTTCCTTGCGCCAACACCGCAACTGCCAGCGACAATGGATAAAGTGCGTATCGATAAATGGCTGTGGGCCGCCCGCTTCTTCAAGACCCGCAGCCTGGCCAAGGCCGCCATAGAAAACGGAAAAATCAAAGTCAACAACCAGCGCCCAAAGCCCAGCCGCGAGCTCAGCCCTGGCGACACCCTCAGCATCCGCCAGGGGTGGGATGAAAAAATCGTCACCGTCATCGCCTTATCCGATCAGCGGCGCGGCGCACCAGAGGCGGCAACACTTTACAGAGAAACCGAGGAAAGCCTGCAAAAACGCCAGCGAGAAGCAGAATTGCGCAAACTTAACCAGGACAGGGATCACCCGGGACAAAGGCCAACCAAAAAACAGCGGCGCCATATTCACCGATTTAAGGAGAGGGATCTCTATGAAGATTAGGCAGCAGCGTGCCGCCCATTTTCTGATCACTGCTATGTTTTTAGGCTCGAGCGCAACCCTCAGCGCCGACAACATCTATAAGTGGCAGGATGAAACCGGAAAGTGGCATTTTTCCGACAGGGCGCCCGACAACCCCGCGATCGCGACCAAAGAAGCGGCACTGAACCCCATCAACAGCACCGCCACAGCAAAGACCAACGCGGAGCTGAAAACCGTTTTTCCTGAAAAATCGCAGGAAGAAATTGAGCACGGGCAGCAGAAAGAGTCCATCGAGCGCCAGCAAAAAGCTCAACTTGAACGCTGGTGCCAGCAACAGCGACAACGACTCAGAGCTATGGAAGGCCCTGTGGTTTTTGTCGACAACAACGGCAACGCCATACCGGTCAGCGAACAGCAACGTATCGCCCGTGCCACCGAACTCAGCAACACAATAAGGAGAAGATGCGAATAAACCGGCACCACTGGACAAATTGCCATCTCTTGCATAGAGTCTGCGACCTTCCACAGTACAGCAATGACAGCCATGGCAGCAGCGGATCAACTACAACGTTTTATTTTTGACGGCACCGATGTCAGAGGCGAAATCATTCGCCTTGAAAAAAGCTATCAGAAGGTACTTGAAAACGGCCAGTACCCACTGGTCATCGCCCAACTGATGGGTGAAATGCTGGCGGCGACAGGCCTGTTGAGCGCCACCATGAAGTTTGACGGCATCTTCACACTGCAGGCGCGAGGGCAGGGAGATCTCACTCTGATCATGTCGGACTGCACCCGCCAACACCTCCTCAGAGGTATAGCCAGGCTGCAACCGGGAACAAACCCGGTTTCCAGTCATATCAGTGAACTTCTCGGTTCCGGCCATCTCGCTATTACCGTCGACCCCGCCCAGGGCGAACGCTATCAGGGCATTGTTCCCCTGGAAAGCGCGAGCCTGGCCCAGTGCCTCGAAGACTACTTCCAGCAGTCAGAGCAGCTGCCCACCGCCCTGTGGCTATTCGCCAATGGCGCCAGCGCTGGCGGGCTTTTATTGCAGGCACTGCCGACCCAGCTACAGACGCCGGAAGAACGGGATCAGTACTGGCGCCATCTCAGTGTGCTCGCAGACACACTCAGCGCCGAAGAATTCCTCAGCACCGATATCCACACCCTTTTATTGCGGCTGTTTCACGAAGAAGCGCTGCGCCTGTTTGAGCCATCGGATATGGAGTTTGGCTGTAGCTGCTCACAGGCCAGAACAGCGAAAATGCTTATCGCCCTGGGGGAGGCAGAAGTGCAATCCATCATTGCCGAACAGGGAACCGTCGAGGTTAAGTGCGAGTTCTGCAATCAGGAGTATCGCTTCGACCAAAGCCAGGTCGATGAAATTTTCAACAATGATTTCAAAACCTTACACTGAAAACGCCGGTATTGTTTCGCGTCCCGGCTAATTTCTGGCATAATTGCAGCCCTCTTTC
This sequence comes from Porticoccaceae bacterium, assembly GCA_050175615.1. Classification (GTDB taxonomy): domain Bacteria; phylum Pseudomonadota; class Gammaproteobacteria; order Pseudomonadales; family Porticoccaceae; genus CAYXXZ01. The sequence continues at coordinate 21,353 of JBFXIU010000018.1, read as the reverse complement.
CCCAGAGTGATAACCGTTCTCTCATTTTGAATACTCACAGGACCTAAAACGATGACGCAAATCGACGATTCTGCGGTAACCCTATACACCGACCTGAGTCCAGCCGCACTGATTGAGCAGGCCATTCTCCGCGGCGAAGGCACGCTGACTGACACTGGCGCCCTCCTCGCCACCACCGGGCACAGAACCGGGCGTTCACCCGCCGACCGATTTGTGGTTGATGAACCCAGCACCACCGACGCCATCGCCTGGGGAGCTGTAAACCGCCCCTTTCCCCAGGACAAGTTTGACGCCCTCTGGGACAGAGTCCACGAGCATCTTTCAGGAACCGATCGCTTCGTTTCCCACCTCCACGTAGGCCAAGATCCCGAACACTATATTCCGGTTAAAGTCACCACCGAGACCGCCTGGCACAATCTTTTTGGCCGCAATATGTTTATTCGCCCGGAGAAGTACAACCCCTCCGCCAAGGAGCAGTGGAAAATTCTTCACGCCGCCAACTTTGTTTGCGACCCGGAGCGCGACGGCACCAATAGCGATGGCGCTGTCATCATCAACTTTGCCAGCCGCAAAGTGTTGCTGGCGGGGATGCGTTACGCGGGCGAGATGAAGAAAGCCATGTTTTCTGTGCAAAACTTCCTGCTGCCCGAGAAAGATGTCATGCCCATGCACTGTGCAGCAAATGTCGGCAAGGATGGCGATGTCGCACTGTTTTTTGGTCTCTCCGGCACCGGCAAAACCACCCTGTCGGCAGATCCTGATCGTTTCCTGATCGGCGATGATGAACACGGCTGGGCGAAAGGCGCTGTCTTTAACCTTGAAGGCGGCTGTTATGCCAAAACCATCAATCTGAGCAAAAAGAATGAGCCGGTTATCTGGGACGCCATTCGCTTTGGCGCCATTGTTGAAAACGTCGTCGTCAACGAAGCCCGCACCGCCGACTACGACGACACCTCCCTGACGGAAAATGGCCGCTGCAGCTATCCTCTTGAACATGTGGAAGTCCGCTGCCTGGAAAACCGCGCTGGCGAACCCCGCCACATTCTGTTCCTCACCTGTGACGTTACCGGCGTATTGCCCCCGGTGTCTATTTTGAGCAAAGAAGCTGCGGCCTACCACTTTCTCAGCGGTTACACAGCCCGCGTCGGCTCCACGGAATTAGGCGGCGAAGCCGGTATCACCCCCACCTTTTCCACCTGCTTCGGCGCGCCCTTTATGCCCAGAGCCGCCGGTGTTTATGCGGAACTGTTGATGAAGCGCATCGAAGATTTTGGCAGCCGCGTCTATCTGGTGAACACCGGCTGGACGGGCGGTTCCGGAGAAAAAGGCAGTCGCTTTCCCATTCCCGTCACCCGCGGTGTGGTTACCGCCATCACCAGTGGCGCCCTTGAGAATGTAGAAACTGAACACCTGTCCACCCTTAACCTGTCGTACCCGAAAGCGGTTCCCGGCGTCGATAGCAAGTATCTCAACCCCCGCGCCGCATGGGCAGACAAGGACGCCTATGACACCCAGGCGCGCAAACTGGCAGAGCTTTTCGTCAAGAACTTTGACAAGTTCGATGTCGCTCAAAAAGTGATTGCCGCAGGCCCTCAGGTATCCTGAACACCGGCCACCTTCTGTGCTCAGTCGCAATAAAAAAGGGTGCCCATAGCGGCACCCTTTTTTATTGCGTGCGGAGAGGTTACTTTACCGCCTCCTTCAGACCCTTGCGAAAACAGTCATTGCTACCGCGGGCGTCCTGGAGTATTTGCAGCAACTCGCCAAGCTCCAGCCAAACCTGGGGGGAAGACCGTAATTTCAGCGCCGACTCAAAATATTCCTTGGCTTTTCCCCACAACTGGTTGCGGACACAGAGCCTGCCCAGGGTTTGCAGCAGTGAAGGATTGTCGGGATGATCCCTGAGCCAGGCCTCGGCAACAGAAAGCTGAACCCTGGGATCATCCCCCTGAAGCTGGCCGTAGAGCTCAACCAGATGGTCATCCCAGTGTTTATTGATGAACCGACGCAGCTGGGTTTCCGCTTTTTGTTCAAGATCCAGGCGGGTTAACTGCTCGACATAGGCCGCAACCAAACGGTTATTTTTTTGCAGTTTGCCGGGCAGACGATCCCAGAGATGATCCAGCTCCGCCTGCTGTTCCGACAGTGACTTGTGAACAGACTTAACACCCTCAAAACCAGCGATGACCTCGTGGTAAACCTCGATCTCGAGAGCGGTGAATTCACTGGAAGACACAGCCTTGTGCTTCTTGAGGTCTGCAAGCATGGCCTCGAGACTGCGCCAATCGCGAAGACCTTTTCTGGTGGCGGCAAGAAGGCGAAGCACCGTGGGGTGACTGGGGTACTTGCGGTGAAGTGCTTCTATTTGCGGCAGTGCTTTATCAAAGTTATTGTCCTGCAGGAGCATTCTGACTTTGAGCAAGCCGAGAGTTAGCGGATCTGAAGCAGCGCTCTGCTGGGCTTCCTGTAGCAAGGTTTCGACCTCGGCCATATCGCCGAGATTAAAGCTCGCCGCCGCCGCCCCCAGGTAGTTGAGGGCTGGCATCTCGGAGCGGGCAATGCCGCGCTTGAGATTAGTCACCGCCTTCGGCCAATTGCCCTCGAGGTAATCCAGAATGCCCTGAACTGTCTGGTCGCGAACTTTTAACTGCTTTCTGCTGGCACGCCTGCGCCACCAGCTGCGGGGGTAGAACATCAACCGCCACAGCCTCCACACCAGAAAGACAGCCGCCAGAATCAGCACCAGAACAACCAGCGCCCCCCACAAGCTGGTTTCAAGAACATAGTTGCCCGCCGACAACAGCAAGTAACCCTGCTGGTTTGCCAGAAGTTGATAAATCACCGCTCCAGACAGGAGGGCGCCGGCAACAATAATCAGCAGCTTTCTCACTGCGCCACCCCTGTGTCCGCTTCAACAGTTTCACTGGAACTCTCTGCACTCGGTTGCCCTTGCTCGCCGACCGAATAGCGATGGTGCCAGACTCGAATGTAATCCTGTAAGGCATTAATGGAGCCACTGAGTGCGGGAACAGGCTGGCTGATCTTTTCCTCCGCCAGAGCCCGAAGTTCGTCGCCAAATACAGTAGTTGGCGCAGCGTCAGAAAAACGATTTTCTATATAATCCTGAGCGCGACCAAGGCTGGCTTTATAAATTCTGGGCTCTTCACGCATAAGCGCCAGCTGCGCCTGCTCCAGCGCCATGCGCAAATTGAGGTGAAGGAGCTGCTGTTCAGAGGGCAAGAGCACCGGCTCCAGGGGCACATCCACCCGCTCAACCCGGACAATACCCGACATTTTCACCAGGGCGGATTTGGCATTTTCAATGAGTGTTATATACCAGGGCTCGATGTTTGCCGCAGGACTTGCTTCAGCGGCAACAGCAGGCTCCCGCAGCGGCATCTTTAAATTGGGGATGGCGCCAATAAGAGCATCCAAACGCAGATAAATACCTTCGCGGTCGACCACCCCGGCCAGTTTTACACTGGTAATATCCGCAGCCAGCGCCCTGCGCACCGGGAACAGGTCGGGATCGTCGATCTCTTTGAGAATATCGTCGGCGGTAACCATCAGTGACAGCGCGTTAGCCGTCTGACGCTCGGTGAGAATACGTTGATTGGCCAGGCGCAACAGGTATTCCGCCTCTGCCAGCAACCAGTCTTCTCTGGTGGTGGTCGACAACGCCTGCAAACGTTGTTGATGGCTGTTGAGCCGCAGCTGAGCATCGCCAAGCTGAGCCTCGAGTTGCGCCAGCCTGTCGGCAACAGGATTGCCGCCAGGCTCATCTTCGGTGCCCCGTTCAGTTCCATCCACCCCCTCGACAGAATTGCCAGCGGAGACCTGTGGCAGCTGCGAATCTGGTTCCGAAGCCGCAGGCTTCGTCTGATCTGCCGCGGATTTTGCAGCATCCCCGCCGGAGCTCACAGAAATACTCGCTGATGGCGTCGATGAAAAGAACTTGTCTTGCAAGCTCTCGCCATAGTGACGCCAGCCATAGTAGCCGCCAACAGCCAGGCCGAGAAGGATGATCAGATAGAGGAATTTTTTCAGAACCGAAGATTTCTTTTTTGCCGGCAGGTGGCGATCGACACTGGCGCGAGCTGTGGGTTTAGGTGTCGATGAAGGTCGATCAGGCTTGTGGCCGGGTTTGGCCGCCTGTTTTTCAGTATCAGGCTGAGGGGAGGCTTTGTCAGACTCTTGCGGCGCTTTTTCCTCTGCCACTTTTGCTCCATCCTTTTGACTATGGCCAGATTGCTCAACTGCCAGGTCAGCTGAACCCCGGCTTTTATCAGCCCCGGATTTTGTTTCCTGGGTCGCTTGTTCGCCGGGGGGCGGTGGTGTCTTGGAATCATTATCCACGGGGTTATCCTTTCTACTGACTTTTATATAACCTGCCTCTCGCGCGCTGCCTCAACAATCATCCTGCCGAGTCTTTTGGCCGAGAGAGGCGCATAGCCCGGGGAAGCCCTGTTCAATGTCATTTCCGCTCAGCGGAAAATCTATAGTTCATTGATTTTTCCAGACTTCCACCTGCGAGAGCGTATCAGAGCCTGTTAACAGGCTCCAAACCTTGTTGCTGTTGAGTGTACCAGTGAACCAAGGCGGCCACCAAGCTTCGGGGCAAGGCACTCTCGGCAACAATAATGTTGTCACAACCAAGATCCTGGGCAAGGCTGGCGACCCTCTTTCCAGGCACCAGCACCGGCAACCCGGCGAATATCTTTCGGCTATCCGCTGTTAACTGACGCCACAGGGCGGCGAGAATTTCACCGCTATGGATGACGACAACGTCTACCCTGCCAGTATCCAGCAGAGCATTAATATCATCACTGTATCTATGACTGGGCTGACGCCGATAGAGATCGCGGTAACTAACCTGGGCGCCTCTATCGCTGAGCACGCTTTTGAGTTTGTCGCGGCCACCTTCGCCGCGACAAATCAATACGGATTGCCCGGCAACCTCAGCCAACTCGGGCTTCGCCAGCAAGCCCTCTGAATCCGCTCCGGCACTGGGCGCTAGAACTTTTACGCCTCCAGCCGCCAGCACGCTGGCCGTAGCCTCGCCTATGGCATAGATTTTGGTCGTTTCCGGGAACTGCATGTGCGCAGCGTTCATCGCCGTCAATGCCAGTGTGGCGGCATTGCCGCTGGCAAAAATAACATGATCTGCAGCGGCCAACGAGGCCAGAAATGCGGCGCCTTCATCGCCGCTCATGGGCAAAGCCACTATGTCGATCACCGGCAATAAATAGGGCTGGCACCCCAGGGATTGCAGGGCGACAACAAAATCATCCCTGTTCCGTCGCGGCCTGGGCAGCAGAATCCTGAGAGCGGCAAGATTCGCGCGCTTGTCGGCGCTATTCCTGGAGGTCATAAACCGCCTGAAGAATTTTATCCGCCCCTCGGGAAAGCAGTGACTCGGCCACGGCGATACCCATGGCTTCAGCCTGTTCCGGCGCGCCAACAATTTCGTCGCGGAGCATAATTTTACCATCCACAGAGCCCACCAGTCCGCGCAGGTAAAGCTCTTGCTCCGAGCGCAGCTCGGCGTAGCAGGCTATGGGCACCTGGCAACCGCCCTCCAGGCGGCGATTCATGGCGCGCTCGGCGCGAACACAGATTTCCGTGGGAATATGGTGCAGAGGCAGCAGCAATTGCTGCAATTCAATATCATCGCTGCGGCATTCAACGCCGACGGCGCCCTGGCCGCCCGCGGGCAGGCTCAGCGTATCGGGAATCCGCAGTTTGATACGACCTTCCATTTCCAGTCTGAGCAGCCCCGCCGTGGCGAGAATTATGGCATCGAACTCGCCACCATCCAGCTTTGCCAACCTGGTCTGAACATTGCCCCGCAGATGTTCAATGCGAAGGTGGGGATATTTTTCCCGCAACTGGCATTGACGGCGCAAGCTGGACGTGCCGACCACAGCGCCTATGGGCAGCTCGTCGGGATGAGCGTAGCGATTGGAAACAACCGCATCCCTGGGATCTTCCCGCTCGCAGATCACCGCAAGCCCAAGCCCTTCGGGAAACTCCATGGGAACCTCTTTCATGGAATGGACAGCAATATCGGCATCGCCAGCAAGCATCGCGGTTTCAAGTTCTTTGACAAAAAGCCCCTTGCCTCCAACCTTGGCCAGAGGGGCATCGAGAATACGGTCACCCTTGGTGGTAAAACCGACCAACTCAATGTTCAGGTCGGGATGAAAAAACAAAAGCCGGGCTTTGACATGCTCGGCTTGCCACAGCGCCAGAGGGCTTTTTCGAGTGGCTATGCGAAGGGAGCGGGAAGGAGAATGGCGTTGAATCGACATCGGTGCTTAACACAGGCTAGAAATCAGGCTCCTATACTAACAGATGAGCCATGATCTTGCGGCAATCGATCCCAAAGAGAGACTGGATCAGCGCCGCAGCATCAAAGTTGTTGCAACAACTTCCTCAATGCCGAGACGTGGCGGCGACTCACCTGGGGACGAATATCAATGCCGTTGAGGCGAAGGTAATACTGACCTTCCGAACTGCGATCCATACCCTCGATGTGGGGAATGGACGCCAGCGCATTGCGATGAATGCGAACAAAACGCCCCTCAAACTCATCTTCAAGCTCCTTGAGGGTCTCGTCGAGGAGAGCTTCACCTTCACCGTAATAGGCAGTGACATATTTGTGATCGGCCTGAAACATACGAATTTCAGCCACAGGCACCAGGTCGATGCCGCGGCGGTTGCGCGACGTGATATGGGTGCGCCCGCCATAAGGAATACCGGGCGACTGCTGCAATTCTGCGAGCTGCGCCTTGTTGACCTTGCGCGCTCGACTCAGTGCAGACGCAAGCTCTTCCTTTTTGACGGGTTTGAGCAGATAGCCGACTGCCTGGGACGAAAACGCCTCCACCGCATAATCGTCATAGGCTGTGCAGAAGATAACCGCTGGCGGCACATCCAGGTCGGCGAGATGTTGGGCGGCGGCGAGGCCATCCATTCCCGGCATGCGCACATCCATAAAAACGATATCCGGGGATGTCCGCTGCGCCAGATCGACCGCCTCCTGGCCATTACCTGCCTGACCGACAACGCTGTAACCGGTTACGGCGGCCACCATACGCTGCAACCGATCTCTCGCCAAAGGTTCGTCGTCAACTATTAGGACTTTCATGTCTCAACTCATGCCTCAGCTCATGCCACCACAGGGTAACTGATATGGGTAATATAACAGCTTTCATTGATCTCGGCCTGTATGGTCGCCGAAGATCCAAAATGCGCCTGCAAGCGGGTGAGCACATTGTCCATGGCCATTTTATTGCCCTTGTTATGCTGCATGCGCGGATTGCGGGGATTGCGGACAGAAATATTGATACGATCGCCCATTCTGCCCACAGTGACCACAATCTGCCCCCCCTCGGGAATCAACTGGATACCGTGGTAGACCGCATTTTCCAGCACCGGCTGCAGGGTCAGCGACGGAATCTGGACACCGGTGCCATAGTCGTCAATTTGCCACACGGTTTCAAGGCGATCGCCCAGGCGCAGTTTCTCAATCGACATATAGCGGCGACAGAGGTTGAGTTCATCGCGAAGGGGTACCAGAGTATGGTTTGATGTCAGGGCATGGCGGAAAAGATCCGACAAATCCTCAACCACGCTTTCGGCTTTATCGGGATCAGAGCCGATGAGACTGGCGATGATGTTCATGCTGTTAAAGAGAAAGTGCGGGCGTATTCGCGATTGCAGTGCCTGAATGCGCGATTCCAGTTCGGCGCGCTGCTGCACACGAAGCATCTGCTGCAAATAGAGGTGGCGCAATAAAATTCCGGCGGGAATGGCGGCGATAATCACGTGGTTGAGGAGGCGCCATACATCTATGGAAAACCGGTTGGTATCCGGATTCAAAAAAGCCATCAGCCCCTGCCCGGCAAGGCTGACAAGAGCCGTCACCAGCAAAATCAGGCCGTAGCTGAACACCGCGGTCCAGGTATGGCTGTACTGGGCAAGCAGGTTGCGAGTCAGGCAAAGCCCCGCAGCACTCAACAGCGTCACCCATAAAGCCATCAGCGAGGTGGTGCCAAGGAGGAGCCAGTCAAAACGGTTAATGCCGACCTCCACCACCACAATCAGAATGGACAACAATTCCGCAGTAATGACCACACCGAACAAACCCTCGCCCTTGCAGAGATTGGGAAAGAGATAATCAGCGTCGTCCTGTGGTCGTGTTTTTACCGCATTCACCCTGTTATCGATAGCCAAGTCCATTCGCCCTGTTAGCAAACCTCCAGCTATAATAGCGCCAACGTTCAACCAGTCACAATGCAAATACGTGGAAACCACAACATGAGCACCATAAAGGACACCAACAGATCCTGGGGCGGCCGCTTCAGCGAAGCCACAGACGCCTTCGTAGCCCGGTTTACGGCTTCGGTAACCTTCGACCAGCGCATGTACCGCCAGGATATTCGCGGCTCCCTTGCCCATGCCACCATGCTCGAGCGCGTCGGCGTACTCAACGGCAAGGAATTACAGGCTATTACCGAGGGTCTGGAAGAGATTCTCGCCAGCATTGAATCCGGCAACTTTGAATGGTCTGTCGCCCTTGAAGATGTTCACATGAATATCGAGGCGGCGCTGACCGACAAAATCGGCATCACCGGCAAAAAACTCCACACCGGGCGCTCCCGCAACGATCAGGTGGCCACGGATATTCGCCTGTGGCTGCGGGATCAAATTGATGACATCAGCGCCGAACTGACCCGCCTTCAGTTCGGCATCCTCGATCTGGCCAGTCGCAATAGCGACACCATAATGCCGGGGTTTACCCACTTGCAGACCGCCCAGCCCGTCACCTTTGGCCACCACCTGCTCGCCTGGTTTGAAATGCTCGACCGCGATTACAGCCGCCTTCAGGACTGTCGCAAGCGTATGAATCTGTCCCCACTCGGCGCGGCGGCGCTGGCGGGAACCACCTACCCCATCGACCGCCATCTCAGCGCGTCCCTGATGAACTTCGACGGCCCCACAGAAAACTCCCTGGATTCCGTCAGCGACCGCGATTTCGCCATTGAATTCTGCGGCTTTGCCAGCCTGCTGATGACCCATTTGTCGCGGTTCTCCGAAGAACTGGTGCTGTGGACATCCGCCCAGTTCAACTTTATCAACCTGCCGGATCGTTTCTGCACCGGCTCGTCGATCATGCCCCAGAAGAAAAACCCCGACGTCCCCGAGCTGGTGCGCGGCAAAACCGGCAGGGTCAATGGCAACCTCATCAGCCTGTTAACCCTGATGAAATCCCAACCCCTGGCCTACAACAAGGACAACCAGGAGGACAAGGAACCTATCTTCGACACCGTCGATACCGTTCGCGACTGCTTGCGCGCCTTTGCCGACATGGTGCCCGCCATCGACGCCAACAGCGAGGTCATGAGAGAAGCCGCTCGCAGAGGTTTTTCCACCGCAACGGATCTGGCGGACTACCTGGTGCGCAAGGGCATTGCCTTTCGCGACGCCCACGAAATTGTCGGCAGCGCCGTTGCCTACGGCATCGCCAACAATAAGGACCTCGCGGAAATGTCCCTGGGCGAGCTGCAGCAATTCAGCGGCGATATCGACGGGGATGTCTTTGCTGTACTGACACTGGAAGGTTCTGTTGCCGCCCGCAACCATATTGGCGGCACCGCGCCGGAGCAGGTTAAAGCGGCGATTCAAAGAGCCAACGCGAAATTGTCGGCCAGGTAACAGGAAAGAGCGGCCCCGGATCGCACCCTTGCGGCATATCGCTGTTGGCAAGTAGCAGGGATTCCAGCAAAAGCTCTTTTTTGTCCCGGTCGCAATTGAGCGCCACCACCAGAAACCCTATACTTCACCGTTTTGGCTCAGGCGAGAAAACATGCAACAGTGTTTAAGGCTAACCATCCTCAGCGGCGCGATACTCATCATCCTGCTGGCGAGCGGTTGCGGCAATAAAGGGGCTCTGTACATCCCCGAAAGTCCGGCAGAACCCCAATCAGCGCCCGAATCTGGCCAATAATCGCTACGGACTCTCACCCACATGAACTATTTTAACCGCCGCGACGGCCAGTTATTCGCAGAGGAAGTTCCCCTCGCCGCCATTGCCAGCAACGTTGGCACCCCCTGCTATGTCTATAGCAGGGCGGCCATTCGCGATAACTTTCTCGCCTATCAAAATGCCGATATTCCTCAGCAAAAGCTGATCTGTTACGCGGTCAAGGCCAATTCCAATATCGCCGTGCTCAATGTTCTCGCCAAGCTGGGAGCGGGCTTTGATATTGTTTCCGGCGGCGAGCTGCAGCGGGTACTCAAGGCGGGCGGCGATCCCGCAAAGATCGTCTTTTCCGGCGTAGGCAAGCAGTCGCAAGAAATGGCACTGGCGCTCGACACCGGCATCCATTGTTTTAACGTGGAGTCGGAACAGGAGCTGGAAACCCTGAATCGCGTTGCCCGTGATATGGGCAAAATCGCCCCGGTTTCCCTCAGGGTGAACCCCGATGTCGACGCCCAGACCCACCCCTATATTTCCACCGGCCTCAAAGACAACAAGTTTGGCATTGATATTGGCCACGCCCGCGATGTCTATATTCAGGCTCGGGACATGGAGCACGTCAAAATCCTTGGCGTAGACTGCCACATCGGCTCCCAATTAACCGATCTGGCTCCCTTTCTCGATGCCCTCGACCGCACCCTGGCGCTGGTGGATGAACTGGCCGACCTGGGCATTCATATCGAGCACCTGGATCTGGGCGGTGGCCTCGGTGTTTGCTACAGGGACGAGCAGCCTCCTCACCCGGGAGATTATTTGCAACAGGTCGCCCAACGGCTGGGGAATCGCCCCCTGTCACTGATCTTCGAACCAGGGCGCTCTATCGTTGCCAACGCAGGGGTTCTGCTCACCCGCGTGGAGTATCTCAAAGAGGGTGATCACAAAAACTTTGCCGTCGTCGACGGCGCCATGAACGACATGATCCGCCCGGCGCTTTACAGCGCCTGGATGAATATTGAGCCTGTCATCAACCCACAGAGCAATAGCAACCCCCGCAAGTACGACATTGTCGGCCCGGTTTGCGAAACCGGCGACTTTCTCGGCAAGGATCGCACCCTCAGCCTTGCGCCCGGAGATTTACTTTGCCTGCATTCCGCCGGCGCCTACGGTTTCACCATGAGCTCCAATTACAACACCAGAGGCCGAGCCGCCGAAATCATGGTCGACAAAAACCAGAGCCACCTTATCCGCCGCCGCGAAACCTTTGACGATATGGTGCGCGGCGAACAAGTGCTGCCGGAGTAACCCAAGTGCTGCTACGCTTCACCAAAATGCACGGCCTTGGCAACGACTTTGTTGTTATCGACGCCGTGACCCAGCCAGTGGCCATGACTGAAACCCTGGCGCGCAAGCTGGGGGATCGCCACTTTGGCATCGGCTGTGACCAGATCCTGGTGGTTGAGGCACCCTCCACTCCGGATGTGGATTTCGACTACCGCATTTTTAATACCGACGGCAGCGAAGTCGCCCAGTGTGGCAACGGCGCCCGCTGTTTTGCCAAGTTTGTTCGCGATCGCCGCCTCACAGGCAAGCGCGCCATCAGGGTGCGCACCGCCGCTGGCGTTATCACCCTGAACGTACTCAGCAGCAACCAGGTTACTGTCAATATGGGCGCTCCGGTCTTCGCACCTGCGGCTATACCCTTTATCGCCGAGGGCGAGCAGCTCAGCTACTCGATCGACGTCAACGGTGAAGTCGTTGATGTCTCTGCGCTGTCCATGGGCAACCCCCACGCGGTCATTGTCGTCGCTGATGTCGCCACCGCGCCGGTGGCAACACTGGGGCCAGCCATCGAGTGCCACCCCCGCTTTCCTGAGCGGGTCAATGTCGGCTTTATGGCGGTAAAAAACAGCCGCGAAATCGATCTCCGTGTCTACGAGCGCGGCGCGGGTGAAACACTGGCCTGTGGCAGCGGCGCCTGCGCCGCCGTGGTTGCAGGCATTCGTCTCGGCATGCTCGACAACGAGGTTCAAACCAACCTTCCCGGTGGCAAGCTCAGTATTAGCTGGCAGGGGAAAGAATCTTCGGTAATGATGACGGGACCGGCCACCACTGTCTTTCAAGGGCGTATTCGTCTATGAGCATTCGCGAAACCAAACCGGCAGAAAACAGCAAAGACGTTCAATTTGTCGCCGAGTACCTGCAGGCGCACCCGGAATTTTTTACCCAGCATCCCGGCATTCTCGAAACCCTTGCTCTACCCCACAACTCCGGCACGGCAGTCTCCCTTATCGAAAGGCAGCTGGCGGCATTGCGGGCGCGCAATACCGAACTGCGCACCCGCCTGAATAGTTTGCTGGAAACCTCAAAAGCCAACGACGCCCTTTTTGATAAAACCCGCGCACTGGTGCTGAATCTGATCCGCGCCGACAACGTAGACAGCATTCTCAAAACCCTGCATAAGAGCATGTCCCAGGATTTCGGCATTGAATACTACAGCCTGCTACTGCTCGACCAGGAGGTTGAGGGCGCCGGTGTCCGCCACGCCTCACTCAAAGAGCTGGAAGACAACTTTTCCCTGTTGCTGACCTCTGAGGAACCTGTTTGCGGGGTACTGCGCCCCATACAACTGGGGTTTTTATTTGGCGAGTCCAGCTGCAAAAACATTGGCTCTGCCGCAGCAGTGCGCCTGGTTTCCGAGAGCATTTACGGCATTATCGCCCTGGGCAGTTCTGACCCCCACCGCTACCACAGCGCTATGGATACGTTGTTCCTGCGTTTTGTCGCCGATGTTCTCAATCTGGTATTGAAACCCAAATTTTGACTTCCCGGCTTGCGTTTAGCCATAAAAAACCAATCTGATCGGGCACCTTTTGCCCGGCGGCTTGTCTGACATTGACAATATTTCAATGTGATTTTGTCAGCTGTGCTGCGACAGCCTGGATTCACCATCACCTGCAGGTGGAAATTTTTCCGGCGATGGCGAAGCGGGTGGCCGAAACTCATATTGAAAGCGCAAAATCATTTTGCCCAACCGTCAATAGAATCTAAACATTGATACTTTCAAGGATGCCCAGCCATGACACGTTTTTTATTGCCCCTGTCCCTCTTGATAATCCTCGCTTTCAGCAACCAGATACTGGCAAATGACGGCACAGCTCCCCGCACAGTGACCACCACGGGGCAAGGTCTGGTGGAAGTCAAAGCCAATATGGCCGATGTGGTGATGCAGACGTCTACTACGCAAAAATCTGCCACCGAAGCAAAACGGGAAGTGGACAAAAGGGTAAACCTGTTTCTGGAACAGCTTGAGAAGTTGGGAATAAACAAGGAGGACATAGTCGCTTCCACGCTGCGGATTGCTCCAGAATACGACTACAACAACCGCACCCGCCTCTTTTCCGGTTACAACGCATCCAGAGATGTCATAGTAACCCTCAAGGATCTGGATAAACTGGATACGCTTCTGGAGACGGCAACAAACACCGACATTACCTTTATCCAGCAAATTCAGCTTAAGACCCGCGACGAGGCAAAGTTCAAACAACAGGCGTTTGAGCAGGCCATTGCCGACTCCAAGGCTAAAGCCGAGGCTCTCGCCAAAGCCTATGGCGCTGAATTAGGCGCCATCTATACCATCAATTATCAAAACCAAGAACCCATGTTTATGCCAAAAGCAGAAATGGCAACAATGAGACTTGCAGCGGACAGTGGCGGTGGCCAGTACCTCCACGACAGCATAAAATTCAACGATCAAGTCAACGTGGTGTTTGAACTGATCATTCCCCGCTAAAAAACCGGGCAAAGTCGGCGCGCAGGCAATTCTACGCGCCGAGAAGTCTGTCGGATTCCCGGTAGAGCAGCAGTGCTGCAATTTTATTTTGTCTGCTATTACAAAATGTCGGTCGCGGCGACCTCAATTCACCATCGCCAGCGCTCCTACAAAAAAACACACCCCATCCACCCTTGCCCCTTGAAGCTCGGCGCTAGGCGCTTCTAACTCCTGCCATCAAACGGCGTCGGACCCGGTTTCACCGGTGCGGATACGAATGATTTCTTCCAGATTGGTAATAAAAATCTTGCCGTCGCCGATCTTGCCCGTGCTGGCCGACTTGGAAACCGCATCTATCACCGCATCCACCATGCCATCGTCAACGGCAATTTCCAGTTTCACCTTGGGGAGAAAGTCCACCACATATTCGGCGCCACGATAAAGTTCGGTGTGGCCTTTCTGGCGCCCAAACCCTTTTACCTCGGTAACCGTAATCCCCTGTACGCCCACTTCCGCCAAAGCCTCCCTGACATCGTCCAGTTTGAAAGGCTTAATAACCGCTGTAATGAGTTTCATGATTTCCCCTCAATTAAAAAAGTAACGCGAAATTAATGGGGAAAAGATACACCGGTTAGGCTTGAAATGCACCATATGCCATTAAATAACAGGCGCCTGACAATAAAAAAACGGCAGACCCAGGCCTGCCGTTTTTGATCACAATCAAACTCCGGGTTTATTTCGAAGAAACAAACTCAGGGTAGGCTTCCATACCACATTCAGAGAGATCGACACCGTCGTATTCATCCTGCTCGCTGACGCGGATACCGATGACAGCCTTGAGGATAGCCCAAACAATCAGGCTGGTGACAAAGACCCAGGTAAAGATAACACCTATGCCCATCAACTGGCTGCCAAAGCTGGCGGCGTCATTACTTGAGAAGCAGACTGCAATCAGACCCCAGATGCCGACAACACCGTGCACCGAAATGGCGCCAACGGGATCGTCAATCTTGATCTTATCCATAAAAACCACAGAGAAGACAACCAGCACACCGCCTACGGCACCTACCAGAGTGGCCCAGCCGGCAGTCCAGCTAAGCGGTTCTGCGGTAATGGCAACCAGGCCGGCAAGAGCACCGTTAATCGCCATGGTCAGATCCGCTTTACCAAACATGAAGTGAGCTGTAATCAGCGCCGCCAACAAACCGCCGCAGGCTGCCGCATTGGTGTTGACGAATACATCGGAGACAGCATTAGCTTCATCGATGTTGGAGACCATCAGCTCGGAACCACCGTTGAAACCGAACCAGCCCATCCACAGAATAAACATGCCCAGGGTGGAAAGGGGCAGATTGGCGCCGGGAATGGCGACGGCTTTGCCATCTTTGGTGTACTTACCTTTGCGTGGACCGAGAAGGAGAACACCGGCGATAGCTGCGGTAGCGCCAGTGAGGTGAACCACACCGGAGCCGGCAAAATCCTGGAAGCCAGCGGCATCGAGGAAACCGCCACCCCATTTCCACATACCCTGCATGGGGTAGATGAAGCCGGTCATTACTACCGCAAAGGCGAGGAAAGCCCAGAGTTTCATGCGCTCAGCCACAGCACCGGATACGATGGACATGGCAGTAGCGACAAACACCACCTGAAAGAAGAAATCTGAGGCGCCGGAGTAGTAGGTTTCACCGCCGCTGGCAAGCACTTCATCCGCAGAGGCATTGCCGATGCTGTTGCCAAACCAGGAGTCAGGGAGAATTCCCCCCTCACTGCCACCGTACATAATGGTGTAGCCCATGATCAGGTACATGGTACAGGCGACCGCATAGAGGGCAACGTTTTTGGTTAAAATTTCCGTGGTGTTTTTAGCTCGAACCAGGCCGGCTTCAAGCATGGCGAAACCTGCCGCCATCCACATCACAAAGGCACCCATCACCAGAAAGTAAAAGGTATCCAGGGCATATTGCAAATTGACAATATCATTTTCCATAGTGAACTCCGATTAAACTGTTATCGTCAGATAGCTTCGTCGCCGGTCTCACCGGTGCGAATACGAATAACTTCCTGAAGATCGGTGATAAAAATTTTGCCATCGCCGATCTTGCCAGTGCGTGCGGAGTTCAGAATTGCTTCAACCGCTCCATCTACCATACTTTCCGGCAGGGCGACTTCGATTTTTACCTTGGGCAGAAAATCGACGACATACTCCGCACCCCGATACAACTCAGTGTGCCCTTTTTGTCTGCCAAACCCTTTGACTTCAGTGACGGTGACGCCCTGTACTCCGATCCCGGCGAGCGTCTCGCGCACGTCATCCAGCTTGAAGGGTTTGATCACCGCTGTGATCATTTTCATAGTTATCTCCTATGGGTTTGCTTTTTAATCACCGCCCCGAGATCGGGGCGGCAACCTTGTGGTTAGCTTTACTCTGTAATCGGCAGGCTGTAAGAAATGACAAATTTCAGATCATCATCAACAGGCTCGTCAGAGATGAACTGGCTGACAGTAAAGCTCAGAGCATCGTTGTAGGCATAGCTGAGATTGAGGTGAGTGGGTTCGCAATCCTCTGTACAGTTGTCGATATCCCACATACCAATCAATGCAGAAAACTTGCCGTACTCGCCACTCAAGGTAAAGTACTCAGTGCCTTCCGAACCATCGCCGGCAACATTGTCATACCAGGAAAAGCTCACGGGACCGTAGCCGATGGTGTATACCACGTCGGTGAGGTCGCCGAAGTCTGTCTCACCGTCCAGGGTATAGCCCGCGCCAGTGGGGTAGTTGTAGTTCCAGACGCTGACATCAAAAACAAAACCGCCAGCTTCGATACCATAACCCGCGTAAAGGTCATACTCTGTTCCTGCCGATGTGTCGCCGGAAGAACCCCAGATGCCTGCATAGGCGCCACCAGCACTCACAGACAGATCGCCAGACACCGCAGGCGTACCCGAGCCCAGATCATAGCCGCGCCACAGGTAGGTGCTGGCTACGGCTGCTGAAGCGCTCACTTCTATTGCCGCGGCCTGGCTGGATACCATCAGACTGGATGCGGCCATGGCGACAGCGGCAACAGAACCGCAAAGTGCTTTTTTAGTGAATTTCATTGATGTCTCTCCTCGTTGTTTGCTTTTGCAATAAATCCAATCAAGATTGTTGAACTGACCGAACACTTCCGATATAGCAAAAGCAATGCCAACTCATAATTATTTATATTTATCAATTAGTTAATATATTTTTTTGGAACACAGCCACAGACGGCAACGCACCAAAACAGCAATGGCACCATTTTGGTGCAATCGTCGTTTTTAGGGCGCAAGCGCGCCCCAAAGAGGGTTTTTTTGTCGCAACAGGACGGGAAAAGAAAAGGGGCAAGCGCCGAGCGCCTAGAGGAAAGAGGAAAGCAAGAGCTGAGCTTTCGCTGGCTCCCGCTCCCGTATGGGAATCTGGGTTTATCTGTAGCCAGCCCTGCTGGCGGCGATAAAAGAGCGAGATTGATTGCGCGCCAACATCGCCTGCAGGCAGACTCCTACAACTCGGCGCTCGGCGCTTGCAGCTGACAGCTCCTACAGCACCAAAAACGCAAAAAGCCGATTGTCAAAGACAACCGGCTTTTGCGAACCCACACCCAACAACAGGTGTGGGGGATATAGCGAAGGCTATAGGGGCAAAAATTACATCATGCCGCCCATACCACCCATGCCGCCCATACCGCCCATGCCACCCATATCGGGCATGCCGCCCTTATCGTCCTGGGGCAGGTCGGTAATCATAGCTTCGGTGGTGATCATCAGACCGGCAATGGAAGCAGCAGCTTGCAGCGCGGTGCGAGTTACCTTGGCGGGGTCGAGAATACCCATGGCGATCATATCGCCGTATTCGCCAGTGCCAGCGTTGTAACCGAAATTGCCGGTTCCCTGCTTGACCTTGTCGACCACCACAGAACCTTCTTCACCGGCGTTTTCAACGATCTGACGCAGAGGCGCTTCAATGGCGCGGCGGGCAATGGCAATACCCACATTCTGGTCTTCATTGTCGCCTTTGAGTCCTTCGAGAGCCTGAAGGGCACGGATCAGGGCAACACCGCCGCCGGGAACCACACCTTCTTCAACCGCAGCGCGGGTAGCGTGGAGAGCATCTTCAACGCGGGCTTTTTTCTCTTTCATTTCGGTTTCAGTGGACGCACCAACCTTGATCACGGCAACACCGCCGGCCAGCTTGGCAACGCGCTCCTGGAGTTTTTCACGGTCGTAATCGGAAGAAGTCTCTTCGATTTGGGCGCGAATCTGCTTGACGCGAGCTTCGATGTCGGCATGGTTGCCAGCACCGTCGACGATGGTGGTGTTTTCCTTGGTCAGGTTAACCTTCTTGGCGGTGCCCAGGTGCTCCAGGGTAGCGCTTTCCAGTTCCAGACCCACTTCTTCGGAAATCACAGTACCGCCGGTGAGGATAGCGATATCCTGCAGCATAGCCTTGCGACGGTCGCCGAAGCCGGGCGCCTTACAGGCGGCGACTTTAACGATACCGCGCAGGTTGTTGACCACCAGAGTCGCCAGGGCTTCGCCTTCAACATCTTCGGCAACAATCAGCAGGGGCTTGCCAGACTTGGCAACGCCTTCCAGCAGGGGCAGCAGCTCGCGAATATTGGATACTTTTTTGTCAACCAGCAGAATGAAGGGGCTTTCCAGCTCAACACTCATGCTTTCCTGGTTGTTGATGAAGTAAGGAGACAGATAACCACGGTCAAACTGCATACCCTCAACGGTTTCCAGATCATTTTCCAGACCAGAACCTTCCTCAACGGTGATAACACCTTCTTTACCCACTTTTTCCATGGCTTCGGCAATAATGCGGCCTACGCTTTCATCGGAGTTGGCGGAGATGGTGCCCACCTGGGCAATTTCTTTGAAATCTGAACAGGGCTTGGCAATATCCTTGATTTGTTCAACCGCTGCAATCACGGCCTTGTCGATGCCGCGTTTCAGATCCATGGGGTTCATACCGGCGGCAACAGACTTCAGGCCTTCGGTCACGATAGCCTGAGCGAGTACGGTTGCCGTGGTGGTGCCGTCACCGGCTTCGTCTGAGGCCTTGCTGGCAACTTCTTTGACCAGCTGGGCGCCCATATTTTCAAACTTGTCTTTGAGTTCGATTTCCTTGGCCACGGAAACACCGTCTTTGGTCACAGTGGGTGCGCCAAAAGACTTGTCGATAACGACGTTGCGCCCCTTGGGACCCAGGGTAACTTTAACGGCGTCGGCCAGAACATTAACACCCGCAAGCATTTTGCGACGTGCGCTATCACCAAATTTTACTTCTTTAGCTGCCATGATATTCCTTCCTTCTTTCTAAGCGTTTTAGGCTAATTGACTCAGAAAAATAACTGTTTTTAAAAATTAAGCTTCTACAACACCGTAGATGTCGCTTTCGCTCATAATGATCAGTTCTTCGCCATCTTCTTTGATGGTGTTGCTGTCGGCATAGCGACCAAAAATAATGGTGTCGCCCACTTTTACCGCCAAAGGACGAACTTCGCCATTTTCCAGCGCCTTGCCACCGCCAACGGCAACAACTTCACCCTGGTTGGGTTTTTCTTTTGCTGAGCCAGGCAGCAGAATGCCACCAGCGGTTTTTTCCTCTTCTGCTTTGCGACGGACTACGACGCGGTCATACAAAGGACGAATTTTCATTTCGACTTTCTCCAACTATTTTATTGATCACAATTGTCCAGCATCCTGAGAAATCAGGCTTCACCGGAAGCTGTCCTCTATGTGGTGTCGCCTTTGGGGTTTTCAAGGGGTGAAAGAATTTTTTTTGTGTCAAATGGAACTTTATTTCCAAGGAAGCCCATTCCCAATGCACTCGCAACCCTACTCAGCATCACTGCCGAGCATATGGTCATGCCTACGAAAAGATGTTTTCTTGACGTCACGCGGGAACAGGGATCTACTCGGGAGGCTCAAGCGGTTTATGCCGCCTGTCTTCATGGCGCCAGTACTCGCCGTCAAAAACCTGTTCATCACCGTACTTTTGTCGAGCGAAATGACCGCGCTGGCTGACAACAAAGTCGCGAAACTCAGCCCTGGCCAACAACCTGGCGACCAACCAGCGTCGGCTCCAGGGAATCAAGCCCAGAAACCCCATCACATCTGTGGCAAAACCGGGCGCCAACAACAGGGCGCCGGAGATCCCGAGCACAATCCCCTCCAAAACCTCCTGTGCCGGTAGTTCGCCAGCGTCGAGCTTGCGACTGCTGCGGGTCAGCAGCTTAAATCCTTCCTTTTTTAACAGCGCCACACCGATCAGCGCGGTCAACAGCACCAGCGCAACGGTTGGCCAGGCGCCAATCACAGTGCCAACCTGAATCAGCAACCACAGCTCAAAAACGGGAACAGCGACAAAGAGCAGAAAAAAACGCACGGCAATAACCGGTTAGCATGTAATTCTTATGTGGGGTTGATGCCGCCAAATTCAAGCACCCCTTATCTTCTCACGTCCGGGCTAAGGAACCTCTGCGCGAGCACAGGCCAGACAGCGAGGCAAAACCACTACTGCCACACAGAATTCACCACGGGCTAGGGCCTGTTAACACTAATTGAATTGCCTCTGTTGTGACCAAAAAAGCGCCAATCTAGGCGCGAGGAATGAGTTTAGTGGTTCTAAATGATCGACGAGCAAAGCTTCCGCTCCTGCTCACGCCCCTCACCTAAATCCATGTAGGCGACGACGAGTGGCGGTTTTTTAGCCACAACCCGAAGGGCTGGAGCCATTTTTGCCCCCAGCGTTGTTGGAATTCGCTTATTTGGAATGCCAAACCACGCTCATTCCGCCTAGCTGGAGGCAAAAATGACCTCCAGCAGCGGTAATTCAATTAGTGTTAACAGGCCCTAAATAAAATGTAATTAGTGATTGACAGCTGCCGCCAGGATTTCAATAATCGAGGCGTTGCAGCTGTACTGAATCTGCCGGGAGTTGCCTTTGAAGAATCTCCTGACGCGGGCGAAACAGAGCACCGTTTTTTGCCGTAACGCGTCTATTCCAGCGCCCACCAGCGCACCCCCAGAGCCTTCAGCGCTCGGTTCTTCTACCCCCTGCGATTTGTCACTACCGCGACAGCCTTTGCAACACCGGTTCTTTGCCAATCAACCCACCACTCACCCACAAACAGCGTTCACTCGCCAACCCCATCGTCACCCTCTCCAGGCCAGCAATTTTTCCAGCCCGTTAACTCTGTCACTTTACCTTCAGCTTTTTCACTGTACAGACGAGGATCACACCATGGACTCCGGCACTGCCCTGCGTATTGAAAAAAACAAACTCAAAGCCGTCGTTAAAAAAACCTATGTTCTCGATACCAACGTCCTTCTTCACGACCCCACCGCCATCATGGCCTTCAAGGAGCACCATGTGGTGATTCCCATGACGGTGCTTGAGGAACTCGACGACATTAAAGACCGCAGAGACAAAACCGTCAGCCGCGAAGCCCGCATCGCCATTCAGATGATCGACAAGGTGGTGGATGAAGCCTCCCCCCAGCAAATTCAGGAGGGTGTGGAAGTCAAAGGCTCCAACGTGGAGGGACCGGCGGGCACTCTCGGCATTTAC
>JBFXIU010000017.1:0-28902 GCA_050175615.1 Porticoccaceae bacterium | reverse complement strand
ACTTAACGTCAAAGCCAGGATTTTCGTCATTCCCACGTAGGCGGGAATCCAGTTTTTTCAGGGTGCCGAGACGCTTGGATTCCCGCCTGCGCGCATTACTGTCCGGAATAAATAGAGGCTGCTTTCCTTAAGCCTGAAATAGTAAGGAGGTTGAGTGGTTCTGACCACCTCGAGACTTAAACGAAAGCTGTCGTTCCTGCGTAGGCAGGAACCTAGGAAGATTTTCAGGGTAGTTTCTCGGGGGCTGCTAACATTGTTGAAAAATCAGCTGATTTACCGCTTTATTGGGCTACTGCGCACATATGTCCTGGTGTTCAGTTGGTTTCGATTAAGGATTCCTGCCCCCGATCAGGTCGAGGGTGACGTTCCTTCGCAGGCATGACGGCGTGAAATATTCCGGACAGTAGTGCGCCTGCGCGGGAATGACGGCTTAAGTCAGTGCCATTCGTTCTAGTGTTGCTTCAATTTGATATTGTCTTATGGCGATGTCTGAAGATTTTTCATGGCAGGCAATATCCCATTGAACAACACCAGCCTGCAGCTCAAAATGGGTTTGGTGCTCTGCAGTATTTGAAGAGCCTCTTGAGGGGAAAACAGTATGTTTGAATCAGCATTGAATTGGCTCAATGGTCTTGTCTGGGGGCCATTGATGCTGGTGCTTATTCTCGGCACCGGGGTTTATCTGACCATTGGCCTCAGGCTGATGCCGTTGATCAAATTGGGCTTTGGCTTGCGCGCCATGTTTGCCGGTCGCAAGGGCTCTGGGGAGGGGGATATCAGCCCCTTCGCCGCCCAAATGACCGCGCTCTCTGCCACCGTGGGCACTGGCAATATTGTTGGCGTGGCCACCGCAGTGAGTATCGGCGGCCCCGGTGCCTTGTTCTGGATGTGGTGCACCGCCCTGGTGGGCATGGCCACCAAGTATGCCGAGTCGATGCTCGCTGTTCACTACCGGGAGACCGACGAGCAGGGGCGCAAGGTGGGTGGCCCCATGTACTATATTCGCACCGGCCTCGGCCAGCGCTGGGCATGGCTGGCGTTTCTGTTTGCCCTGTTCGGGGCGCTGGCGGGTTTTGGCATCGGCAGCTCTGTACAGGCTAACTCGGTGGCGGCGGCGATGACCAATGCCTTCGCCATTCCCAATTGGGTGTCGGGGCTGGTGATGGCGGTACTGGTGGGCTTGGTGTTGATCGGCGGCATCAAGCGCATTGGCGCTGTATCCGGTGCTCTGGTGCCGCTGATGGTGGTGATCTACCTGATTTGCACCCTTGTTGTGCTTGCCGTTCATATTGCCGAGCTGCCCGCTGCTCTGTGGTTGGTGGTTGAAAGCGCCTTTACGCCGACTTCCGCCAGCGGAGGTTTTGCTGGCGCCACGGTGATGCTCGCCGTGGAAAAAGGCGTGGCGCGGGGTATCTTTTCCAATGAAGCCGGTCTCGGCAGCGCCCCCATTGCCCACGCTGCGGCAGAGACCAACAGCCCGGTAACCCAGGGCGCCATCGCCATGACCGGTACCTTTATCGATACCATTATTGTCTGCACCCTCACCGGGCTGATGCTGGTGGTCACCGGTGTCTGGAACAGTTCCGCTGCCGGTGTCGAACTCACGGCCAATGCCATGGGGTCGGTGCTGCCCTACGGGGACAAAATTCTTGCCCTCTGTCTCGCTCTGTTTGCCTTTACCACATTGCTGGGGTGGAGTTATTACGGCGAGCGCTGCGCCGAATATCTCCTCGGCGTTAAAGTGATTCTGCCTTTTCGTGTGCTCTGGGTGCTAGCTGTGTTTACTGGTGCGGTGGTTCATCTGGATCTGGTGTGGATGCTCGCCGATACCCTCAACGGCATGATGGCAATTCCCAATCTGATTGCCCTGTTGTTGCTGAGTCCCGTAGTATTCAAGTTGACCAAGGCCTATTTCGACCAGAAACTCTGATCCGGAACAACACAGATGCCGACAAATTTTGGTGACAAGCTGGTGATTGCGATTTCATCCCGAGTACTTTTCGACCTCTCGGAAAGTGATAGAGTTTACCGCGAGGAGGGGCTGGCCGCCTATTCCCAGCACCAGATAGACCATGAAAGCGAAGTGCTGGCGCCTGGTGAAGCCTTTCCCCTTGTGCAGAAATTATTGCGAATCAATGAAAAGCTTGGCGGTGAACCTCGCGTGGAGGTGATTTTGCTGTCGAGAAACTCTGCGGATACAGGGCTGAGAGTTTTTAACTCCATTGAACACTACAAGCTGAGCATCAGCAGAGCGGCATTTTGCGGTGGCGAAAGCCCCTACCGCTATGTGTCAGCGTTTGGCTGCCATTTATTCCTGTCCACCCACGCAGAGGATGTCAGGAACGCCCTGGCTCACGGTGTTGCTGCAGCTACCCTGCTGCCGTCGTCTAAATCTGTGCGCGATGACGACGAGCTGCGCTTTGCCTTTGACGGCGATGCGGTGATTTTTTCCGATGAGGCGGAAAAGGTTTTTAAAACCCAGGGGCTCGAAGCCTTTGCCAAAAGTGAAAAAGCCTCGGCAAAAAAGCCTTTGAGCGCGGGGCCGTTCAAAAATTTCCTCTCTGCACTTCAGGCGTTGCAGGCGGAGTTCGGGCCGGAAAAATGCCCCATTCGCACTGCCCTGGTCACCGCCCGTTCCGCCCCCGCCCACGAGAGGGTGGTGATGACATTGCGGGAATGGAATATTCGCATTGACGAGTCACTGTTTCTCGGCGGCCTGTCCAAAGGTGAGTTTCTCAAAGCCTATGGCGCCGATGTCTTTTTCGATGTCCAGCAGCAGCACTGTGAGTCTGCCAGCCCCCATGTGGCAACCGGGCATGTGCCCCACGGGGTGGCAAATGAGAAGCTGTCGGAAGATTAGTCCTCCCTCTACCTGATCAAGCACGGTCGGTTCAGGGAATGGCCTCAAGCACCATATTCACTGGGGTTTCGGCAGCTCTTCTTATCTTGGTGAATCCGGCGTCTTTAAGAACAGCGGTCAATCGCGCTTCCCCCGCCTGGGCGCCCAAGCCAAGGCCAACGTCCTGGGCTCTGGATGCCGGCACGCAGATGGTCGTCGACATACCATAGGAGATGCCGGCAAAAAGGTTGAGATTGTCAGCGAGAGAATCAGCAGCCAGGGGTTCCACCACCATAAAAACGCCATCGGGCTTGAGGGCTTCCCTGATGTGGCGGGCGACACCCACAGGGTCGCCCATATCGTGGAGGGCGTCAAAGATGCAGATCAGATCAAAACCCGTTTGCGAAAACCCCTGCCCTGTGCTGACCTGGAAATGGACATTGGCTAATTGTGCACGATCCGCTTTTTCCTTTGCCGCGGCGATTGAGGGTGCGTGGAAGTCAAAGCCGTGCACCTCAGAATTTGGGTAGGACGAGGCCAACAGCAGGCTGGATGAGCCGTGCCCGCAACCGATATCGCCAATTTTTGCCCCTGCTTTGAGTTTGTCCTCGACGCCATTCAGAGCCGGTATCCACTGGTCGATAAGGCTGGCGGTATACAGGGGGCGCAAAAAACGGTCAGTGCCGCAAAAACAGCAGCTGTGGTGTTCTCCCCAGGGACGACCCTTTCCCGATTTGAAGACATCGATGGCGGTATCCTGGGTGGCAATCTGGCTGATCACAGTTTGAAAGATCCCCTGCAGGCAGCTGGGGTCACCTTCGTGGCTGAACAGGGCGGCTTGCTCGGGGCTGAGTGAAAAGGTGTCGTCCTCGCCGTTGTAGTCCACATAGCCAAAGGCAGCGTTGGCGGATAACCATTCGCGCAAATAGCGTTCGTTTACACCGGTGATTTTCGCCAGCTCGCTGTGACTACAGGAGCCGCGATGTTCAAGCGCCCGGTAGATTCCGGTCTGATCGCCGATATAGGCCATAAAGAGGCCAATGGCGCCGCCAATGTCGCCGAGAACTTTTCCCTGGAGCTGTTCAAATTTGCTGGGATCAAATGCTGCAGTTGTCATCGATTGCCTCAATCATTAGATTTATAGGGTGGGTTAAGATTGCTGTATCTCGCCCGCCGACTGTGGCTGCGGACGGCTGTCTTTAGTATTCCACAGTTTCTATGCCGACAAAATAAAATCAGCTTGTTGTACATCAAAGAAGCGGAAGTTAATAATCCGCTAACAGAGATATTGAATATGGGGCGGTTTCTGTATAGAATTCGCGCCTCGCAACACAGGACCATAGCTCAGTTGGTTAGAGCGCTACCTTGACATGGTAGAGGTCGGCGGTTCAAATCCGCCTGGTCCTACCAATATTCTTCCCCGTCTCTGTACCCACGTGGCCTTTAGTAGGGGTCACCACTGGAAAAGGAAAATGCAATGCCCGTAATTACTCTTCCCGATGGCAGCCAGCGCAGCTTCGCCGGCGCCGTATCTGTTTTTGATGTCGCCGAAGATATAGGTCCAGGCCTCGCCAAGGCCGCCCTTGCCGGTAAAGTGAATGGCAAACTGGTTGATACCTCCTATGTTATTGATGGCGATGCCGAGCTCGCCATCATCACCGCTCGCGATGAAGACGGCATAGAGGTTATTCGCCTCTCCTGTGCCCATTTGCTGGCGCAGGCGGTTAAAAGCCTCTACCCCGAAGCCCAGGTCACCATTGGTCCGGTGATCGACGACGGTTTTTATTACGATTTTGCCTTTTCCCGCCCCTTTACCCCGGAAGATCTCGAAAAAATCGAGGCCAGAATGGAAGAGCTGGCCGGCGAGGATATCACCGTTGTCCGCGAGCTGATGCCCAGGGATGAAGCTGTGGCGTTTTTTAAGGCCATGGGGGAAGACTACAAGGCAGAAATTATTGCCTCCATTCCCAGCAACGAAGATATTTCCCTCTACCGCCAGGGCGATTTCATTGATCTTTGCCGCGGCCCCCATGTGCCCAGCACCGGCAAGATTGCCGCCTTCAAACTGACCAAGGTGGCGGGCGCCTACTGGCGCGGCAACTCCGATAACGAAATGTTGCAGCGCATTTACGGCACCGCCTGGGGCAACAAGAAAGATCTCAAAGCCTACCTTCATCGCATTGAAGAGGCGGAAAAGCGCGATCACCGCAAAATCGGCAAAAAACTCGGTTTCTTTCACATGCAGGAAGAGGCGCCGGGTATGGTGTTCTGGCATCCGCGGGGCTGGACGATCTACAAAACCATCGAACAGTACATGCGCGGCATGCAAACCCGTCGCGGCTATCAGGAGATTCGCACTCCCCAGCTGGTGGACTTTTCCCTTTGGCAGAAATCCGGTCACGCCGACAAATTTGGCGATGACATGTTTGCCCTCAAAAGTGATGAGCGGGATTTTGCCATCAAGCCCATGAACTGCCCCTGCCATGTGCAGGTGTTCAATCAGGGTTTGAAAAGCTACCGGGATCTGCCTTTGCGGCTGGCGGAATTTGGTTCCTGCCACCGCAACGAGCCCTCCGGTTCCCTTCACGGCATTATGCGGGTGCGCGGATTTACCCAGGACGACGCCCATATTTTCTGTACAGAAAAACAGATTCAGCCGGAAGTCTCTGAATTTATCGATTTTCTCCACGAGGTTTACCGGGATTTCGGTTTTAACGAAGTAATCTATCGACTGTCGACAAGACCGGAGAAGCGCGTCGGTTCTGACGAAAGCTGGGACAAGGCGGAAAAGGCGCTCGCCGACGCTCTCGACAGTAAAAATCTGCCCTACGAAATTCTTCCCGGTGAAGGCGCCTTTTACGGGCCAAAAATTGAGTTTTCACTGAAGGACTGTATTGGCCGGGTGTGGCAATTGGGTACGATTCAGGTCGATTTCTCCATGCCGGGGCGCCTCGATGCCCAGTATGTGGCTGAGGACGGTAGTCGCCAGGTGCCGGTAATGTTGCACCGGGCTATCCTCGGTTCCTTTGAGCGTTTTATCGGTATTTTGATCGAACATTATGAAGGAGCCTTTCCGGTTTGGTTGGCTCCGGAGCAGGCGGTGGTGGCCAATATTACCGACAAACAGGCAGATTATGTCAAGGAAGTCACCCTTTCGTTGCAAAACAGAGGCTTTCGCGTCATAAACGACTTGAGAAACGAGAAAATCGGCTTTAAAATCCGCGAGCACACAATTCAGAAGGTTCCCTACATCGCCGTTGTCGGCGACAAAGAAACCGAAACACACACCGTGGCTGTTCGCACGCGCACAGGGGAAGACCTTGGCGTTATGTCGGTTGAGGCATTTGCAGAACTGATTGAGCGTGGCGAACAGAGCCGCGGTCGTGTGCATTCTGATAGTTAATAAATAACCGGGAGAATTTGTTATTAAGAAAGATTATGCCAAAGGGCGGGCTAAGCGTTCGAGAGTCAATGAAGAGATCGAAGCTAAACAAGTCCGTTTGATAGGCGCAGATGGTGAGCAGGCAGGTATTGTATCCATTGAAGAGGCACTGGCCGCCGCCACCGCTGCAAATCTCGATCTCGTTGAGATCTCACCTGATGCTGAGCCGCCGGTCTGCAAGGTTATGGACTACGGCAAAAAGCTTTTTGATCAGAAGAAGCAGCTCGCTGCCCAGCGCAAAAAGCAGAAGCAGACCCAGGTGAAAGAGATGAAGTTTCGTCCAGGAACGGACGAGGGAGACTATAAGATTAAGCTACGCAATGTTATACGTTTCCTTGAAGCCGGTGACAAAGCCAAGGTAACCCTCAGGTTCCGCGGCCGCGAGATGGCGCACCAGGAGTTGGGCATGGAGATGATGAAACGCATCGAAACTGACCTTCTCGAAATTGGGCAGGTAGAGCAATTTCCAAAAATGGAAGGTCGGCAGCTCACCATGGTCATCGCCCCGAAAAGCAAGAAGAAGTAGTAGTTCCGTACTGTGATCAGCCCATGGCAGGCTGACCGGGCGGCTTCTTCTCCATTTATAGCTAAATACTAGCATTTACAATGCGGAGTTAATCCAATGCCAAAAGCAAAAGTACACAGCGGCGCGGCAAAACGGTTTAAAAAAACCGGCGCTGGCTACAAGCACAAACACGCGATGAGAAGTCACATCCTCACCAAGATGTCCCAGAAGCGCAAGCGTCACCTCCGTGGTACCAGCGTCATGAACGCCTCGGATAAACCACTGGTTGACCGCATGTTGCGGGTTTGAAGACATTTTTGGAGGAATAGATCATGGCAAGAGTAAAACGTGGTGTTCAGGCACACCGTCGTCACAAAAAAGTTCTCAAGCAAGCCAAGGGTTACTACGGCGCCCGCAGTCGCGTTTACCGCGTTGCCAAGCAGGCGGTAACCAAAGCGGGTCAGTACGCCTACCGCGACCGCAAGGTCAAGAAGCGCGTATTCCGCACCCTGTGGATTGCCCGTATCAATGCCCAGGCGCGCGCTGAGGGTGTAAGTTACAGCCGCTTTATTGCCGGCCTCAAGAAAGCAGGTATTGAGCTCGATCGTCGCGTTCTCGCCGATCTGGCGGTTTATGACAAGCCAGCTTTTGGCGCCATTGTCTCTCAGGCAAAAGCGGCCCTTGCATAAGCGACTTTCGCTTTGATGCGGTCAGTCTGATCGCAAAACGAAGGTGGCAGCGCAAACCAATAGGGAAAGGGTTCCGGCTCTTTCCCTATTTTCTTTTAGGGCGCGCTTATTGAAGGCGCTCAATGTGAAGTATTCAGGCGTAAGGAATTGGGAATGGAAAATCTAGCGTTGCTCACAGAAGAGGCCATCGCTGCGGTGGCGGATTCCGGTGATGTTGCTGCGCTCGACCAGGTCAGAGTGGAATACCTGGGTAAAAAAGGCAAAATCACCGAGTTGCTGAAAAGTCTTGGCAAGTTGTCCGCAGAGGAACGACCTGCGGCAGGCGCTCTCATCAATAAAGCCAAGGAAGACGTGCAGGAGCATATCAATGCCCGCCGCCTGTTTCTGGACGAGGCCAATATTGCCGAGCAGCTGGCTGCTGAAACCCTGGATATCAGTCTCGATGGTCGCAATGTCAAAAAGGGCAGCTTTCATCCCGTTTCCCGCACCATGGCGCGCATCGAGGCTTTCTTTGCCAATATCGGTTATGACATTGCCGAAGGCCCCGAAATTGAAGACGACTACCACAATTTTGAGGCGCTCAATATTCCCGCGCACCACCCGGCGCGCGCCATGCACGATACTTTCTACACCGTCGACAACCAGGTGCTGCGCACCCACACGTCGCCGGTTCAGATTCGTGTTATGGAATCGCAGAAACCGCCCATCAGAATTATTTGTCCGGGCCGGGTTTACCGCTGCGATTCCGATCTCACCCACACGCCCATGTTCCACCAGGTGGAAGGTTTGGTGGTTGATGAAAATGTCAGCTTTGCCGACCTCAAGGGCACGGTCGACCAGTTTCTAAAAGCATTTTTTGAAGCGGATTTGCCGGTGCGCTTCCGCCCTTCGTATTTTCCTTTCACTGAACCGTCCGCTGTAGTGGATATTCAGTGCAGCAACTGTGGTGGCAAAGGCTGCCGAATCTGCAGCAATACCGGCTGGCTCGAGGTGATGGGTTGTGGCATGGTGCACCCCGAGGTTTTTGGCCA
Organism: Porticoccaceae bacterium; assembly: GCA_050175615.1. Taxonomy (GTDB): domain Bacteria; phylum Pseudomonadota; class Gammaproteobacteria; order Pseudomonadales; family Porticoccaceae; genus CAYXXZ01. The sequence goes on along the minus strand of JBFXIU010000017.1, from coordinate 20,396 downwards.
CTGCAATGTCGATGGTGAAAAGTACAGCGGCTTTGCTTTTGGCATGGGTGTAGAGCGCCTGGCCATGCTTCGCTACGGAGTAACCGATCTGCGCTTCTTCTTTGAAAACGATATTCGCTTTCTTCGACAGTTCTGACAGCACCAAACGCAGAATGTAAATTTTAAAAAACGACAGGTTTTGGTTGGCAATGAAATTCAGTGAATCCTGGCTCAGAGAATGGGTTAATCCGAGTATAGAAACAGACGAGCTGGTCAGCCTTATTACCATGGCTGGCCTTGAGGTGGATGCCGTTGAGCCTGCAGCGGCGATGTTTAGCGGTGTGGTGGTGGGGGAAATCATCTCTGCCGAACAGCATCCTGACGCCGACAAGTTGCGGGTCTGTCAGGTGATGGGCGCGGAAGAAGGCGTGCTTCAGGTGGTGTGCGGTGCTCCCAATGCCCGCCCGGGCATCAAGATTCCTTTTGCCACTATTGGCGCTGTACTCCCCGGGGACTTCAAAATCAAGCGCGCCAAGCTGCGCGGTGTCGAGTCCTTTGGCATGCTCTGTGCCGAAAAAGAGCTGGGTATTTCCGATAATGATGAGGGTTTGTGGGAACTGCCTGCAGATGCCCCAGTGGGGGAAAATCTGCGTTCTTATTTTCGCCTTGACGATAATCTTATCGAAGTGGATCTGACCCCCAACAGGGGCGACTGCCTGAGCATCAAGGGACTGGCGCGCGAGGTTGGCGTGCTCTGTGCCATGGATGTGACCACCCCTGCTATGGAGCCTGTGCCTCCGGTGGTGGCTGATCGTTTTCCCGTAAGGTTGCTGGCGGGACATGCCTGCCCGCGCTATGTGGGACGGGTTATTCGCAATATCAATATCAATGTGGCATCGCCCCTGTGGTTGGTGGAAAAGCTGCGCCGCAGCGGCATCCGCTCTATTGATCCCGTGGTTGATGTCACCAACTATGTGATGCTGGAGCTGGGACAGCCCATGCATGCCTTTGATCTTTCCCGTCTGACGGGGGGGATTCAGGTGCGTCTGGCGAGTAATGGTGAAAAAATCCAACTTCTCGATGGCAGTGAGCAAAAGCTGGATGACGATACCCTGGTTATTGCCGATGACAATGGCGTTCTTGCCATGGCCGGCATTATGGGCGGCGAAGGCTCTGGTGTTGACGCTGAAACTAAAGATGTCTTTCTTGAGAGCGCTTTTTTCAATCCCCTGGCCATTGTCGGCAGAGCGCGCAAATACGGACTCCATACAGACTCGTCCCACCGCTTTGAGCGGGGTGTCGATTCTCAACTTTGCCTGGAGGCCATAGAGCGCGCCACCCGTCTGCTAATGGATATTGTCGGTGGTGAACCAGGCCCTGTTGTCTGTGAAGAGCTGCAGGCACAGTTGCCGCAACCGAAGCGGGTGACGCTGTCAAAGGATCGTCTCGCCCAGCAATTGGCGCTGCGCCTCGACAGCAGCCTTGTCGTCGATATCTTTACTCGCCTGGGTTTGACGGTTGAATCTGAGGATGACGATAAATGGCAGGTGCGGGTGCCCAGCTGGCGGTTTGATATTGCCATCCCTGCCGATTTGGTCGAAGAGGTGGCGCGGATTTACGGCTATAATAAACTGCCAACCAGTACCCTAAGTGCCCAGTTGGCTATTCGCCCGGCGCAGGAAAAACACCTGAGCAGATCAACACTCAAGTCAGTGTTGATCAATCGCGGCTTTAATGAAGTGATTACCTACAGCTTTGTCGACCCCAAACTGATGCGAATCCTTGATCCCGAGGGTCGCTTCGTCGATATTGCCAATCCTATCTCCAGCGATATGGCGGTGATGAGAACCAGTCTCTGGGCCGGTCTTGTCGATACATTAAAGCGCAATCTCAGCCGTCAGCAAAATCGGGTGAGCCTCTTTGAAGCCGGGTTGCGTTTTGTCGGTGGCGACAGTCTGGTTCAGGAAGCGATGATTGCCGGGCTAATCTATGGCGAGCGAGAGGAGGAAAGCTGGACTCAAGTCAAGGGGAAGGTGGATTTTTACGACATCAAAGGCCATGTCCAGGCCCTGGTAAATCTCTGTGCCTGTGACGATGAATTTCGCTATGAGGTGGCTGACCAGCCGGCGTTGCATCCGGGGCAGAGCGCGGCACTTTACCGTGGTGACCAGCTTGTCGGCTATCTGGGGAGAATTCACCCCAGTATTCAGAAGCAGCTGGATCTGGATCAGCCTGCCTTTATCTTTGAGCTCAGCCTCAGCGGTTTGAACAGCGCCCGCATTCCCAGGCACCGGGGTATCAGCAGGTATCCCGAAGTGCGCCGGGACATCGCCGTCATTGTCGATAAGTCGATAGCGGTGGGCGCGATTCTCGATACCGCCCGCCAGGCGGCTGGAAGTCTTCTTGTCGACATTAAGCTATTTGATGTTTATGAGGGTAAGGGTATTGAAAACAATAGAAAAAGTGTGGCTCTGGGCTTGACGTATCAAGATCAATCGCGCACTCTTAACGAATCTGAGGTAACCTCGTCTGTCGATGATGTTGTCGCCAGTCTAAAAACCAACTATCAAGCTACCTTAAGGGGGTAAGCCGACATGTCTGCGCTGACTAAAGCGGACCTCGCAGAAATGCTTTATGAGGATCTTGGCCTCAATAAACGGGAGGCCAAAGAGATAGTTGAGCTGTTTTTTGAAGAAGTTCGCCAGGCACTGGAAAGCAACCAGCAGGTCAAGCTGTCTGGCTTTGGCAATTTTGATCTTCGCGATAAAAACACCCGCCCGGGTCGCAACCCCAAAACCGGGGAGGAGATTCCCATTACCGCCCGCCGGGTTGTGACCTTCAAGCCCGGACAAAAACTCAAAGCCAGGGTAGAGAACTATGCTGGAGCCGAGTAACAACGAGCAATTGCCTCCTATTCCGGGGAAGCGCTATTTCACCATCGGTGAAGTCAGTGATCTCTGTGATGTCAAGCCCCATGTGCTGCGTTACTGGGAGCAGGAGTTCCCCATGCTCAGTCCGGTTAAGCGCAGGGGCAATCGACGTTATTATCAACGCCAGGATGTGTTGCTTATCCGCCAGATTCGTTCGTTGCTTTACGAGCAGGGTTTTACTATCGGTGGCGCCAGGCAGCGGCTGGTGGGAGATGATGCCAAAGAGGAAGCCACCCAGGTTCGCCAGCTGGTCGCGCAGACTATTGTCGAACTCGAAGAAGTCCTTTCCGTCCTTAAAAATTAGCCTTTCGCCTTGCAATAAAATTCTATTTGGGTATCATTGCGCCTCCTTTTGCTGGGTAGCCACTTGATCAGCAGTTCAAGGTAACAGTGGCTGGATGCTCCTCAGTAAAGGAGGTAAGTTTCGGAACGTAGCGCAGCTTGGTAGCGCACTACACTGGGGGTGTAGGGGTCGGAGGTTCAAATCCTCTCGTTCCGACCAAATTCCCATGATTACTTTTTAAACACAAAGCCTGCCTTAGCGCAGGCTTTTTTGTGTTACATACTCAGGACATTGAAACTTAAATGAGAGCCGTCGTTCCTGGGCAGAAACCTCACCTTCGAACCTGATCGAGGGCAATAAGCCAATAACCTGGGCTGGAACCTAAGAAGATGTTCGGAGCTGTTCCTCAGGTTGTCAATGCTGTTGAAAAACCAGCTGATTTAAAGCGTTACAGGCTATTGCGTACAGATGTGTTGGTGTTTTCAGTGGGTCTCCTTTAGGGATTTCTGCCTGCGCCGGAATGACGGCGTGAAACATTCCGAACAGTAGTGCGTCTGCAAGGGAGTGACATTGCAGAACCCCCGTCAGCGTATTCTATTCTTTTTTCAGCTTTGAAATTATCAATCGAAGCCAGCGGTAAAATTGAGTAAAGCTGCTGAGTGCCAGGTTTAACTTTGGCTGCTTTTGTATAGACTGACGACTGTCAAAGCCCATGGAGTGCCCCGGTGACCTGTCCAGTGTTGCAAATTGCCCTGTCATATAGGCTGGTTTTCCGCTCCGTGGCCTTGGTTGTGATTCTGGGCTCTGGATGCGCCAGCAATCCCGGGCGCCAGGCAGAGGAAACCTTTGCCACGCATCTGTCCGCTGACGGAGTCAGATATTTTGATTTTACGGTGGAACTGCCACAGGAGGATGGGCACCATCGCCGACCGCCACCGCGAGATAATGGCTCATTTGCCCGCGCAGCGCCTGGGTCTGCTATTGCAGATCCCCATAAGCTTGCAGCAATAGTCAAGCCGAAAGTACTGGAGCAACTTCATTTGAAACTTGAAGAGACTGGATATTGCCCCGAGGGTTATACCCTGATCGAAAGCCAGTATGGCCGCACATCCGTTATCCGCGGTCGCTGTGTGGCTCTTGATGGCAATCAGCGGATTCAGTAGCCCGATGCTTGGAAACTGGTTGATGTCGCCAAAAAGAATGCCTTTCCCCCAATAAATCCCTATATAGTTGCCATCTTTACAGTGGGGAGATAATTGCATTGGCTCTACAACAATTTTCTGCCGGCCTGCCGCCAGAAGGTTATTTTGATGCTATCGTCGAAGCCTTGCGGAATCCGGGCTGGATTGTGCTGCCCAACTTTCTCGAACAGTCACTTTGGCTGCCGTTGTTGCAGCGTGCTCAAAACATCGATAATTACGCCCCTGCGGGGATAGGGCGGGGAGATACTTTTCGCGAAAACCCGTTCGTTCGCAGCGACGCCATCTGCTGGCTCGACAGGGAAAATTTTGAGGACGCACAATGGCTGACCCTAATGGAGAAGCTGCGGTTGGCGCTCAACAGCAGGCTCTTTCTCGGCCTGTTTGAGTTTGAGTGCCATTATGCCAGTTATGGCTGTGGCAGTTTTTATAAACGTCATCTCGATGCTTTTAAAGGGCAGGGTATTCGCATCGTTTCCGTTGTTCTTTATCTCAATCCCCAGTGGCAGTCGGGGGACGGCGGCGAGTTTGTTATCTATCCTGAAAAGGCTCCGGAGGGTGTTGCCTTTTTGCCCCGGGCAGGCACATTGGCGATTTTCCTCAGTGAAGATTTCCCCCATGAGGTGTTGCCCGCGAACCGGATCAGATACAGCATTACCGGCTGGTTCCGTATCAATACCACCACCGGCGAAATCCTTGATCCGCCGCGCTGACAAGCCGCCAACATTTTGCAACAGAGTGCTACTATTCAGTTATAGTGATTGTGCCGGTTGTTAGCTGGGAGCCGCCATGGGTGACGTTATTGAATTTAAAAAACCAAAAGCGAAAAAGCTGGGCATGTGCCAGCACGGCTTTCACGACTGGGTGATTTGGCAGAATAAAAAATTTGATGTCAGCAAAGGAAAATTGATTACGGTTTTTCGCTGCAGCCGCTGTGGCGCGCAAAAAGTTCAAGGCCTTTGAATACCTTGAAATGGAAGTGGAGAACGGTCGTGTTTTTCTGTTGTGAGCCGAGAGGGTGGAAAAATACTTCCAGAATCCGCAGATAAATTCCAGAAGTATTTCCGTTGGTTGTCAGATCTTTGAATACAATAATTGGCTGTTTTTCAAGCTCAATTAAAGCTGTTCAAGAATTTTTTCCGCCGTGGAATTGTCAATTCCCGCGCCTGTGGGTTCCACGTTGAGGGCGGTGACCTTGCCGTCGTCAACAATCATCGAGTAGCGCTTGGAGCGAACGCCAAGACCTTTATCGCTGAGATCCAGTTCCAGCCCCAGGGCTTTGGTAAACTGGGCTGAACCATCAGCCAGCAGCAGCAGGTTTTCCGCGTTTTGGGTTTTCCCCCAGGCGCCCATAACAAAGGCGTCGTTGACAGAAACACAGGCGATGGTATCCACGCCTTTGGCTTTGATGTCGTCGGCGTGGACAATAAAGCCCGGCATATGGGTATTGGAACAGCCGGGAGTAAAAGCGCCGGGAACAGCAAAAACCACCACTTTTTTGCCGTTAAAAATATCGGCGGTGGCAATGGCTTTGGGGCCGTCGTCGGTCATGGTGTGCAGATCCATTTGTGGAATGCTGTCGCCAATCTTGATGCTCATGATTATCTCCGTAGTCGTCTGATTGCTGGTTCTAGTCTGTTTCAGGTGTTTTGCCTAATGGCATTTCAAGACCCTGTTTTTAATGGGGTTTTATAGGCTATGGCTAGCCAGGGAGTTGATCATACCACCAATGTCAAAGGTTTCCACCATATCTGCGCCCCGGTTGAAAAGGCTGATGGCAACCTCCGGCTCGGCGACTTCGTAAACCACCAGGATACTGCTGAAACGGCTGAGATCTTCGGTGTCGGGAATGTGCTTTATGTTGGTAAAAATAAATGCGGGGTCGATGCTCTTGGTGGCGTCGTTGTCGATTTGTGACCACTCTTTGAGAACCAGGCCAACCCTGGGAAATCCTTGAACCTTGGCCACAGCGATAAAATCGCTGTCAAAGCTGATTAAAACCGTTTGATCCTGCACAGGTTTTAGAGCATCCAGCAGGATATTCCCGGCTTTTTCTCTGCCTACGGCGGCGATAGCCTCCTCTTTGGCTTCGATAAACGCGGTAACTTCTTGGTGATTTTGCAGAAATTTGACCAGCGCATTCAGAGGGGCAATCGTTTCAGCCGCAAAACGTTCGCCAAAACGAAAAGGTTCTGAGGCCGGTGTCGCGATGGCGTCGGCCTCGCTGAGATCGCCAATATTGCCTTCCAATCCGGACACTCTGGCGAGAAAGGGGTCGTGGTAAAGAACCGGGCGCTGGTCGCGGGTAAACTGAATATCGGTTTCAATATAGAGGGCGCCAGCGGTGACCGCCGCCGTCATGGCAATTAGGGTGTTTTCGGGAAAATTGCGCTGGTAGCCGCGGTGGGCGACGAGTCGATGGCGAAGCATATTACCCCCTCTATTTGCTGTTAGCAGTCGGAGTCTGAAGAAAAGCACCTGGACTGGCTGTTTTGCTGGCGCTCCTGGCTGTTCGATAGGCGTTTTTCGACAATTCGCCGTTTTTTGGCGTACTCATCCGCCAGTGCCTGACTCCGTTGATCCAGGTTGCCACTGCTGGCAATGGAGCCGGAAACGCCGGCATTGGATGGTTTCAAGCGTATGGCTTCGGCGGCGTTGGTGTGAGCCTGTTCGCCCAATTCTTCGCGCACTCTGCGCAACAGGCTCGGCAGGCGTTCTTTGAGTTCTGTATCTTTATAGGCGCGCATGGCGAGAAGGATGTCGTCATTTTTGAGAACAACATCCCAGGTCTCGGCATTTTGGTACCAGCGCAGTAGGTCTGGGTTGTGGACGATGGTTTCGCCCATGCTGCCAAGCTGGTAGACATAAAGCTTTCCGTAAGCCTGGCGATAGTCGAGATTGTATTTCAGCGCCAGCTCGTTAAAAGTGTCTAGCCAGGGGCGGGGCGGCTGGTTGAGGGAAATAAGTTTGCCTTCCAGGGCGATAGTTTCTGTGGCAATGCCCGCGACATCACCGATGATTTCAACCACATCTGCCAGATCGACGCTGGCGTAATGGAGTTCAATTTTTTCCTGGGTGGAAATCTGCGCCAGTTTGGCGGGGCTAATATTCACCAGAGGTTCGTTGCGGTTTTTGGCGTAGGCTTGCGCCTGACCGCAGTAGGGGTTGCTGGAAAAGGACACTTTGCCGTCGGGGGCGGTACATTTGTAGACTTCGGCGCCGACGACCGGCAGTGACAGTATCAGTAACAAAGCTGCGCCAAGGTTTCTCATATTTTTCCGCTGCTAAAAGTTTGTGTCATTCCTTCGACGCAGTTTTCACTGACCAGCATCCTGTTGTCAACGGAAAACTAAAGAAATCGGCGTTAACCATGGCGCCGGGATGAAGACGTGGGTTTGACTTTAATTATTGAGCCGCCCAATAACATTGTTATTGGGCGGGGTGATGTTAAAGCTCGGCGTCGTGATAGACATTCTGAACGTCGTCGTTATCGTTGAGCATGTCCATAAATTTGTTGAAAACGGCGACATCATCACCGCTGATGGGGGTGCTGCCTCTGGGCAGAAACTGAACTTCGTCGACATCAAAGTCGATATTGCCAAAGGCGTCGAGCAGTGCCTGTTTGGCCTTGTGGTGTTCAGTATGGGGTACAAACAGGGATATTTTGCCATTTTCAGTTTCGATGTCGGTGACATCCACATCCATTTCCATCAGTGCTTCGAGGACATCGTCTTCGTCTTTGCCTTCAAAAACCATAATGGCAGAGTGGTCAAACATGTGGCTGACGCTACCCGGTGTGCCAATTTTGCATTTTGCCTTGGTGAAGCAGAGGCGGACATCGTTGAAAGTGCGGGTGGGATTGTCGGTGAGGCAATCGACAATGACCATGCAGCCGCCGGGGCCAAAACCTTCGTAGCGGGCGGGAGAAAAATCTTCACCACCACCACCTTTTGCCTTGTTGAGGGCTTTTTCGATGACGTGGCCGGGCACCTGATCTTTCTTGGCGCGGTCAATCAAGCCTCTGAGGCTGAGGTTGCCCTCTGGGTCGACTCCGCCGGCTTTGGCGCAAACATAGATTTCGCGACCATATCTGCTGTACACCTTGGCTTTCATGTCCGAGGTTTTCGCCATGGATTCTTTGCGGTTCTGATAAGCTCTGCCCATTTCGCAGCTGCTCCCTTGATATTTTAAAGTGGCGAATTCTACAGCGAAGTGCCTATAGGGGGAATCTCTTCATTGAGGGTCTGCTAAACTTTGGGCAAAGGAACGGCTGCGTGGGGCTGAGGTTCGCAGGTGGATACGGTTTTGCTTATCAAGTTGCTGTGGTTGCTCGGCGTGGCAAATTACGCGCCGTTGTTGGCCAAGAAGCTTTTGGGGGCGATGCTCAGTTTTCCCGTCGACGGCGGCCTCCGTTTTGTTGATGGCCGCCCGTTGCTGGGAGCAGCAAAGACTCTGCGGGGGGTGGTGGCGTCCGTATTGCTAACGGCGCTGGTGGCGCCAGTGTTTGCCATGCCGATGATATTTGGCGCTTTGTTTGCCTGTACATCCATGGCTGGGGATTTACTTTCCAGTTTTATCAAGCGCCGCCTGGGCAAGGCTTCGAGTAGCAAGTGTTCGGGGCTGGATCAGATTCCCGAAGCCCTGCTGCCACTGCTGGTTTTTCAGCAGCCCCTCAGTCTTTCCGTGCCCGGCATTGCTGTTATTGTCGCGGCGTTCTGGTGTTGTGAATTGCTGGCATCGCGCATTCTCTACAAATTCAACTTGAGGGATCACCCCTATTGAATTGTCGCCGAGTGGCGGCCGCCACTATTGCTGTGGGCAGATGATGGTCAAAAGGCTGTCGAGGTGGCGCACGGCTTCCTGGCCAAGATCGGTGAGGTAGCCGCCATCGGGCAGGGTGATAAGTCCTTTGTCAAAAAGCCTTTGCGCTGCGGTTATGGCCGAGGTGGCGGCGTTGTGATGAACTTTGATGCCCTCCAGAGTTGAGGCGGGATTAAAGAGGGCGAGAATGCGGATTTCGTCGAGGGTTGTGTCTGCGAGCGCGCTGTCTGAGTTCAACATGGAATCACCTGAAGCAAGGATGGATTGTTATGCTACTGTAACCGCAATAGGGATTTGCACCAACGGCTTTACACAAATATTGAGGTTACTGCTATCAGGATTTGAGTACCATCTTTTTGACAGGCGTTTATTTGTTCAAAATCCTGACCCCCATATCACCTAGCATGGTGGTGAGCCTGATCAGGGGCAGTCCAATTAGCGCCGTCGGATCGCTGTTGTCAATGCGTTTGAACAGGGCAATACCCAGGCCTTCCACCTTGAAGCTGCCGGCGCAATCATAGGGTTGCTCTGTTTCCAGATAAGCGCGTATTTCGTTGTCGGTCAAGTCGCGAAAGTGGACAGTAGTGATGTCTGTCTGGGTTTTGAACTCGCCTGTTTTTGAGTTTAGCAGGGTAACCGACGTATAAAATTTGATGCGATTATTCGAGGCCAGGCGCAGTTGCCGGGCTGCGCGTTCAATGTTTCCGGGTTTGCCCAGCAGGGTATCGCCGGCAGCGGCCACCTGGTCGGAGCCGATGATCAGGTGAGAGCAGTATGCAGATGTCAGTGCCTGAGCTTTCTCAAGGGACAATCGGCGCGATAAATGCCGAGGCGTTTCGCTGGGCAAGGGTGTTTCGTCAATGTTTGCAGAGCAGCATTGATAGGGGATTGTCAGCCTGTCGAAAAGTGCGCGCCTGTACGGAGAAGATGAGGCGAGAACGAGTGGAAGTGACATGGAGAGAGCACCAAAAGCTGATCGTGGCGGGCAATTTTACGGGTTTGTGGCTGAATTTCACGGTCATTTGCCCCGATTTGGCTCATTCGGTCTGAAAATCTGCAAAATTAGTCATTTAGGGCGATATTTTTTTGACAGCGGGGCTCCAGATTCATAGAATTGCGCGCCTATGTCAGACCCCGGAAAAACCAACCGACTGCCAAAGTGTGTGGATCCCCGCAAACTGGCTGCCCAGGGAGTCCAGCTGCAGGGTTCTGTACCCACTGCGGAAATGGATCGCCTGTTGTCGGCTGTGGTTTCTGCTCGACAAGCGGCGGAGGTAAATCTGCTCTTCAGTCAGGATGAGGCGCATCGCACCCTTATCGAGGGCAGGTTTCTTCTCGATGTCGACATGGAATGCCAGCGCTGCCTGCAGCCGGTCACCCAGGCTTTAAGTGGTGAATTGCGGCTGGGTGTGGTTTGGGATGAGGAGCGGGCGGCGGTGCTGCCCAAAAACCTGGATCCGCTGGTGGTTAATGACGACAGTGTGGATCTGTATGCGTTGCTTGAGGATGAAATTCTGCTTGCACTGCCTATAGTCGCCTACCATGAAGAAAGCCAGTGCCAGCGTTCCGGCAGCTACTCCACGGGCGAGGTCGAAGAATCCAGGGAAAACCCTTTTAGTATTTTGGCGCAACTGAAGAAATAGTAAGCAATCAGCTTGCCGCCCTGTTTTTGAAAAGTTTGATAAGTGTGTAAGCACAGGAGTTTAAGATGGCCGTTCAACAAGATCGTACAACCCGTTCAAAGCGCGGTATGCGTCGTTCACACGACAGCCTCACTGGCCCGACCCTGTCTGTAGACCAGGTCTCCGGTGAAAAGCACCGTCGCCACCATATGACTGCCGACGGTTTTTACCGTGGCCGCAAGATTGTTGATTCCGGCGACGAATAATCCGCTTGTCGAGGCACAATTGCCGTTTGGCCATTGTTGCTGGGGGCGAAAACCCTGGTTTTCGCCCGTTTATTGATACTGTTTGTTGCGCTCTTCTGCGCTTGCCTGTTTCTCGGGCTCGCCGCAACCACGCCAATGAAGATGGACAGCTACGCCCTTCCTGCCAGTTGTGGGGATGGCCGTTTTCGTTTGCCTTCAGGTTTCTTCTCCCTTCAAAATAATGGCTTTTCTGGATCTCCTGCAACGTTGTCAGCGCATTTGTCCTGAAGTGCCTCGCAGTGCCTTGGGTTTTTGGGGGGCTTGGTGTCATCGCAGTGATGGAGAAATGGCAACAAACGCTGTAGGCTGGATTGGTGCGGTTGTGAGGTTAAACGCGGCAATAATATTTATAGGGTGATGTTGTATACCGGCGACCCCTGTTAGTGGGCGCACCAATACTGATAGTGAATGGGGGACTCTATGAAAAAAGACAATCTGGCTTTTATTTTTCCCGGGCAGGGTTCACAGAAAATCGGCATGTTGGCTGAGCTGGCGGGGCTGTACCCCGTTGTTGAGGAGACCTTTGCCGAAGCCTCGAACGCCTTGGGTTACGATATGTGGGACCTGGTGCAGAATGGGCAGCAGGAAGAGATTAATCTCACCGAGAGAACTCAGCCGATTCTGCTGACGGCCTCTGTGGCGGTCTGGCGGATCTGGCAACAGAGACAGGGTTCCATGCCTGCGTTTATGGCCGGTCACAGCCTCGGCGAGTGGTCGGCGCTGGTGTGCGCTGGCAGCGTCGCATTTGCCGATGCCGTTAAGTTGGTGCGCCTGCGCGGTGCCTTCATGCAGGAGGCCGTACCTTTTGGCGAGGGCGCGATGGCGGCGATTATCGGTGTCGACGACGAGTTGATCCGCGAGATTTGCGCCAAGTCAGCCGGTGATCAGGTGGTTTCTGCGGTTAATTACAACTCCCCGGGGCAGGTGGTTATTGCCGGCAACGCTGCGGCGGTCGAACGCGCTATTGGCGCCCTGAAGGACGCCGGCGCCAAGCGGGCAATGCCTTTGCCGGTGAGCGCTCCTTTCCATACGTCACTGATGAAGCCTGCTGCAGATCGCCTCGCCGAGCATATTCACGCCACTCAGTTCAGTGCGCCACAGACTCCGGTGGTTCACAATGTTCACGGCAAGACCGAGGCCGACCCGGAGGCCATCAAAAAATTGATGATTGAACAAATCTGCAGCCCGGTGCTCTGGGTGGATTGCATGCAGGCTCTGGTCAGCAGGGGTGTCGATGTTGTGGTCGAGTGCGGTCCGGGTAAAGTGTTGGCGGGACTCGCCAAGCGCATTGATAAGGGTTTTAATGCGTTTACTACCGAGGATTGCGGCAGTCTTGACAAGGCTCTTGACGAAGCGTAACTCAATAGCACCGAGCCGGGCGGGGGCTGAACCTGGCTACTCCCCTGGTGAAGGGTGAATTAATAATCCAAAGCCTGTTTCAAGAACCCAAGTGATTTTTTAGAGGAGAGCAGTCATGAGTCTTGACGGAAAAATTGCCCTGGTCACCGGAGCCAGTCGCGGCATTGGCGCGGCCATAGCCGATTTGCTGGGTAGCCGCGGCGCCATTGTTATAGGCACCGCCACTTCCCAGGCCGGCGCGGATAAAATTTCCGCCCGACTGGCAGAAAAGTCGATTCAAGGCCAGGGAATGGTGCTCAATGTCACCAGTACGGATTCCGTGAATGAAGTGCTCAAGGCTATTGAGGATACTTACGGTACGCCGACAATTCTCGTCAATAATGCGGGGATTACCAAGGACAATATCCTGATGCGGATGAAAGACGAGGAGTGGTATGACGTTGTCGACACCAATCTCAATGCCGTCTACCGCCTCTGCCGCAATATGGTGAGAGGAATGACCAAGGCGCGTTGGGGCCGGATTATCAACATCAGTTCCGTCGTCGGCGCCATGGGCAACGCCGGCCAGTGCAACTATGCGGCGACCAAGGCCGCTGTCGGCGGTTTTTCCCGCGCCCTTGCCAAAGAGCTTGGCTCCCGCAATATCACCGTCAATGCAGTGGCGCCGGGATTTATTGAAACTGACATGACCAAAGATCTGCCGGAAAACCTTAAGGACGCCATGCTTGCTCAGGTGCCCCTGGGACGTCTGGGGCAGCCCGAGGAGATTGCCGAGATCGTCGCCTTTCTTGCCGATGATTGCGGCGGCTATATTACCGGTGAAACCATTCACGCCAACGGCGGCATGTATATGTCATAACATATTGTTTTATAAAAAAATTTACCCTTTTTTACAAAATCCGTTACGAAATGAGGATTTTGGGTTAAAATGCCCGACGAAACAAAAACCTGATAAGGTTTATAAACAGCCCCTCTTTAAGAGAAAGGCATTGATTAGTTACAGTCCCTAGTAATAGACCCCTAGCAACAGGAGTATTCAAAAAATGAGCAGCATCGTAGAACGCGTAATCAAAATGGTTGCCGAGCAGCTTGGTGTAAAAGAAGAAGACGTTAAGGCTGAATCCTCATTTGTGGATGATCTCGGTGCCGATTCCCTGGATACCGTTGAGCTGATCATGGCTCTTGAAGAAGAATTTGATACTGAAATCCCCGATGAAGATGCGGAAAAAATCACTACAGTTCAGCAGGCTATCGATTATATCAATAATAATCTGAACTAATGAATGGCGGGTAACCCCGGCGAGAATCATAGGCCGTACTGCCAAAACAGTACGGCCTTTTCTTTACTGTGGTTGGGCTCTGTCGAGCCCTGTTAAACGTCCATTTTCCGCGCCGGGATTGTCGGCGTCAGACCTGGGTCAACAATCAAGAATGGCAGTGACGGATTCCATGTTTTTTATCAATGGCAAACCCGAGACCAGTTTCCATATCAGAGACAGGGGGCTTTGTTATGGCCACGGGGTTTTTGAAACCATGGCGTTGTCTGCAAGCCGAATACCCCTGTGGCAGTTTCACCGCCAACGCCTGCTGCGCGGTCTTGCCGCACTGCGAATTCCACTGGATGGCAACTTGCTGGCGCTGGAGCTGCAGCGCGTACTGGACGCCACTCCCGAGACCGGCATTGTTAAGCTGATGATTACTGCCGGGCAGGGAAGCCGGGGTTACCGAGCGACCGCCCCTGTGGAAGCGACAAGAATCTTTCAATGGCTGCCACCGGCGCCCAAAATGCCAGCAGGCACTGCGCTGGTGACGCTTCAGGTCTGCAACTACCGGTTGCCCCACAATAGCTATCTCGCCGGCATCAAACATCTCAACCGCCTGGATCAAGTGATTGCCGCCCAGGAGCTGGACGGCAACGGTCAGGGCTTGCTTCTAGATGTTGAAGGCCAGGTTGTCGAAGCCCTCAGCCACAACCTTTTCATGCGCATAGACGATCGCTGGTTAACCCCCAGCCTGGATCGCTGTGGTGTTGTCGGTGTTATGCGTTCAGTTCTGATCGAAGAAATTTTCCCCAGGTTGTCTCTGAATGTGGTGGAAAGCCGCTTTAATTTGTCCCAGTTGTTGGTTGCCGATGAAATTTTTATCTGCAATGCGATTGCCGGGATTCAACCTGTGGCCAGCATAAAAATGCCGTCAAGCGGCCTGGAAAAAAACTGGCACCACCACGGCGAAACCAGCAGAATACGCGCTTGCCTTGAGGAGATGTACCCTTGTTTTATCGCCTGAGCGCTGGTCTGCTGATTATTGTTGTCGTGGCTTTTTCTTTGCTGGCGTCGGTGAAGTCGTGGCTGGATATTCATCTGGAACAGCCGCTGCGGATTGAGGGTAAGAATAACCTGATTCATGTGGCGCCGGGCAGCTCTCTCAGCCTGTTGTCGCGACAGCTCAGCGCCGAGGGTTTTATTCACACCCCTTACCCCCTGCTCATCTATGGTCGCTTAGAAGCTATGGATCAGATTAAGGCGGGAGACTATGAGGTTGTCGAAGGCCAATCGTTACGCCGTTTTCTGGAGCGATTGGTGGCAGGTGATGTGATAAGGTTTCGCATTACCTTTCCCGAAGGCAGATCCCTCAAGGAGTGGTTGCAAATCATCAATAGCCACGAAAAATTGGCGGCTCAGGATCAGATAGGCCTCGATCAGGTTGAAGCTCGGTTCTCTGCGCCCACCGGGGAGAGCCTGGAAGGCTGGTTTTTTCCCGACACCTATACGTTTACCTCGTCTGATGATGCCATCAACATTCTTTCCCAGGCGCACCGCAACATGGTTGCCGTATTGGCGGAGGAGTGGCGCGGGCGCAGTGATAACCTGCCCATTGAAACTCCCTACGAAGCCTTGATACTGGCCTCGATTATTGAAAAAGAAACCGGTGTTCCCCAGGAGCGCGGTGCCATCGCGGGAGTCTTTGTTCGCCGCCTCGAAAAGGGCATGAAGCTGCAGACAGATCCCACGGTTATCTATGGTTTGGGGGGGGATTACAGCGGCAATCTAACCCGCGCCCATCTTAGGGCGCTTACACCCTATAATACCTATCAGGTCAGTGGCCTGCCCCCCACGCCCATCACGAATCCCGGGCGGGAAGCCATTCATGCCGCATTGCATCCGCAACCGGGTACAGCCTTGTTTTTTGTCGCCCGCGGTGATGGCAGCCACCAATTTTCAGACACCCTGGCTGAGCACCAACGGGCTGTTCGCGAGTATCAGCTGCGCAGAGTGAAAGACTATCGCTCGGCGCCGAAAGTAGATGGAAGCCGCAATGAGAGGTAGATTTATTACTATCGAAGGTGGTGAAGGTGTCGGCAAAACCACCAATATCGATTTTATAAAAAGCTGGCTGGATCGGCACGGCATCGCTTACGTCGCCACCAGAGAGCCTGGCGGAACCCCCTATGCGGAAAAAATCCGCACTCTGTTGTTGGAGCATCAGGATGAAACTGTGGATCCTCTTGCTGAATTGTTGTTGATTTTTGCTGCCCGAGCCCAGCACCTGGCCAGAGTTATCCGGCCGGCGCTCGACGCGGGCGTCTGGGTGCTCTGTGATCGCTTTACCGATGCCACCTACGCCTATCAAGGCGCTGGACGCAGGCTTGGAATGGATAAAATTGCGGTTCTCGAAACCTTTGTTCAAGGGGAGCTCAAGCCTGATCTCACTCTGGTGCTCGACGTGGATCCTGCCATTGGCATGGCTCGTGCCGGTAATCGCGGAACTCTCGATCGTTTTGAAAGTGAAAAAATGGCGTTTTTTGCCCGTGTCAGGGAGACCTACCTTCATCGAGCACAGCAGCACCCGCACAGCTATGCGGTGGTTGATGCCTCGCAATCGCTGAGGCTGGTTCAAGAAGCCATTGAAAAAGTATTTGACGACTACCTGAGGCAGCTATGAGCCTAGCCGAGCTGGATGTCTACCCCTGGCAGCGCGATGAATGGCAGTCTCTTGTCCGATTGATTGGCCTGGGGCGTCTTCCCCACGCCCTGATGCTGGCGGGGCCTGCGGAAATTGGCAAACAGAACTTCGCCCTCAAGCTGAGTCAGTTACTGCTCTGTGCAACGCCCTCTGAGCGATCCTGTGGCAACTGCAAGGCCTGTAAACTGTTCAGCGCCGCCACCCATCCCGATTTTATGCTGGTTGAGCCGGAAGCAGAGGGCAAGATTATCAAGGTGGATCAGGTTCGCGAGCTGGCAGAATTTGCAACCCGCACCGCAGCCATGGGTGGGCGCCGCGTCATTGTTGTCAGCCCCGGCGAGGCCATGAATCAGAATGCCGCCAATGCTTTTCTGAAAACCCTGGAAGAACCTGGGAAAGATGTGATTATGGTGGTGGTTGTCCATCAGCCGGGAAGGATTTTGCCAACCATTCGCAGCCGTTGCCGTATCTTTCCCTTTGCCCTGCCGAGCCGAGACCTGGTTGCGGCCTGGCTGAAGGCGGGGAATACATCGTCGCGGGATCTCGATCAAATCATGTCCCTGTCCGGTGGCAGGCCGCTGCGCGGACGACGCCTGCTGGACAGCGGGCTTTGGGATCAGCTTCAGCTTTTTAAAACCACGCTGGATGCTGTGACTGGCAATAGGCTTCAGGCACTGGATGCAGCAAAAACTCTCCAGGGGCTTGCGCCTGGGGATGCCCTGGAGTGGTTCCAGTACCTGGTTTACGAAAACCTAAAGATCGCATCTTTAGACGGGCGCCAGAATATGGCGTTGTTGTTTCGTTTTATGGATCGTCTCAACGACGTCAAGCAGCGTTTAATGAGTACAGCTAACCCCAATCCCCAACTGGTCTGGGAAGAGGTTTTGATGGACTGGAAGTCAGTGATAGACTTGCAACATAACAGAGTATAGGGAAATGACGCAATGAAAGGTCTTGGCGGTTTGCGCAGTGCAATTCTCAATGTCTCTATCAAGGATGTCGGAGAGCTCTATCAGTGCTATATGCCATTTGTTAGCAATGGCGGCCTCTTTATCGCTACCAGCCGCCAGTTTTTACTGGAAGACGAAGTGTTTGTTGTCCTCGAACTGCTGGATGAACCGGAAAAGTTTCCTCTCACTGGAAAAGTGGTTTGGATCACGCCGGCGGGCGTGGCCACCAATCGCAAGCAGGGGATCGGTATTCAGTTTTCGCCGGGCAATGCTGAGTTGGTATCCAAAATCGAAACCCAGCTCGCTGGAATGCTGAATTCTGACCGTTCGACTTACACCCTTTAATCCCTGTATTTTCTTCTCACGCTATGCTGATTGATTCCCATTGCCATCTCGACAGGCTGGATTTGCTGGGCGGCAGCGCTGATGTCGATGCGATTTTGAGCGTCGCCCGTCAGCGGGGAGTGGATAAATTTCTCGCCATTGGCGTCGATCTTGATTCCTCCCGCAAGCTGATTGCACTTGCCGCAGAACATCCCGATGTCTATGTGTCCGTTGGCGCCCATCCTCTTCAGGATGAGGCCATCGCAGTGCCCGGTGTCGATCAATTGGTCGACCTCGCCGCTAGCGAATGCGTGATTGCCATTGGTGAAACCGGGCTGGATTACTATTATTCTGCAGAGACCAGCCACTGGCAGAAACAAAGTTTTATCAATCATCTTCAAGCCGCTAAGCAGGTTGGCAAGCCAGTGGTTGTCCATACCCGCAATGCCCGTGCCGATACCCTTGAACTGATCTCTACCCATGGTTGCCGGCAGCGGGGCGGCGTCCTCCATTGTTTTACGGAAAACTGGGAAATGGCGGAAGCGGCGCTGGCGCTCAATTTCTACATTTCGTTTTCGGGAATCATCACTTTTGGCAACGCAAAGGCGCTGCGCGATGTGGTCAAAAAAGTGCCCCTCGAACGCATTCTGGTGGAGACGGATTCCCCCTGGTTGGCGCCTGTGCCCTACAGGGGCAAGCCCAATGTTCCCGCCTATGTGGTGGAGGTGGCGCAACAGGTGGCCGCAATCAAGCAGCTTTCCCTGGAGGAGGTTGCCGCCGCTACCAGCGACAATTTTCAGCGGCTTTTCGGGTTGATGTGATTTCTTCCCTGCCACTGTTCGTCAGCAAACAGACAGCCTGCTGATGAAGTCAACAAGTAGGTGTTTAGAACAATAAACGAGATAACAACTTGCATTAAAGGGTTTCTAATGCAATAATCTTCAATAACGATATTGCCTCGGTCGAGTTGTGACTGCGGTGCCGTTGCCGTCTTTCTGTGGGAGGAGAGTTAGTTGATCAGTAAACGAATCGCCAGTATCAAAGATTTTATGAACCCAATGGCGCCCGGATGGCACCAGCAGCAGGTGGAGACGGTCAAAATGATGCCCACTCCCATGGCCATGCAGCCCACCGCCTATATTCGCAATTCAAGAGCGGGCATGCCCCATGGCGAAACAGGCCAGATCGAAGTTTCCAGCGTTCACGACGGTGAAACACTGGCAGTCAATCTGAGCTGGGAAGGCGTATCCCCCAAAGGTGGAGATTTTCCCGACGCTATCGCTGTTGCCTTCCCCCTCAAGGGTAATCCGGTTCTTATCATGATGGGTTCCAAAACCGACCCCATCCATATCCTTCACTGGAAAGCGGGCAAGGGCGTCAAATCCATCGTAGCCCAGGGTATCGGCCTGTCCGAAAAAGGGCCGGAGTTCAGAATCGCCTCCGAAGCAGTGGAGGATGGCAATCGCTGGCGGGTTGTCATCAGTCGCATTCTGGGAACGGGTGGCGGTATAGCTCCTGTAACCCCTGGCGTTGACACCAAAATCGGTTTCGCACTCTGGTCGGGAGCCAATGATGAAAGAGCCGGATTGAAAGCTTTTTCCATCGACTGGATTCCCTTCGCTGTGGAGGCCTAAGAGGAGAACCCCATGAGTAAAAGACAAGTCGCAATGGTTATGGATTTGAACAAGTGCATCGGTTGCCACACCTGTTCAATCGCCTGTAAAACGCTGTGGACTCGCCGTGAAGGCATGAAGCACATGTGGTGGAACACGGTGAACACCCAGCCGGGGGAAGGTACCCCCCACAACTATGAAGAAATGGGCGGCGGTTTTCGCAACGGCGAAGCTCAGAAGGGTATTCGCCCCACCGAGGAAGATTTTGGTGTCGCCTGGGATTTCAATCACGACGATGTTTTTCACGGTGGCGACGAGGACGCATTTCTTCAGGCCAACTACGGTGAATGGAATAACGGTGAAAACTGGAAGGGACCCAACTGGGACGAGGATATCGGCGCTGGCGAGTTCCCCAATAGCTACTATTTTTATCTGCCGAGAATTTGTAATCACTGCACCAAGCCCGCCTGTTTGGAGGCCTGTCCCCGCAAAGCCATCGAAAAGCGTGACGAGGATGGCATCGTTCTGATTGATGAAGATCGCTGCAGTGGCTACCGTTTTTGCCAGGAAGCCTGCCCCTATAAAAAAATCTACTTCAATGAAATTCTCGGCAAATCGCAAAAATGCATTTTCTGTTTCCCCCGTATCGACGAGGGGGTGGCGACCGCCTGTTCCCGTCAATGCCCCGGACGTGTTCGGTTTCTGGGCTACCACGATGACCCTGAAGGCCCCATCTACAAATTGGTGCACGAATACAAGGTCGCCCTGCCGCTGCACTCAGAATACGGCACAGACCCCAACGTTTTCTATGTGCCGCCGATCTCTCCTGTCAAATACGACGACGACGGCAATCCCACCGATGAACACCGGATTCCCCTGGAGTATCTCGAATATTTGTTTGGCCCTGAGGTCAAAGGCGTTTTCGACAAAATAGAAAGTGAACGCAAGCGGGTTGCCGCTGGTGAAGAGTCCGAATTGATGGATCTGTTGATTTCAAGAAAATGGCTGGACATGTTCGGGCCTTTCTCCAAACATCCCCGCGATGTTG
>JBFXIU010000016.1:0-29568 GCA_050175615.1 Porticoccaceae bacterium | reverse complement strand
AGCTGATTTTTCAACAATGTTAGCAGCCCCCGAGAAACTACCCTGAAAATCTTCCTAGGTTCCTGCCTACACAGGAACGACAGCTTTCATTTAAGTCTCGAGGCGCTCAGAACCATTCAACCTCCTTACTATTTCAGACTTAAGGAAAGCAGCCTCTATTTATTCCGGACAGCAGTGCGCCTGTGCGGGAATGACATGAATCAGAGTTTTCCTACAAGCTACAGGCTACAGGCTACAGGCTACAGGCTACAGGCTACAGGCTACAGGCTGAGCGTAGCCTTCGCGAAAAGTGGGGTAGGTAAACTGGTAACCTGACGCCAGCAGCAATTGATTGCTGCAGCGCCGGTTGCCCCTTGTAACTGACCGTCCCTCTACCACCTTAAACGGAATCTGCAGTCGTTGCGCCAACCAGCGATGAACCTCATGGAGAGGTACCGGCTCACAATCCGTGGCCAGATAAACCGGCGCCAACCTCTTACCCTCTTCAACCAATGTGGCAAGGTGGTTGAGAACCCCAACACAGTCCTCGCGGTGAATTCGGTTTGACCACTGCACCGGCTCCGCCGCAGCGCAGTGGCCAGCACGCACCTGATCCAGCATACGGGTGCTGTCGCCGCCATAGATACCGCTAAAGCGGACAATAGTCACTGGTACACAGGCCGCTGCCAGTAATTGCTCCGCCTCCAGCAGACAGCGACCGGAAAAGCTGCCGGGATTGGTTTCGCTGTGCTCATTCACCCATTCCCCTTTCCCGGCGCCATAAACACTGGTACTGGATACCCAAATAAGATGGCGCGGCAGCGACTCCCCTTTGTCCTTGCGGGACTTGAGCGCCGCGCAAATGGCTTCGGCGCTGTCGACATAGGCGTGTTTATAGGCTTCAGGCGTAAACGCTGCCGGCGTTAGGGTAATAATCACCAGATCCTGATCGGCGAGGGCAGCGGCGACAACCTCAGGGTTGCGGCAATCCCCCTTTAACATTTCGACACCGGGAAAATCCGCTGGCGAGCGCCTCAGCCCCCGGATTTGCCAGCCCGCAGCCAGCAATTGTGGCGCCAACCTTTGTGCCAGATCACCAAAACCGATCAACAATGCTCTCAATCGTATTGCTCCTTACAATAATTTTTGACTATTATGCCCGTAATAATCATTGCAGACTTGAGTTATGACACTAACAGAATTGCGCTACATAGTAACACTTGCCCAGGAACAACATTTTGGCCAGGCGGCCGATCGCTGTCACGTCAGCCAGCCAACCCTGAGTATCGCCGTTAAAAAGCTGGAACAGGAACTGGGCGTGGATCTTTTTGAACGCTCAAAAAGCAAGGTCACCGCAACCCCAACCGGCGAAGTGGTTATTGCCCAGGCTCAGAAAGTGCTTGAGGAGGCATCGCGCATACAGGATCTCGCCGCTGCGGGCAAAGATCAACTCAACAGCCCGCTGCGGGTCGGCGCCATTTTCACCATTGGCCCCTACCTGTTTCCTCAATTTATTCCCAAACTCCGCGAACTGGCGCCCAATATGCCCCTGGTGGTGGAGGAAAGCTATACCGCGACCCTGAGAAGGCGACTGCGCAACGGCGACCTGGATGTGATCATCATCGCCCTGCCGTTTACAGAACCTGATGTGGTCACCCAGCCCCTGTATACAGAACCCTTTGTGGTGCTGATGCCGGACAGCCACCGCCTGGCAAAGCAAAAAACCATTGCCCCTGCAGACCTGGAAGATGAAAATATTCTCATGCTCGGTGAAGGCCACTGTTTTCGAGAACAGGTGCTGGAGGCCGTGCCCAACCTCGCCCGCCACACCGGCAAGGACGGCGATCGCAGCATTCGCACCGATACCGAAGGCAGCTCCCTGGAAACCATGCGCCATATGGTCTCCAGTGGCCTGGGCATCACCATTCTGCCCCTGTCGGCAGTGCTGGGCACCCAGAACAAACTTCAGAATCTCACCAGCCGCCCTTTTGCCAAGCCGGCGCCTTGCCGCACAGCGGCGCTGGCCTGGCGCGCCAGCTTTCCCAGACACAAAGCCATAGATGCATTGCGGGAAGCCATTTTGGAAACCCGCCTGCCAGGGCTCAAATAGGTTTTTCTGATACGCAGGGATGAACAGGGGATCGTAGTGACCACAGTCAAGCACCTCAGCGAAACGCCGGTATCGAGCCTCAAGGGTATTGGCCCTCAATTGCGGGAAAAGCTCGCCAAGCTCGGCATTCTCAGTGTTCAGGATGTGCTGTTTCACCTGCCGCTGCGCTACGCCGATCGCACCAGAATTACCCCCATTGGCGCCCTGCAGCCCTTCAGTGAGGTGGTCATTGAGGCGGAAGTGCGGCTCTGCGATATTGCCCTGGGCAGACGCCGCAGCCTGGTGTGCCGCGTCCAGGACAGCACCGGCACCCTGAGCCTGAGATTTTTCCATTTCTCCGCAGCACAAAAAAACAACCTGACACCGGGAACCCGATTGCGCTGTTACGGCGAAGTCCGCCCCGGCAGCAGCGGCCTCGAAATGTACCACCCGGAGTATCAATTTCTCGACGGCGCCAACAGCGCGCCATTGGAAACCCACCTGACCCCGGTGTACCCAGCTTCCGAGGGAATTACCCAGCAGCGCCTCCGCCGTGTCGCCAGCCAGGCGCTGGCCATGATTAACAACACCAATCTACCGGAACTGCTGCCGCCGGCACTGGCCGGCAGCACACCCCACACTCCCCTGGCGAATGCGCTGCACTTTTTACACCACCCCCCCGCCAATGCGCCGCTTATGGAGCTTGCCAATGGCACCCATTCGGCACAGCAGCGTCTCGCCTTTGAAGAACTCCTGGCCCACCATCTCAGCCTGTTGCAGCGGAGGGAAACCCTGCGCCGGGAAACGGCGCCGCGACTGCCAAAAAGCTCAGGCATGGAAAAACAATTTCTTTCGCAACTGCCATTTAGGCTGACGGCAGCCCAACAGCGAGTGGTTGCCGAAATTCAACAGGATCTCGGTCAAGACCAGCCCATGCTGCGCCTGGTTCAGGGGGATGTGGGTTCCGGCAAAACCCTGGTGGCTGCCCTAGCGGCGCTAACCACTTGCGCGGGAGGTTTTCAGACGGCAGTGATGGCGCCCACGGAAATTCTCGCCGAGCAGCACCGCAACAATTTTGACGCCTGGCTCAGCCCCCTGGGCATTGAAGTCGCCTGGCTCACCGGCCGGGTCAAAGGCAAGGCGCGGGAACGACAACTTCAGCGAATTGGCGATGGCAGCGCTGCTGTGATCATCGGCACCCATGCGCTGTTTCAGGAAGAGGTTCATTTCCACAAACTGGGGCTGGTGATTATCGATGAACAACATCGCTTTGGCGTTCATCAGCGTCTCGCCCTTCGCGACAAGGGCGTCAAGGGTATAACCCCCCACCAGCTGGTGATGACCGCCACACCCATTCCCCGCACCCTGGCCATGTCTGCCTACGCGGATCTCGACACCTCAATCATTGATGAACTGCCGCCGGGGAGAACGCAGGTCAATACCGTAGCCATCAGTCAACAGCGCCGCAGCCATGTTATCGACCGGGTCAGCCAGGCCTGTGCCGAAGGGCGCCAGGTTTACTGGGTGTGTACGCTGATCGACGAATCCGATGTTCTCGAAGCCCAGGCCGCAGAGGCGACGGCGGCAGAATTACAGTTGCTACTTCCCCAGGTTCGCACCGGTCTGGTTCACGGCCGTCTTAAGCCCGCACAAAAAGAGCAGACCATGCAGGCATTCAAGGCCGGATGTATCGATCTGCTGGTGGCAACCACGGTCATTGAGGTGGGCGTAGATGTCGCCAACGCCAGCCTGATGGTGATCGAAAACCCTGAGCGCCTGGGATTGTCACAGCTGCACCAGCTGCGCGGCAGAATCGGCCGGGGATCAGCCGAGAGCCACTGTGTCCTCCTTTACGGCAACCAGCTTTCCCAACAGGCCAAAGAGCGCATTCGCATTATGCGGGAAACCAACGACGGTTTTGTCATCGCCGCAAAAGACCTGCGTCTGCGCGGCCCCGGAGAGGTACTTGGCACCCGTCAAACCGGAGAGCTTCAGTTTCATATCGCCGACCTGCTTCGCGACGAAGCCATGCTCAGCGATGTCAAAGCCTGCGCAGTCAACCTGCTCAGAGACTATCCCCAGGCCGTTGCGCCTCTGATTGAGCGCTGGCTGCGTGGCAGGGAGAAATACGCACAGGCCTGATTTTTGCCCAGGGGTTTCAGCAATGTTCGCTGCGAACACCATTGCCGCCATAAAATCCGGCTGGCAATTCTGGCCATTTCAAACGAAAATAGCGCCCTCGAGAAGGCTGTCGGGGTTGTCAGAGTAGAACAGTCCCAAGTCCGACAGGCTCCCAGGCTGTGTTCATTCCGGCCTGGTTTAACTGCTACCAAGGGATGCAACATGAAAAACCCTGTTTCCGATCTGTTTGGAAAATCGCCCATCAAACCCCTGCAGGAGCATATGTTGCTGGCCGCCAACTGCGCCGCCCGCCTCGACGCCTTTCTGGCGGCAACCCTCGACAATAACTGGGAAGAGGCAGAAAACATCTACAACGATATTCGCGAACTCGAACACCAGGCCGATCACCTCAAGCGGGATTTGCGCCTCAACATGCCCAACAGCCTGTTTATGCCGGTGCCCCGCACAGATTTGCTCGACCTGATCAGCCTTCAGGACAAGGTTGCCAATATTGCCCGGGATATCGCCGGGATTATGCTGGGTCGCCGCATGTTAGTACCAGCGACGATACAACCTGATTTTATTGCTTTTCTGACCAGTTCCGTCCTCGTCTCCGATCAGGCGCTGGTTGCCATCAACGAACTGGATGAGTTATTGGAAAGCGGCTTCAAGGGCAAGGAAATCGACATTGTTTTCGAGATGATCAACAAACTCGACAACCTCGAAAAAAGTGCTGACGACCACGAGCGCGGCATTCGCCACAAACTCCAGGCAAACGAAAAAGATCTTCCCCCCATCGACGCCATGTTTCTCTACAAGGTAATTGACAATATCGGCGAACTCGCCAACACCTCGCAACGGGTGGGCAGCCGCCTGCTGCTGTTACTCGCCCGCTAACCTTCAGCAACTACTCAAGATAAGGCTTCATTCTATGGAACTGCTGACCCAGTATGGCACCCTGTTTCTTGTTCTTGCCTGTGTTTTTGGCTTCTTTATGGCCTGGGGTGTAGGTGCAAATGATGTTTCCAATGCCATGGGCACCTCCGTGGGCTCCAAGGCCATCACCATCAAACAGGCCATTCTTATCGCGATGGTGTTTGAATTCCTCGGTGCCTATCTGGCTGGGGGGGAAGTCACCTCCACCATTCGCAACGGCATTATCGACCCCTCGGCGCTGGAGGATAATCCCCAGTACCTGATGTACGGCATGCTCTCAGCCCTGTTGTCTGCGGGGATATGGCTGCTGGTGGCGAGCATGAATGGCTGGCCGGTATCCACCACCCATTCCATTGTTGGCGCAATTGTCGGCTTTGGCGCCGTGGGCATAGGTATGGACGCCGTTGACTGGTCCAAAATTGGCCAGATCGCCATCAGCTGGGTAATCTCCCCCCTGATCGCCGGAGTGATCGCCTACATTTTGTTCTCCAGTGTCCAGACCCTGATCCTCACCCGCGAAGATCCCTTTACCCGCGCCAAACGCTACATTCCCTTCTATATGTTTCTGGTGGGTTTTCTGATCACCAACGTCACCCTCGTAAAAGGGCTGAAACATGTCTTTGCTGATTCCGGCATTCAATTGTCCGGTCCTGAAATCGTCCTTTACGCCCTTGTAGCCGGATTGATAGTTGCCGCCTTTGGCTCCTTTCTACTCAGCCGCATCAAGCAGGACGAAAACGCCGACAAAAACAACCGTTTTCACAGTGTCGAAAAGGTGTTTGCCGTGCTCATGGTATTCACCGCCTGCAGCATGGCCTTCGCCCACGGCTCCAACGACGTCGCCAACGCCATCGGCCCCGTCGCCGCCATTGTCGGCGTGATCAAATCCGGCACCGTCACAGCAAAATCCATTGTTCCCAACTGGATTCTTCTCCTTGGCGCCCTGGGTATTGTCGCCGGGTTGGCCACTTACGGTTATAAGGTGATGGCCACCATCGGCAAAAAAATCACCGAGCTCACCCCCAGCCGCGGCTTTGCCGCCGAACTGGGCGCCGCCTCTACTGTGGTGCTGGCCTCCGCTGCCGGCATTCCCGTGTCCACCACCCACACACTGGTGGGCGCAGTTCTGGGTGTGGGCCTGGCGCGGGGGATAGGCGCCCTCAATCTGAGAGTGATCGGCGGTATTTTTATGTCCTGGCTGATTACCCTGCCCGCAGGCGCCATTATGGCGATTGTTTTTTTCCTGATTTTCAAGACTATCTTTGGCTAACTAGCGCGCACTAAGCAGCCAATATTTCCATTGGCCTTTTTATTGTCTCTTTCACTGACCAGCTATCAATCGTTATCACCGCCGCTGTGGCGAATATCGCGCCCCTGAACCAGGTAGACCACCTGCTCACAAATGTTTTTGGCGTGGTCGCCGATGCGCTCCACCGCTTTCAAAGTCCAGAGAATATTCATCACTCGGGAAATGCTGCGGGGATCCTCCATCATGTAGGTAACCAGTTCGCGCACTGCGGTTTTATAGTCCATATCCACTTTGGCGTCTTCGGGCAACACCTCCAACGCACTTTCGACATCAAAACGGGCAAAGGCATCGAGGGACTTGTGGAGCATCTGCTGCACCTGCAAGCCGATATGGCGCAATTCCAGATAACCCCGAGGAGCCCCACCTTCTTCCGAAAGGCGAATGGCCATTTTGGCAATTTTCTGTGCTTCATCGCCGATGCGCTCGAGATCCCGGGCGCAGCGAAACACCGCCATTACCAAACGCAGATCGCTGGCGGCGGGTTGGCGGCGGGCAATCAGGAGAATGCATTCCTCGTCGATGCTCATTTCCAGGGCATCGACACTGCTTTCGTGTTCAATAACCTTGACTGCCAGACTGCTATCGGCCATTTCCACGGCCTTGAGGGCGTCGCTAACCTGGTTTTCCACCAGGCCACCCATTTCCAGCATACGGCTTTTAAGCTCTTCAAGATCGGCATCAAACTGTTTTGAAATGTGCTGTTCCAGGTGCAATTTGTCCATAGTGTCTGTTTCCTTAACCGAAGCGGCCGGTGATATAGGCTTCGGTGAGTTCGTTTTCCGGCGCGGTAAACACCTTGTCAGTATCGTTGACTTCGATGAGTTTGCCCAGATGGAAATACGCCGTTCTGTGGGAGACCCGTGCCGCCTGCTGCATGGAATGGGTAACAATGGCGATGGTGTAGTTTTCTGCCAGCTCGCTGATCAACTCTTCAATTTTGGCGGTGGCGATGGGGTCGAGCGCCGAACAGGGTTCATCCATGAGAATCACCTCGGGGCTGATGGCAATGGTTCTGGCAATGCAAAGGCGCTGTTGCTGGCCCCCGGAAAGTCCGGTTCCCGGCTGGTGAAGCCTGTCTTTGACCTCTGCCCAGAGTCCCGCCTTGATCAGGCTGGTTTCCACCAGCTGATCGAGCTCGGAGCGATGATTGACCATACCGTGAAGGCGCGGCCCATAGGCCACATTGTCGTAAATGGACTTGGGAAACGGATTGGGTTTCTGAAATACCATGCCAACGCGGGCGCGCAGCTCCACCACATCCATTTTCGAGTCATAAATATTTTCACCATCGAGGGTTAACTGACCGCTAACCCGACAGCCCTCAACGGTATCATTCATGCGGTTGAGACTGCGCAAAAATGTCGATTTGCCGCAACCGGAGGGGCCGATCATCGCCAGCACCTCATTTTCGGCGATGTCCAGGCTGACATTAAAAATGGCCTGCTGGTCGCCGTAAAAGACATTCACGTTGCGCATCTGCACTTTGGGCTCGGCAACAAAGGGAAAGCCGGTGGTCTTATAATCTTCTGCACTGTTCGTCATGGCGACCTGTTCTTTACTGGCGTCAAAAGCGCCGACCTTGGTTTCTGTCATTGCAACTGTCATAGCGGTTACTCGGTTACCAGCGCCTTTCAAGGCGCTTCCTCAGCCATACGGCCAGGGTATTCATCATAATAAGAAATGCCAGCAATACCATAATGGCTGCGGAGGTTTTCTCGACAAACGCTCTCTCGGGACTGTCTGCCCACAGGAAAATTTGCACCGGCAGCACGGTGGCCGGATCGGTAACGCCCCCCGGTGTGTCGACGATAAAGGCGACCATACCAATCATCAGCAAGGGCGCAGTTTCGCCCAGCGCCTGCGCCATACCGATGATTGCGCCAGTGAGCATTCCCGGCATGGCCAAGGGCAGAACATGGTGGAGCGCCACCTGCATAGGTGAAGCGCCGATACCCCGCGCAGCCTCGCGAATGGACGGCGGCACCGCTTTAATGGCGGCGCGACTGGAAATAATAATGGTGGGCAGAGTCATCAGCGTTAAAACGAGGCCGCCAAGAAGGGGAATCGAGCGCGGAATCTCGAAAAAATTAATAAAAACCGCCAGCCCCAGCAGGCCGAAAATAATCGAGGGCACTGCGGCAAGGTTGTTGATATTGACCTCGATCAGATCTGTCCACTTGTTTTTAGGCGCAAACTCCTCGAGATAAAGCGCTGCGGCAACGCCAATGGGGAATGACAGCGCCAGCGTCACCAGCAGGGTGAAAAAGGAGCCCTTAACCGCGCCCCAGATCCCCGCCTGCTCAGGCTCCCGGGAATCGCCGCGGGTAAAAAACTCACGATTGAGCTGCAGCTGAATATCGCCACCCTCAATCAGACTTTGTATCCAACCCTGAGTCTTTTCGTTGGTGCGTCCGGTAAAAGCGCCGTCGCTATCCTCCAGCGACTTGTAGTAGGTGTCGATATCATCGTCCGCCAGCACCCAGACCTGTTCAGTTCTACCGAGTAGCTCCGGATCTGCCCGCAAGCGGTCGGCCAGGGTATAGATGGCGTTTGAACTGATTATTCTGTTCAATTCGCGCTTGTCACTGCGGCCACTGGCCTCGGGAAAACGCTCCTGCAGCGCCTTTTTAACAATACCGTCAAAATTGGCGAGGGCGAACTGCTGCTCGTCCCGAACATTGTACAGCTCGAGAATGTCGGGATCGTAACTGACCGCAAGGCGAATATAGGTTTGTTGAAAAGCGCCGTGCCCCTTGCTGATAATGTCGGTAAACAGCGCCAGCAGACAGGCGAGACTGAAAACAATGGAAAAAATACCCAAAGAGCGGAACAACCGCTCCCGGCGGTAACGGCGATTGAGACCGGCCTTGACGTGCTCGCTGATATTTTTGCGACTATTCATACTGCTCCCGGTATTTCTTCACCACCTGCAGGGCGATGATATTAAGAATCAGCGTAACCACAAACAGCATCAGACCCAGGGCAAAAGCCGCCAGGGTTTTGGGGCTATCGAATTCCTGGTCACCCACTAAAAGAGTGACAATTTGCACAGTCACTGTGGTGACACTTTCAAGGGGATTGGCGGTGAGGTTGGCGGCGAGGCCTGCGGCCATCACCACGATCATCGTCTCGCCGATGGCGCGGGACACCGCCAGCAACACGCCGCCGACAATACCCGGCAGCGCCGCCGGAAAAATCACTCGGCAAATGGTTTCAGACTGGGTTGCTCCGAGAGCAAGGGAGCCGTCACGCATGGCTCTGGGTACCGCAGAAATGACATCGTCGGCGAGGGAGGAGACAAAGGGAATAATCATCACTCCCATCACCAGGCCTGCGGCCAGAGCGCTCTCGGAAGAGACATCCAGCCCCATGCCCTCACCCCAGCTCCGCAATTGCGGCGCCACGGTCAGGGCGGCAAAAAACCCGTATACCACGGTGGGAATGCCAGCCAGCACTTCCAGTGCCGGCTTCGCCAGGGCGCGCACCCGCGGCCTGGCGTATTCAGCAAGATAAATGGCGGACATCAAGCCCACGGGAACCGCCACCAACATGGCAATGGCAGACACGACCAGGGTGCCGACGAACAGGGGAACGGCGCCAAAAGCCCCTGACGAGCCGACCTGATCGGCGCGAATCGCCGTCTGCGGACTCCACTCGAGACCAAAGACAAACTCGTGCACAGGTACCTGCTGGAAAAACCGCAGGGACTCAAAAACAACAGAGAAGATAATGCCCGCCGTGGTGAGAATGGCGATCGACGCACAGAAAATGAGGAAGCCAACAAAAAACTTCTCCACCTGCTGGCGAGCGCGCAATGTCGGTGAAATTTTGATCCACCCCCAAATGCCGCCGATAACCCCGCCAGAACAGACCAGCGCCACCATCAACCACTGCCCGATTTCGCGAAACAGGCGCAAGCGCTCTGCAGCTGTGGCCACCGCCGCAGAGGCGCTGTCTGCTGGGATCACACCGGAGGCAATATTTTCCAGCTGACTGAAAATGAGATTTTTTTCCGCCAAGCCCGTCGGTCGAATCTCTTCCGGCAGCTCGGCCATCAGCATCGCGGTGATGACTTTTTCGTCGAGAGCAACCCACACCGCGAGCAATATGGCCGCGGGAATAAAGCTCCACAGCGCTGCGCGCATGCCGTAATAATAAGGAAGGGAGTGAAGGTGGCGAACACCGCCGAGGGGACGAGCAACGCTGTAGGCTCTGCTGCGGCCCAACAGATAGGCAGCGCTGCCCATCAACACGACCAGAACTAGCAGATTTGCAGTTTCCATAAAGTCGATGCCTTGATTCTGAAGGTGGTGATTGTACTCAATTAAAAACCTTCAGCTTTACTGTTATATGACAAAAAAATCCGGACTCGTCTGTGACGAGCCCGGCTCTAGGGTGATGCTGTTTCAGAGGTCTTCGCCAGACATCGCCTGCAATCCTCTGGCCTTGGCGCCGAGGTCGGCACGAACATCTTCCGCCAGGGGGATCATGCCTTTTTCGGCGAGATAACCATCATCGCCCCAGGCTTTTTCGCTGGTAAATTCATTGATGTACTCCTGAATGCCGGGAACAACACCAATGTGGGCTTTTTTGGCATAGAAATACAGTGGGCGGGACACAGAATAGGATTTATCGGCGATGGATTCAAAGGTCGGCTCGTGCCCTTCAATAAGGGAGCCATGAACCTTGTCGCTGTTCTGGTCGAGAAAACTGAAGCCAAAAATACCAAAGGAATCGGGGTTCTTTTCCAGTTTTTGCACGATCAGGTTGTCATTTTCACCGGTTTCAATATAGACGCCGTCTTCGCGAATGGTGTGGCATACCGCCTTGAACTGATCTTCATTGGCCTTTTTCATCGTCGCAATAAAATCAAAGGCTTCGCAGCCGCCCTCCATGGCCAGCTCGACAAAGGCATCCCGAGTACCGGAAGTTGGCGGCGGGCCGAGGACTTCAATTTTCTTTGCCGGCAGCGCCGGGTTGATCTGGTTCCAGTGCGTGTAGGGATTGGCCACTAGTGTTGCCGAACCATCGGGATTGGGAACCTCTTTGGCCAACGCCAGGAAAATTTCCTTGCGGCTGATGTCCATAACATCCTGCTGGTTGGAGTTTGCCAAAACAATGCCGTCATAACCAACCAGCACTTCAACGATGTCGGTAACGCCATTGCTCTGGCACTGCTCGAATTCCGACGCTTTCATACGCCTGGAAGCATTGGTAATATCCGCCGTTGCCGGGCCGACGCCATTACAAAACAGCTTAAAACCACCGCCTGTACCTGTCGATTCCACGGTAGGCGTTGAAATGCCGGCAGTCTTGCCCAGGCGCTCGGCAACCACAGTGGAAAAAGGATAAACCGTCGAAGAGCCAACAATACTGATATAGTCCCTGGCCATAGCGGATTGGGTGCAGGCAAAGCCCGCTGCGGCAATCAGGATTGCAGCTGTAGATTTGAACGATATCGTTTTCATGGTATCTCCAGGGTGAACCGGGCAAAAAAATGGTTATTGGGTTAATCAAGCAACTGTGGGCATCCTATGAACTGAATATGACAAATATATGACAGTCTCTCCGTGCATGACATTTTCGTTTCAGATTTATGGCAGGGGCCTCATCACCCGTTTTTGTCATAAAAACCACATCAAACTGTCAAAATTAATTCATCAAAATGTCATTTAAGTGAAACTTTGTCACATAACTGACACAAACTGGTTTGATACTTGCCGCCATCAGAGCCCTCCCCCGAGGGCGGTTACACAGTCATTACTATGGGTGAATTTCACTATGAACAGACAACTACTCTCTCTCGCCATTGGCTCAATGCTGTTAACCCCTGCTGGCGTGAGCACCCATGCCGCGGAGTTCAATGGCTCCGAGATTCTGACCACTACCACCAGCAAAGGCTTTGAAGCAAAAACCGCTGACGGCCAGTATGCCGTCAAAATCGGCGGCCGCGTCCAGGCCGACTACAACGACTACGACGGTGTGGTCAGCGTCCCCCCCGGCGACCATGGCGAAGACGCTTTTA
Organism: Porticoccaceae bacterium; assembly: GCA_050175615.1. Classification (GTDB taxonomy): domain Bacteria; phylum Pseudomonadota; class Gammaproteobacteria; order Pseudomonadales; family Porticoccaceae; genus CAYXXZ01. Next base: position 17,109 of record JBFXIU010000016.1, on the reverse strand, counting down.
TTCGCCGCAGCCGTATCGAGATCAAGGCGCACGCCAATAATTGGGATTATGAACTTGCCTACAACATCAACAATGGCGGTTCCGTCGACGCCATTTTCGGCACCTATAATGGCTGGGGCAAAATGTCCAAACTGACCCTGGGTCAGCAGAAAGAAAATTTTGGTATGGACGATACCGGCAGCTCAAAATGGATTACCGCCATTGAGCGCTCCATGGCTTCGGAAGCCTTTGATACCGGCCACTCTCTGGGAGCCAGGTTCCACGGCGCCAACCAGCAATTCACTTACAGCCTCGGTGTCTTTAAAAACGGTTTTGAATCAAACAATAGCGATGTCGACACCTCCGTGACCGGCAGAATTGTGGTGCGGCCGCTGATGGACGACACCAACCTCATTCACCTTGGCCTGGGTATGACCGAACGCACCGGCGTGGCCGCGTCCTACAGCGCCAGGCTCGGCGCACGGGGCGGACAGGACGGGGGCGGCGTCAGCAAAGTGCGGGCGCGGGTATCCGGCGCCAGCGGGGATCGCAGCGATTACAACCTCGAAGCTGCCGCCCGCTTTGGCGCCCTGCATATGATGGCGGAATACTTTGAGGGCGAGATCGATGTGGACAACAGCGCCCATTCCATCGATGCCGATGGCTACTACGCCCAAGTGGGTTATGTGCTTACCGGCGAATACCGCGACTACAAAATTGACAGCGGCACCTTTGAGGCGGTGAAACCGACTCACCCGGCAGGGGCGTGGGAGCTGTTTGCCCGCTACGACTATCTTGATGTCAGCAACCCGATGCCCATTGCCGTCAGCGGCGAAAAGGCCGACAGCTGCACATTTGGCGTCAACTGGTATCTGAATTCAACGGTCAGGTTATCGGCGGACTATGTTCATGTGAACACCGACAACGACCTCGGTGGTGAAGACGACGGCGACGCCGTACTCGCCCGCTTGCAGGTTGCCTTTTAACTCGAATATTGCCCCAATTGCCGGATTTTGGCATCGCCAGGGACAGGCGCAAGGTTCATGGCCTGGGCTTATCGCTTGCGGGGCAAGCTCCTACAAATCCGTATTTTTTCGTAGGAACCTGCCCTGCAGGCGAAAATACGCGGTTTTAACAAGCTCTTGCGCCGCGATGCGGTGAAAGGATCAAATAGATTCCACGGCTTTTATGGCGCGCCATCCTCGGTGCTCGCGCCTGCCTTGAACGTATCCACATCCGACACCTCGTTGTAGATGGCTTCATTGAACAAGCCCTCGCCTTTGGCGACGATGGTGGACACCATACAGTCGCCGGTAACATTGACCGCCGTGCGCACCATATCGAGAAGGCGGTCTACACCAATGATAAGAGCGATGCCTTCCACCGGCAGCCCCACTTGCTGCAACACCATGGCCAGGGTGATCAGGCCGACACCGGGAACGCCAGCGGTGCCTACAGACGCCAGAGTGGCGGTGGCGATCACCGCCAGATAGCCGCCGAGTGAAATATCCACATTAAACGCCTGGGCGATAAATACCGTGGCTACGCCCTGCATAATGGCGGTGCCATCCATATTGATGGTGGCGCCCAGTGGCACGGTAAAAGACGCAATCGAATTGTCGATCCCCAGGCGCTTTTCCGCCACGCTCATGGTCACCGGCATGGTGGCATTACTGGAGGCGGTGCTGAAGCCAAAGAGAATGGTTGGGCGCACGTTTTTAAAGAAAGTAACCGGATTGAGGCCGGTGAGCAATTTGAGGATCAGGCTGTACGCCCCCAGGCCGTGGAGAAGCAATACCAGCAACACGGTAAAAAAGTACTTGGCCAGATCCAGCACCGCGCCGATACCCAGCTCGCTGAAAATTTTCGCCAGCAGGCAAAATACACCATAGGGCGCCAGGTGCATCAGAAACCCGACCATGGTCATAATCACTTCATTGAAACTCTGAAACACGTCCAGGGCTTTTTTGCCCGGCTCACCGCTATGAGTGACCGCCACCCCCATCAGTACCGAGAAGACAATAATCTGCAGCATATTGCCCTCCACCATGGCCTGGACCGGATTGGTGGGGAAAATATTGATCAGCACTTCCTTGACGGATGGCGCTGTTGCGGGGACATAACTGGTGTCCGCAGTCATTTCAATGCCTATTCCCGGATTAATCACATTGGCAAGCAACAGCGCCAGGCTGATGGCAATGGCCGTGGTGATCATATAAAGGCCGAGGGTTTTCAACGCCATATGCCCCATGCGGGCATTCATACCCATGGCGCTACTGCCGCAGACCAGAGAGACAAACACCAGCGGCACCACCAGCAACTTCAGCGATGCCACAAAAATACTGCCCACCACATCAAACACGGAATTGACCAGCCAGGCGGAGAGATTGGCGGCAAAACTGCCGGAATCTCCAGACATCTGGTTGAGAATGGCTCCGACGATAACCCCGGCGACCATACCGACAAGAATTTTTGTGGACAGCTTCATGATGGTTTTACCTTTTTTATTTACCAGCGCCTGTTGCCAGGCTCGGATCAAACAGCGGGGCTAACGCAGATCGCCACGTAACTCGGCTACTTTAGCTCGCAGCTCATCGGCGCGCACCTGTTCGGGAGCAATGGCCGGGGCAACGGCGACATCGACGCGGCAGAAAGGCCGCATCTTACTGCGAAACACGCCGCCGCTGTGACTGAAAAAGCTGCCCCACAGGCCGCGCAGCGCCATGGGAATGACCGGCGCCGGGGTTTGGGCAATGATTTTTTCAATGCCGGGACGAAATTCGTCAATATCGCCGTCGCGGGTGAGCTTGCCTTCGGGGAAAATGCACACCAGCTCACCCCGCTTCAGGGCGTCGGCAATCGCTGCCATCGCGCTTTCATAAACCGCTTCACTTTCGCGGCGCGAACAGATGGGAATAGCGCCCGCCGTGCGAAAAATAAAATTCAGCACCGGCAAATCGTAGATAGGTTTGTACATGACAAAACGCACCGCCCGGCGAATGGCGCCACCGATAATCAGGGCATCGACAAAGCTGACATGATTGCACACCAATACCGCCGCGCCGCGCTCGGGAATATGTTCAAAGCCTTCGTGGCGCACACGGTAAATACTGTGACCCAGCAGCCACACCAGAAAGCGCATGGTGAACTCTGGTACCTGGAGATAAATAAACACAGCTACGGCGATATTGGCCAGGGCGATAAGCAGCAAAAATTCGGGAATCTCCAACCCGGCCAGCCCCAGCAACAGCGCGCCCAGCACGCTGGCGACAACCATAAAGAGGGCGTTGAAAATATTGCCGCAGGCAATCACCCGCGCCCGTTTCGCCACCGGGGTTCGCGCCTGAATCAGCGCCGTCATTGGCACCACATAGAGGCCGCCAAAAAGCCCCAATAGCAGCAAGTCCACCAGTATCCTGACGCCACCTGAACCTGCAAAAAACAGGCTCAGGGTGCTGGCATCGGCAATGGCGTAACTTTGTGCGGCAAAGTAGAGATCAATACCAAACCCGCTCAAACCGATGGAACCCAGGGGCACCAAACCAATTTCCACTTTGTGGCCGCTAAGGCGATCACAGAGCAGCGAACCGGCGCCTATGCCCACAGTAAAGGTGCAGAGCAGCAAGGCGATAAGGCTGACGCCGCCGTTAAGCACCGTCACGGCAAAGTTGGGGGTTTGCGTCAGATACGCCGCCCCCAGCAGCCAAAACCAGGAGATGCCGAGAATACTCAACCATACCGCTTTTTTCTCCCGCGCCAGCGCCACCAGCTCTTTCATTTCAGAAAAAGGGTTAAAGTTCAGCTGCAGTTCGGCGGCGTGGGGTTCCGCAGGGGGAATTTTGCGACTCGTCAGCCAGCCGAGAATGGCAACACCAACAACGCCAACAGCCATCACTGGCAGATAGTTTTCCAAGCCGCCAATCAAGGTGCCCAGTAGGGTGCCGAGAAGAATGGCGGCAAAGGTGCCCATTTCCACCTGGGCGTTGCCCGCCACCAGTTCGCCGGGGTGTAAATGCTGGGGCAAAATGGAAAATTTCAGGGGGCCAAAAAAAGCGGACTGCACGCCCATCAAAAAGAGTACGCCCAGCAGTCCCGCCCACCACTGCAGATAAAGAATGGCAACGGCGATGAGCATAATGGCAATTTCGGCAACTTTAACCCGGCGAATCAATGCGGATTTTTCATACTTGTCCGCCAGCTGTCCGGCGATGGGCGACAGCAAAAAAAACGGCAACACAAAGAGTCCCGCCGCCAGGTTGATCATAATATTGCTGTCAAATTGCCCGGAGGCGCCCGCGCTCACCAGCAACACAATAAGCGTGTTCTTGAACAGATTGTCATTAAACGCGCCGAGGAACTGGGTCACAAATAGGGGTAGAAACCGCTTACTGGCCAGCAAATGGAACTGGCTTTCGGAATCCTTCATATTCATTGGCAAAGCCTTTTGCTATTCTTTCTTTGGTGAGGGAACACAGGATCTGTCATCAGACCGCACACAGCCAACATTACAGGAGATCGCTATTATGCAGGCTGTCCTCAAAAATTTTTCACTCATGACCCTGAGTTTCTGTTTGCTGGCTCCCGCCCTGGGCGACGAGGCGCCAAGCGACCAGCTCTCCCTGGATGATGCCTGGACGGTCAACCTCTATCTGGAAAATGATCTCTTTGGCGAAACCGATCAAAACTACACCAACGGCATTCGCCTGTCCTGGGTATCGCCAAACCTGACATCCTATGACAACGACCCCGACGTACCCAAATGGATTAACACCATCAACAACCGCTTCGACAAACTGCTGGGATTCAAGGAAACCCCGACCCGCAACCTGGTCATCAGCCTCGGACAATCCATTTACACGCCGGAAACCATTGAAGCTCGCGAGCTGCTGGTGGATGAACGTCCCTACGCCGGCTATCTCTACCTGGGTTTTGCCTACCATGGCCGCACTGAAAATCGCCTCGATTCTGTGGAGGTCAACCTGGGCATTGTCGGCCCGTCCTCCCTGGGAGAGCAGGCACAGGATAACATCCACAACATTCGCGGGCTCGACAAATTTCAGGGCTGGGACAATCAGCTCAGTGACGAACCCACCCTGCAACTGGTTTACGAAAACAAGCTGCGCCTCTTTAAACACCACCTGCCCACGGGGCTTGAGCAGGATTTTATCAGCCACGCCGGAGCCGCCCTCGGCTCTGTGGCCATCTATGCCAATGCCGGTGGCGAATACCGGTTTGGTTGGGATCTGCCGGAAGATTTTGGCACCTCAGCAGTGCGCCCCGGCGGCGACAACAGCGCACCGGGCAAGGGCGATATTCGCCTCCGCCATGTCGACAAGTTTATTTACGGCCTGCACGGCTTTATCTCCGTGGATGGCCGTATGGTGGGCCGCGATATTTTTATCGACGGCAATACCTGGGAAAACAGCCACCGCCTCGACAGGGAATACTTTGTCGCCGATATCGCCGTCGGCTTCAGCTTTCTTGTCCGCAACTGGAAGCTGTCCTACGCTCAGGTCTTTCGCACCAAAGAATTCAAAGGGCAGCCCCGGCATCACGAATACGGCTCCCTTACCCTTTCCTATACCTGGTAATGCCATGAATCCCGCTTTCTGGGATAGAATGCACCCCCCTGTGCAACCACCGAAACACTCTTGCAGACGCCCAACCACCCTCATGCTGTTCGCTGGCACCCCGTTGACCGCTGGTTACAATCCAGCCTTGCGCCCCAATGGCGGAACTGGCTGGCCGACCAGGGTTCGCTGACTCAACGACTGGTGGCCGCCAGCAATGGCCGGTTTGACGTCAGGATTATTCGCCAGCGTTACGGGCGCCCTACCATCAATGAAGCCCGCGCCCTCGGGCTGCCTTTGCGGCAGTGCGCTCTGATTCGGGAAGTCGTATTGTCCGGCAACCATGTGCCCTGGGTTTACGCCCGCAGCGTGCTGCCCCTGGCAACCCTAACTGGCCGTCTTCGCGCCCTTGGCAAGCTCGACAACCGCCCCCTGGGCGCTCTACTCTTTGCCGACAAAACCCTGCGTCGCGGCGCCATTGATATTGCCCGCATTCCCGAAGGCATGATTCCAGAAAAACTCGCCCAAAACGCCCCTTGGCTCTGGGGGCGGCGCTCGCTGTTTTATCTGGATGACAAGCCCCTGCTGGTGAGTGAGATTTTTCTTCCCGACTTTAACCCTTACAATGTCGAATCCTGAATAGCGCCAGACAAACCTTTGTCGAACCAGACCATGACGGAATCCAGACTTCAGCACTTTATCCATCTCACCCGGCTGCACAAGCCCGTGGGCACCATTCTCCTGCTCTGGCCTGCCCTCTGGGCGCTGTGGCTGGCGGCGGAGGGTATGCCCGACCTGGATATTCTCGCTATTTTTATCGCTGGCGGCTTTGTGATGCGCGCCGCTGGCTGCGTCATCAACGATTACGCCGACAGGCACCTGGACGCCCACGTCGAGCGCACCAGCTATCGCCCCATAGCCACCGGCAAGGTTCAGCCCTGGGAAGCCCTGCTGTTATTTGTCCTGCTGTCGTTGATCGGTTTTGGCCTGGTGCTGCTCACCAACAGACTCACCATTTTATTGGCCTGTGTCGGTGTGGTGATTATCGCTGTTTACCCTTTTATGAAACGCTACACCCATCTGCCCCAGGTAGTACTGGGGCTGGCCTGGGCCTGGAGTATACCCATGGCCTTTGCCGCCCAGACCAACTCGCTGCCAGCGGCATTGTGGCCGCTGGCATTAGGCGTGGTCTGCTGGACCCTGGTGTTTGATACCTTTTACGCCATGGTGGATCGGGACGACGACCTTAAAATCGGCATCAAATCCAGCGCCATTCTCTTTGCCGCTTGGGATCTGCACATTATCGCTATTTTCCAGGCACTGACCCTGATCAGCTTTGTGCTCACCGGCATCAGTTTCTCTTTGGGAATCAGCTATTTTATCGGCGTTGCCGTGATCGCCGCGCTTTTTGGCTACCAGCTTGTCGCTGCCCGCAAACGCGACAGAGACGGCTGCTTTAAAGCCTTTATGGACAACCGCTGGGTGGGCATGACCCTCTTTATCGCCATCGCTTTCGATTATCTAAGGAAACTCTGATTAATTCCGCTTTCGTCACTCCCGCGCAGGCGCACTACTGTCCGGAATACTTCACGCCGTCATTCCTGCGAAGGAACGTCACCCTCGACCTGATCGGGGGCAGGAATCCCTAATCGAAACCAACTGAACACCGGGGCATATGTGTGCAGTAGCCTAATAAAGCGGTAAATCAGCTGATTTTTCAACAATATTAGCACCCTGATGGACTACCCTGAAAATCTTCCTAGGTTCCTGCCTGCGCAGGAACGACAGCTTTCGTTTAAGTCTCGAGGTGGTCAGAACCACTCAACCTCCTTACTATTTCAGGCTTAAGGAAAGCAGCCTCTATTTATTCCGGACAGTAGTGCGCGCAGGCGGGAGTCCAGAAAAATCAAGCGCTTATAGATTTCCGCCTGCGCGGGAATGACATTAATCATAGTTTCCCTGATTAGCGCCTGATTCCGGCGCGAACGCTTTGTCAACCAGGGCTCCCGAAAATCTGTCACAATCCTGTCATAAAGCCGGTTTCTAATAACGCTGCTACCACCACGCTGATGTTTTATGACAGAGCAAACGATTCTTATCATTGACGATGAAGCCGCCATTAGAGATATGGTGGCCATAGCCCTGGAAGCTGCGGGTTTTCGCTGCCTTCAGGCGGAAAATGCCGTCGCCGGCCATGCCGCCATTATCGACGAGTCACCGGATCTGGTACTGCTCGACTGGATGATGCCGCAAACCAGTGGCGTCGAGCTGTTGCGCCGCCTGCGCCGCGACGAACTGACCGAAAAAACCCCGGTGATCATGCTCACCGCCAAAACCGACGAAGACAATATGGTGCAGGGGCTGGATGCCGGCGCCGACGACTATGTCACCAAACCCTTTTCCCCCCGGGAACTGATCGCCAGAACCAAAGCCGTGCTGCGCCGCAAAGCGCCACAAATGCCTGAAGACGTGATCCGGGTTGACGGCCTGGTGTTCGACCCCATCAGTCACCACGTCACCATCGGCGGCCAGAATATCGCCATGGGACCCACCGAATTTCGCCTGCTGGGGTTTTTCCTCAGCCACCAGGACAGAGTCTACTCGCGGGATCAGATTCTCGACCACGTCTGGGGCGGCAATGTCTATATGGACGAGCGCACCGTCGATGTGCATATTCGCCGTCTGCGCAAAGCCCTTTCTGTGGACAATCACGAACAGCTGTTCCAGACCGTGCGCGGCGCAGGCTACCGTTTTTCCACCAAACTGTCGGGTAACTTTTAGCCATCACCAGCCTGCCGCACCTGGTCGTCCGTTGAAAAACCCTGTTGCCTCGGCCTCGTTACCTCATTGCCTTGGGTATACTCCTATATCCAGTAACACTGAGGCTCGACATCGACCCAGGGCGCAGCCACAATCACCGCTTCGACCCATGTGAATTTTCGAGGTTAACTTGCAGGAAGGTTTTCGCAGCGAAATCCAGCGCATTATTCTCCTTAGCGTCGCCCTCTTTATTGTCGGCCTGTTAAACGGCCTGATTGCCGAGACGCTGCTGTTTGGCGCCGTTGCCTACGGCCTTTATACCCTGAACAAAATCCGCAAAATCTACGCCTGGCTGTACTCCGACAAAAATGATATGCCGCCGGAAATGTCAGGCATCTGGGGCGACATCTGCGACGAGCTCTATCGCGTCCGCCAGCGGGTGGAGCAGGCCAAGAAAAATTACTCCGCCCTGGCGCTGCGCATTCGTCAGATCACCTCCGCCCTCGACGACGGCATGATTCTGCTCAACGCCGATCGCACCCTCGACTGGTGGAATCCCAGCGCCACCAGCCTGCTTAACTTCGGCGACAAGGATCGCGGCGAGAGCATCAGCAACCTGATTCGCAACCCCGTGTTTGTGAATTTTATTCACAGCAAAGACTTCACCCACCCCCTTGAAATGCGCGCCCCCAATAACCCCCACCGCATCTACCAATTTATGGCGGGCACCTTTGGCCGCGGCGAAGTGATATTGATGGTGCGCGACATTACCCGCCTGCGCCACCTCGAAGAAATGCGCAAAGAATTTGTCGCCAATATTTCCCATGAACTGCGCACGCCCCTGACCGTGCTGGTGGGCTATATCGAAACCCTGCAGAGCAACAGCGAATCGCTGCCAAACCACTGGCACAAAGCCCTTGTCCAAATGGATCAGCAGACCCGCCGCCTCAGCGCCCTCGCCGAGGATCTGGTGATGCTGTCGCGGCTCGAATCCAGCCCGCCGGACACCCACAAGGAAGAGGTAAATATCTGCACCATGCTCACCTCCATGGTGGACAATGCAAAAGTCATCAGCGAAAAACACCGTTTAAGCCTGGATTGCCAGCCGGGCTTGACCCTCGCCGGCACGCAGAGGGAGCTTCACAGCGCCTTTTCCAACCTCATCTTTAACGCCATCAAGCACAACCCCCAGGGCTGCGACATCCATATCAGCGCCAGGCGCGAGCACAATCAGCTTATTGTTGACGTTGCCGACACCGGTATCGGCATTGATCAAAAGCACCTGCCGCGACTCACCGAGCGCTTTTACCGGGTGGACGACAGCCGCACCTCCTCATCCGGCGGCACCGGCCTGGGGCTCGCCATCGTCAAACATGTGCTCGCCCGCCACCAGGGCAGCCTCAATATTCGCAGCACATTGAGCAAGGGCAGCACCTTTAGCTGCGTATTCAACCTGCCGAATAGCGGCGAATAACGTCCCGCCTGCCCCGATAAAGGCAAGCCGGAATGGCGCCTACTTATGAACCAGCCACCCTGACACCGACTACCCTGGAATCTCGGGAGTCGCTAACCGGAACATTGCACCAGCCCCCCGATTTATGGGAACAATCCACGCAATAGTTTAGCCTCCACAACGCGGGAGGCACCCTCGATCAATGATGCCGTCCTCATGTCGAGGTCTTCTTTTTGCGCGCGATTCAGGGTTCGTTGAAAGGCATCGAGAAGAATGCTTTTCAAGCGCTGATTAATTTCTTCAAGCGTCCAGGTTAGGTTTTGGGTGCCCTGCACCCACTCAAAATAAGAGACGGTAACGCCCCCGGCATTGCCGAGAATATCCGGCAGCACAAAGATACCCTTGTCTTTGAGTATTTCATCAGCCTCCAGGGTGGTGGGACCGTTAGCGCCTTCGGCGAGCATTTTGCATTTAATGCGATCGGCATTTTCCACGGTTATCTGGTTCTGCAGTGCCGCCAGCGCCAGGACATCGCAATCCAGCTCCAGCAACTCCTGATTGCTGATTGGCTCGGCATCGGGAAAACCTTCGAGTACCCGGTTCTCCGCGATATAGGCGAAAAGCGCGTCCAGGGACAGACCTTCGGGATTGTAGAGTCCGGTTGAAACATCGCTGATGCCAATAATTTTCGCGCCAGCGTCGGCCAGAAAGCGCGCGGTGTAGCTACCCACGTTGCCAAACCCCTGCACCACTGCCGTTGCCTTGGCCAGATCCAGCCCCATATGGGCTGCCGAAGCCTCGATGAGGTAGACCAAGCCCCGCCCTGTAGCCTCCTTGCGCCCCAGTGACCCACCAAGAACAACCGGTTTGCCAGTGACAACCGTTGGCACTGTGTAGCCGACCTGCTGACTGTAGGTATCCATAATCCAGGCCATAACACGCTCGTCCGTGCCCATGTCGGGTGCGGGAATGTCTTTGTCCGGGCCGATCATATCGATAATTTCTGCGGTAAAACGCCGCGTCAGGCGCTGCAGCTCGCTACTGCTCAACACCGTGGGGTTAACACGGACGCCACCTTTTGCGCCGCCAAAAGGCAGCCGCATCAAGCCGCACTTCCAGGTCATCCACATGGCCAGTGCCGCCACTTCGCCAAGATCCACATCCTGATGGTAACGGATACCGCCTTTGGTGGGACCCATGGTCAGCACATGCTGCACCCGATAGCCAAACACCGTCTCGACCTGGGTTCGATCATCGCGAAAAAACGGAAAAGACACCAGCTGGGTGCGCTGGGGAAACAGCAACCGTTGACGGATGTTGTCATCCAAATCCATGATTTGAGCCGCCTTGAGAAATTGTTGCTGCGCCAGACGGAACATTGGCCCTTCCCACTCGTGACTGCGCGCCCGCACCCGCGCCAGTGTGTAGCGAATGGCACGCCCCAAAGAGACACTGTTAAGCTGGGTTTTGACCAGATAATCGTAGGCGCCCGCCTCCACCGCCCGCACCGCGATTGAGACATCATCAAGGCTGGTGAGAACCACTATGGGAATCTGGGGTTGAGCCGAGCGAACGCGGAACAAGGTATCCAGCTCCTGGCTGTCGGGCAGTACCAGGTCGAGCAGCAACAAGTCTATTCCGCCCCGCGCCAGGCGCGCCAAGCCCTCGGCCAGATTGTCGACCTTTTCCAGCTTGCAATGAAGCTGCGGCTCAGTTTCCACGAGCTTCTCTATCAACCGGGCGTGAATCGGGTTGTCTTCGATCAACAGTAAATAAATGGTTGGCTCTCGCATGGCTGTGCTCCTGAAAATGGCCGAGCCTTTGCCGCTTCGACCAACGCAAAAATTGCTTTCATCTGTTACCAATAAGGTTCGCGCTTAACTGCCCCCTTCCGTCGCAGCATTATTTCGCAATGCCGCCGCCAACACCGGCTTTAACTCAGCAATTTTGGCCTGCAGAAGCTCAATGGCCGCGCCAGCCGACGCCAGTTGATTGTCCCGGGATAAATTTTCAAGCACCAATGCAGCCTCTGCCGTAGCGTCGGCACCCACTACCTTTGCCGAGCTTTTAAGCGTATGCGCCGCCCGCCTCAGCTCCGGCGCATCTTTTTTAGCCAGAGCCTGGTCTATTGCTGCCAGCAACTCCGGGGATTGCTGGAGAAACATCTCAGCCAGTTCCATCAATAGCTGTTTATCACCTTCAAGCTTTTTAAGCGCACCCTGCCAGTCCAGACAAAGGGCGCCACTGCCCCTGGTTGACGATTGTTGGCCGTCTTCTCGATGTTCACTGTCTTTAGCCATATGCGTCTCCTTAGCGGTTCTGTTTCAGGGCGTTTACTACTGCTTGGGTTTGTTCTCTGTCGAGGGAGGCACTGGGGATTCGACAGCACGGAAGAGTTCTGCGGCACGAAAGGGTTTGGAAACATAGTCATCCATACCTGCAGCCATGCAATTGTTTCGATCCTCGGTGGTTGCCCCTGCGGTCATTGCAATTATCGGAATATGACCTTGTGTGGAACGTTCGTGGTCGCGAATTTTTCGGGTTGCAGCCAGGCCATCCATAACCGGCATTTGAACGTCCATAAGCACCACATCAAATTTTTCGCGACAAACTGCTGCAACCGCCTCTTCACCATTCTCGGCCAGCTGAACGCTGTGCCCGCGCTTGACCAGAAGGTCGGTTGCAACCTTCTGGTTGATAACGCCATCTTCAACCAGCAATACTTTTTTGGGCTGAAAATTGTCGGGCTTGTCGCCCACCGTTGATGTCCTGTCTTCCGTCGTAGCAACGCCCAGTGCATCCGTGATCGCCACCAACAAATCTGAGTGTTTGACAGGTTTTAATAAGGTGCGGGAAATATCCAGCTTTTTCAGAAGCTGCTCGTTGCCTGAAAACCCGGCGGAAGACAGAATTAAAATTCTCATGGTTCCGTAACCGGGCTTGTCGCGTATTTTTTCAGCCAGCTGGAAGCCATCCATTTCCGGCATCATCACATCAAGAACTGCCATTGCGTAAGCGGTGTCTTCATCGCTGCTGTCATCAAGGATAGCGAGAGCGTCGCTGGCTTTGCCTACGGACCTTACCTCCATGCCCCAACTGGACATCATTTCTTCGAGAATCATGCGATTGGTGCTATTGTCATCGACAACAAGCACCCGTTTTCCTTTCAGATCTGTCGACGGTTGTGACACCCTCGCCGGCTCTTCAGATAGCTTAAATTCAACACTGAATGAAAATGTACTGCCTTTTCCCTGCTCACTTGACACCGCCAGCTGGCCACCCATCTTGGCAACCAGCTCTGAGGCGATTGTCAACCCCAAGCCAGTGCCGCCGTATTGGCGTGTCGTTGTCGAATCTGCCTGGCCAAAGGCTTGGAAAATTTTCTTGCGCTGATCTTCAGAAATACCAATTCCCGTATCGCGAACCTCAAAAGCCAAGCGGATTTTGTCGGCAGCCATGGCATCCATTTTCATATCGACAACAACTTCGCCTTCCTCTGTGAACTTGATGGCATTGCCAACCAGATTAACCACGATCTGCCTGAGACGAACAGGGTCGCCCATCAGATTTTCTGGCACATCAGGGGGTATGTGAAAAGCCAGCTCCAGGTTTTTTTCACTGGCTTTTATCGCCAGGGTTTGCATGGTGTCGCCAAGGGTGTCCCGCAAGTTGAAAGGAATATTTTCCAGCTCCAGCTTGCCTGCCTCAATTTTTGCGATATCCAAAATGTCATTGATCAAACTCAGCAGAGTGTCCGCAGACTTGAGAATTATCGCCACATACTCCGACTGCTGTTTGCTGAGCTCCGTACTCTGAAGCAATTCTGCAATGCCCGTCACTCCATTGAGGGGTGTGCGTATTTCGTGACTCATGGTGGAAAGAAACTGACTCTTTGCCGCAGTCATCGTCACCAATTTCTCGTTGGCTTGTTTCAACTCCTCTGTTTTATGCTCCAATTGCAAATTAATGCGGTTTTTAATGCGATAGCTACGAAATATAATGCCAATCAAAGACAGCACAACCACCAGCACGATTGCCGCTGCAATAAGAATAAATTGCTGGTTTTCTATGGTGCCGAGCTGTTTTATGAGCACTTCATTTTTTTCTGCAATCAGGCGCTCTTGTTTTTCCAAATTCGCTTGCTGTTTATCGATCAGCGCCAGGTTATCGTCAATTTTTGCAGAGCTCTGTGCGATGGCGGCTTCTTTTTCTTCCAGCACAGCTGCGGTTTCTGCCAGCAAGAATTCCTTTTGCTCCAAGGCTTTTTGATTCTCCAAGAGTTGATCTTCACTTGCCGCCAATGTTGTTTCAATCTGGCCAAGTTTTTTCTCCAGCAATTCCAGCTCCAGTTCTTTTTGTGCAAATTTTTTATTCTGGAGCTGAATTTTTTCTTCCTGTTCAGCCAGGAGTTTTTGCTGGGCGTCTAATTCCTGCTGTTGCTTACGGGCAAGCTCTTTTGCCAGCGCCAGTTCCGCTTCCGTTTCCCGATAAATTAAATCCTTGTCAACTTCGGTGCCGCCAAACAACAGAATTTCCTTTGACAGCTCCAGGCCAGCAGCCAAAACATTGCGGCGGTTAACTTCAAACGTGAGGATGTTTTCAGCCGGATGGGTAAAATTGATCATCACGTCTTGCTGATCCTTGCTGCCATCGGTAACGATCAGGGTATGGCTCTGATCCAATGCGCGAACAATTTTGGTCAAATCGGAATTTCTGGAACTGGCAACCACCAACATATGCGCCTGCCGGGCTGCAGAGAGCGAATGGTAATAGCTGACGGCAACGGGCTTGCCCCTCGCCTTTAATTTTGGCGCTTCCCTTTCGAGAACCTGCAGCAAAGCCCGGTCGTGGCCAAAAAGGCCGATAACAAAGCGATCAATCTGGTCTTCCTGTGGCCAGGTGGTGTTTTCAAGAATGGCGACAAGAAGGGTTACCTTGCCCTCCTCCGGGGTAACCGGCTTGGCAATGGCCGACACAAAAATCGACAGCACCAAACAAGCGTATGGCAACAGGCGATATAAACGACTCAACGTTTTCAAGAGGCTCATTGCACACCCAACCGCCAGGCAAAAGGAACCCACAGCAAGCCCGCGAGGTGTGCCCTTTCCCGGCGTCATTCTCCGTACTACGTTATTTGTAGCATAGTACACAGGGGCAACTTTGCCGGGAAAGTTGGGGGGATAATCGCAGGTATCCACTGCTGCCGGGGGTAGGTGCATGCTTTCCCTATGGCGACACGCCCATCACAGAACTTATTGTTTTTGTTGATATTACCGAGCCGGGGAAATAAGTAATTGCAGAAAGCCGAGCAGCGTTCAGGTCAAGCTGAGAGCGTCATTTCTGCGCAAGCACACTACTGTTCGGAATATTTCACACCGTCATTCCTGCGTAGGCAGGAATCTATGGTGCGGACAATAGGTGGCCGGAATGGTGGTTACACAAAAGCGATTTTTATTGGGGTGACTTTATATTTTGGTTTCAGCCAAGGATGGGTTTGGAGGTTTTATTTTGTCCCAGATTTCATGGCCTCCCCTTTCCGATCCAGAGAACCCAATCTCGACATTCTATGGCCGCATCTACTCATGCGGCAGACTTTTCACGTAACCGTTTGGTCTCAAAATATTCTTCTGCAACAATAGTGGTTTTGAACTCAACATCTTCACCACCAATTTCTTCAACGGCGTCTCGGATCTTTTCGAGCTCTACTCGGAAAAACTCTTTACGAAGATTGACAGCGTTAACACGTTGATGACTAAACTTGCGATGGAGCTCTGCTTCCATCGCCGGCGCGTCATCAGTAAAAATAATTGCGTGCACGTCAAAGGAAAATGGGACGCTTGCATCGCCAAGCTCTTTAACGCGATCCATAGGATCGAGGCGTCTGGTCATGCCGATCTTATATACATGGTCGCCAAAGGAGCCGATATTACTAATCACATACACATGCCCTCTGCGTGTTTGCTCCGCCAAGCTTTTTGCACGCTGTTCTTTAGCTTCAGCTTCTGCAAGCTGCTGTTCAAGTCCAGCAATCTTGGCCTCAGCAAAGGCACGCTCTTCGGCTGTGCTTTGATCTAGCTCCTTGCGCGCCTTTGCCAGGAGATCACGGTAGAGCTTCTCCTCTTTCTCGGCCGCAGCTAAAGCATCACGGAATTCTTTTTCTGCACGTGCTTCTTCACGCATCTGCTCTCGAATGAGTTTTTGTTCTTCTTGCTCATCTTTTTTCTTGAGGGCATATTGATACTGAATGCCACATTCTTCGTACTTTGCCGTGACGTAATCAATGCTGATGCCGCATCTTAGGGAAGCGACTAGTTTCTCCAGACCATTGGCCAACTTTTCAATTCGACCAAGGGTGCGGTCAAAGCTTGAAGGGCTGACTTTACCAATGAGCATATCGCATTCGATGTTGAAAGCCCGGAGGATCATCTTCATCTGGCCGTCGATGATTCTTTTGTCGATCCGTGTATCCCCGGTTAGATCAACTATTCCTTCCTGAGTAAAGGCACTACCGTCTTTTATCATAGCCTTTTGCTTTTCTCGGAGCATCTGAATTTCCGCAGCAAAGCGCTCTCCAGTTTCATAGAGATACTCAGGCATCTCAAAATGTCCATATTCTACGAAGTCATCTAGACGGCTATAGAGGTCTACCTTTGACATGATATCGTGAAGCACTGCCTCTTTTTCCTCAGCAGTTTTGCGAGCCTCCACGATCAGCGTCTCAATTTCTTTTAAACTGATTTTGTCTTTGGCTAACTGATCGGCAATCTTTCCAGCATTCGCTCGAAGTTCCTGAAGATCTTTGGTGTCGGCATCAAGCTGCTTAAATGCCTCTTTAGCTTGATTAACGCGCTCAAGCACACCTGTTAGCACTTTTTCTACTTGCTGATTTTTTGCTACAGAGGACTTAATAGCTTCATTCAGCGTATTGAAACGCTCGATTTTATTGTCGGCTTGCTTTCGGGTCAGCAGATAAACCGCAGCCAGGGAGACAAAGTAAACAATCGCCACTGCACCAATGGTCGTAACATCCATGTTTCACCTCATGTATTGATTGATAATATCTTCTTTGATGAGTCGACGCTCTTCAGCTCGATCCTCAAAACATTCTTTTGCAATCTGAAATTCATCTTTAATTGCCTGTGCTTCGGCTCTTGCAGCGACACGCTCTGCCTGTTCTATACGGCGATTTCTCGCCTTGGCTTCTCGCTCTATTTCCCGATTACGGCGTTGCCTGTCTCGCTCCGCTTGTTTTCCAGCTCGATCAATCGCTTTTACTACTTTAGAGATAGCTCTAAATCCATTTGACCTTCTAGCCATCGTCGCTCCTTAACTATTGGTTCTATTTTT
>JBFXIU010000015.1:0-30083 GCA_050175615.1 Porticoccaceae bacterium | reverse complement strand
CAGGCGTTGATATGGGCTTGCCAGAATTGGGGTTTGTCTGATCGACTCATGGGAAACTCCGCAGTTGAAAACAGCAGCGTACGCCAGCCACGGAAACGATGTTAGATGGGGTTTGTTGAGCGCTTACAAGCAGCCAGGGCGTATTCCTTAACTCAATCCACTCAAAGGAGGTGATTCAAAACACCGGGTAATTCCGGACATTGGTTTGCAGGTGCCATGTTTCTGCCGAGAACACATCTGCTGTCTATGGCCAGACATATTCAGGTCAGTTTTGGGCGTTGTGTCCCGTGATCTTTCTGCCCAGTGCAGACCGTCCAAGCCACGGCTTGGCGCTGATCAGAAACACTAACCAACACAGGTTTACACGGATGAGAGACTTGAACTACCAATTGAAACAACTGTGCCGCCATAACCGGCAAGGCAGCTATGCTACCCGGAGCAATCGCGAGCACCAGTTAACCCAGATCGCTGATCAGCTACATGAACTGGGTTTCAGGCGCATGACCACACATTCCCTGAAACCCAAGCATGTGGAAGCTTTGGTCAAACTGTGGCAATCCCAGAATCTTTCATCCGGCACCATCAAGAACCGGATGAGCAATCTGCGCTGGTGGGCCAGAGTGGTGAATAAACAAAATGTGATTGCCCGCTACAATGATTTCTATGGCATTCCCGATCGATACTATGGTTCCACTGGAACCACCAAAACGAGAACTCTGGATCAGGCCTATTTGGATAAGGTTAAAGACCCTCATGTACGCATGAGCCTGCAACTCCAGGCCGCCTTTGGCCTGCGTCGGGAAGAAGCCCTGAAGATTAAGCCCCGGCAAGCGGATGAAGGCCACGAGATCAGGTTGCAGGCCAGCTGGACCAAAGGTGGAAAAGAAAGAACGGTTCCCATCCGAACGGAAGCACAGCGGCAATTGCTTGAGCAAGCCAAGGCATTGGCAGGGGGTGGCTCACTGATCCCAGCCAATAAACAATACATCCAGCAAGTCAGAATCTATGAACGCCAGACCGCCAATGCTGGGCTCTCCAAAATGCATGGTTTAAGACACAGCTATGCCCAGAACAGATATAAAGAACTCACCGGTTGGGCAGCGCCTAATCGGGGTGGCTCCAACAGCAAGCAGCTCACCACTGAACAAAAGGAGATAGACAAAGCCGCCAGATTACAAATATCCAGGGATGTCTGGCGTCAACTATCTTGACCGACCGGTCATCCTAATTGTCGCCGAACACAGGGAACTGGGTCATGAGCGGGAACAGATCACTGCAGTTTACTTGGCGAGATAAAAATGCAAGGAATCCTGCCGCGACTGATACGCCTCCGGGATGCCCCCACTTACCTGGGGATGGACCGCAACCGCTTTAACCGGGAAGTCCGACACCAGTTGACAGAGATTCCGATTGGCAAACAGGGCATTGCCTTTGACCGACTTGAAATGGATGCCTGGGTGGAGCAGTATAAGTCCCGCTGTGGGTGTTCGACGAGCCATAGGAGTAATTCACTATGTCGAAGAGAACACCGAGCCTCGTCAAACGGGGCAAAAACGGCATCTGGACAATCGACAAACGTATCCGAGGATATGGCCGCCTTTTCGAAAGCACTGGAACGGGTGACAGGCAGGAAGCAGAACAATACCTGATCTATCGCCTGGAACAGATTCGTAATGAACTGATATACGGGGTAAAACCCGAATATACCTTTCGGCAGGCAGCTACCAAGTATCTTCTGGAAAATGAGCACAAACGCAGTATTGATAGAGATGCACAGTCACTGAGGATTCTTGATCCTTTTATTGGGGATTTCACGCTTCAGAAAGTGCATCAGGACACATTAGGTGCATTTATCTCCTCCCGTAAAAAGGAGGGGTTAAAGTCCAATACTATCAATCGCGATTTGGCTGTTGTCAGGCGGGTTTTGATGTTGGCAGCCAGATTGTGGCGAGATGATCGCGGCAGGCTCTGGCTGGAAACACCTCCCTTGATCCGTCTGCTGGATTGGAAAGATGCCAGAAAGCCATACCCGATTTCATGGGTTGAGCAAGAACGGCTTTTTGCTGAACTGCCTAAGCACTTGCGGGAAATGGCGTTATTCAAGGTCAACACCGGAACACGGGAAGCGGAAGTCTGCGGGTTGCGATGGGATTGGGAGGTTTCCATACCCGAACTGGCCAACAGTGTTTTCCTGATACCGGGTGAACTTGTAAAGAACGGCGAAGACAGATTGGTTGTAATGAATACGGTGGCGAGAGCAGTAATCAATCGACAGCGTGGCAAACACCCTGAAAATGTTTTCGTATATAGAGGGCTGCCGGTGGAGCGGATGAATACCAAGGCATGGCGCAGGGCACGGGACGTATCCGGGTTATCCCAGGTGAGAGTCCACGACTTGAAGCATACCTTTGGAAGACGTTTACGAGCTGCTGGCGTAGGCGTAGAAACGCGGATGGTGTTGCTGGGGCACAAGAATAACCAGATCACCACCCACTACTCGGCTGTCGAGATCGGGGAACTGATTGAAGCGGCAGAGAGGGTGAGTTTTGAACGCGGATCTACGCCGACATTAACGCTACTGAGAAGTCCAAATGCTACGACAAAAGGAGGGTCACGCAAATCTCACGCATTTGGCAGAAACAAAAAGGGCTACGCGTACGTAACCCTTTGATTTATATGGTAGCTACGGGTGGACTTGAACCACCGACCCCAGCATTATGAATGCTGTGCTCTAACCAACTGAGCTACGTAGCCATACAAGGGTGGTGAAAAATTGAGGCGGCATTTTCACTATTTTGCCCGGCGCTGTCAAGAGGTAATTTCCCTGGGAAGGTTTTTACGTGGCGCTAACAGGATTGCTGTGCTCCCTGGGTGCAGCGGGAGGGGATGCAATCCCTTTGTCGCAGGGAAACCGCATCAGTCGATTCAGGACTGCAGGAAGGCGCGGGTTGCGGCAATAAAGAGGTCAAGCTGGTCGTGGTGTACCCAGTGCCCTGCGCAGGCGTAGCTCTCGATGCGAACATCCGCCAGATGGGCGGCGACACCGCTCTCTTCGGGATGTTTTGCCCAGCTGTCCTGGCCGTGAAAGAGCAGTGTCGGGCAGCTGATTGCCTGGCAGAAGCGGTCGCGGTCATTCCTGGGAATATCGAAGCGAATGCGCAGATCCATCATGGGGTCGTATTTCCACTGGTATTTGCCGTTGTCCAGTTGTCGCAATCCCTGGCGAGTGACGGTTTCGACAATATGAGCGGGGAAGTTCAGCGGCAGTTCCAAAACCCGTGCCACCGCTTCCTCCACCGAGTTAAATTCCTTGTGACGGCGCAGGGCGGCTTTTTTGGTGTCGTCCACATAGATGCGCAAGCGTTCTGCGGGGGTTTCGATTTTTGCCTCCCGTTCCGCCAGCAGGGGAAAGGGGCTGAAGGGTTCGATGGCGATCAGTTTCTCGACTTGCTCTGGGTAGGAGGCCGTGTAATAGGCGCTGAGGGTGGCGCCCAGGGAGTGGCCGATAATGGCAAAGCTGTTCCATTGCAAATGATCGACAAGATGGGCGAGATCGACAACACATTCGCTGTGATAGTAACAGCCGTCGGGACTCCAGTCGGAATCCCCGTGGCCGCGCAGATCCGGGGCGACAATGTTGAATTCGCTGACGAGGGCATTGGCCACCAGATCCCAGTTGCGGTTGTGATCCTTGCCGCCGTGCACCATCAGCAGGTTGGGGGCGCCTGGGTTCGACCAGTGGCAGTAGCTTAGCTTCAGCCTGTTGGAAGCGTATTGGTGAATATCAGGTTCTATCATCTGAAAGCGGTTACAGGGGGTTAGACGTTAAAGCGGAAATGAACCACGTCGCCATCTCGAACCACATAGTCTTTGCCTTCAAGTCGCCATTTGCCGGCATCCTTGGCGCCCTGCTCACCTTTATAGGTAACAAAGTCGTCGTAGGCGATCACTTCGGCGCGAATAAAACCCTTTTCGAAATCCGTGTGTATAACCGCAGCGGCCTTGGGGGCGGTGGCGCCGATGGGGATTGTCCAGGCGCGGACTTCCTTGACGCCGGCGGTGAAGTAGGTTTGCAGGTTGAGAAGTTTGTAGCCGGCGCGAATAACCCGATTGAGACCGGGTTCGTCCATGCCCATTTCCTGAAGGAATTCCATTTTGTCGTCATCGTCGAGTTCGGCAATTTCTGCTTCGATTTTATTGCACACGGCGACCACAACGGCGCTTTCTTCCTCGGCGATGCCGTTAACCACGTCGAGATAGGGGTTGTTTTCAAAACCGTCTTCGGCGACGTTGGCGATGTACATCACCGGCTTGCTGGTAAGCAGGTGAAAGCTGCCCACCACCCGCTTCTCGTCATCGGCCATGGTTTTCATCAGGCTGCGGGCGGGTTTGCCTTCACTGAAATGGGGGATTAACTTTTCGAGCACGGCTTTTTGCGCCACGGCTTCTTTGTCGCCGCCCTTGGCGTTGCGGGCAACGCGCTGGAGCTGTTTTTCACAGCTGTCGAGGTCGGCAAAGATCAATTCAAGCTCAATGATTTCGATATCCCGCTTGGGGTCGACGCTGTTGGAAACGTGAATGACGTTATCATCTTCAAAGCAGCGCACCACATGGACGATGGCATCGGTTTCACGAATATTGGCGAGAAATTTGTTGCCCAGGCCTTCGCCTTTGGAGGCGCCGGCCACCAACCCGGCGATGTCGACAAATTCCATTGCCGTGGGAACGATGCGCTCGGGTTTGACGATTTCTGCCAGCTTATCCTGACGGGGATCGGGAACGGGAACAATGCCAGTGTTGGGCTCGATGGTGCAAAAGGGAAAATTTTCCGCATCGATTCCCGCTTTGGTGAGGGCGTTGAACAGGGTGGATTTGCCCACGTTGGGAAGCCCGACTATGCCGCATTTAAAACCCATGTATTGTGCCTCTCACTGCTTTAATGATGTGAATATGCTGTTATACGAAGATCGCTATTGTAGCTGATTGCCTGTTCAGGCAGGGGGGGTATGAAGTTTTTTCATGGCGCTGTTCCATTTGCCCGCCACCAGATCGGGAATAATGTCGAGACTATTGTCGATACTGCTTTCAATTAAAGCCTGTTCCCCAGGCGGGGCTTTGCGCAGCACAAAGTCGACGACGTCGCTGGCGTGGCCGGGATGGCCAATACCCAGTCGCAGCCTGCCAAAATCTTTGCAGTTACCCAGAGATTTGATGATATCTCTAAGACCATTGTGGCCGCCGTGACCGCCACCCATTTTAAGGCGGGCAGTACCGGGAGCCAGATCCAATTCGTCGTGGGCAACGAGTATGGCCTTGGCTTCAATGGAGAAAAAATGTGCCAGGGCGGCAACCGCCTGGCCGCTGCGATTCATGTAGGTGGTGGGAATCAGCAGGCGCACATCCTGGCCATTGATCACCGCTTTTGCCGTGAGGCCAAAGTATTTTTTGTCGTCCTTGAGGGCGACACCGAGACGGTTGGCGAGAGCTAAAACGAAATCGGCTCCGGCATTGTGACGGGTTCGATCATACTGCTGACCCGGGTTTCCCAGGCCGACCACCAGTTTGACTTCTGTGTCCAACGTCGGAGCCTACTTCCAGAGCGCCGCAACGAAGAAGTTAGGCTTCTTCGTTGGCGTCTTCGTCGTTTTCAGTCTCTTCGGCGCCACCGCGAGGCTTGATGATGCTGGCGACAGCAAGATCATGCTCTGAGCCATGGAGCAGGTCGGTGCTTTCCACGCCCTTGGGCAGCTTGATATCAGAGATGTGAATGATTTGACCGAGTTCAACGTTGAGGACATCAACCTCGATAAATTCAGGCAGATCCTGGGGCAGGCACTGTATATCCAGCTCTGTCATGGTGTGCTGGACGATGCCGCCCGCTTTAACGCCCTTGGCTTTGTCTTCGTTGAGGAAGTGGAGGGGCACCTTGGTGTGCAGTTTCTGGGTTCTGTCCACGCGCAGGAAATCCATATGGATCACCTGGGATTTTGCGGGATGGCGCTGGATATCCTTGATGATCACTTCCTGGCTTTTGCTGCCCTCAACATTAATGGTAATGATGTGGCTGTAGAAGGCCTCGTTTTCCAGCGCTTTTTCGATCTCAAAGTGACCGAGGCTGATATTTTGCGGTTCGGTTTTGCCGCCGTAGATAATAGCGGGAACCTGATTTTGGAGACGACGCAGGCGGCGGCTCGCACCTTTCCCCTTGTCATCCCTTGTCTTAGCATTTAATACGAAATCGACCATGTCGAACTCCTAATTTAACTGTCAGTATCCGCGACCAGAATAGTTGACAGAGGTTTATGTGATGCCCTTGAGGGCTTTATATCCGGCGGTGATGTTAGATAAACATCGCGCTGATGGATTCTTCATTGCTGACCCGGCGAATAGCCTCGGCCAGCAGGGGTGCCAGGCTGAGCTGGCGAATTCTTTCACAGGCCGCAGCCTCGGCGCTGAGGGGAATGCTGTCGGTGACAACCAGTGTGTCGAGGGAAGAATTGTTAATATTGCTAATGGCGTTGCCAGAAAGAACCGGGTGGGTGCAGTAGGCTACCACCTGTTTGGCGCCATTGTCCTTGAGGGCATTGGCGGCGTTGCACAGGGTGCCAGCAGTGTCGATGATGTCATCGATGAGCAGGCAGGTGCGGCCGCTGACGTCGCCGATCAGGTTCATCACCTCGGCCTTGTTCGCTTCCGGGCGGCGCTTGTCGATAATCGCCAGGTCGCACCCCAATTGTTTGGCCATGGCGCGGGCGCGCACGACACCGCCGATATCTGGTGACACTACCATCAAGTCTTCGTAGTTTTGGCGCTCGATATCGGCGAGCAGTACAGGTGTGCCGTAGACGTTGTCTACAGTGCAGTCAAAAAAGCCCTGAATCTGTTCGGCGTGAAGATCCACGGTGAGCACCCGGTTGATGCCAACCTTGGTGAACATATCGGCAACCACTTTGGCGCTAATGGGAACCCGCGCTGAACGCACGCGGCGATCCTGGCGAGCGTAGCCAAAATAGGGAACCACCGCGGTGATGCGGCCTGCAGAGGCGCGGCGCAGGGCGTCGGCCATGAAAACCAGTTCCATGACGCTGTCATTGGTGGGGGCGCAGGTGGGCTGGATAATGAAAACATCCTGGCCGCGAACATTCTCGTGGATCTGGATATTGTTTTCGCCATCGGAGAATTTGGAAACCAGAGCGTTGCCAACGGGAAGGCCGAGATTGCGAGCGGTTTCTTTAGCAAGATCCGGGTTGGCGTTCCCGGAGAAAACCATCAGATTTGCCACGTGGTGATCCTGGTGAAGTTTGCGGTAACCAAAAGTTGGCTGGGGTGGAAGGACTCGAACCTTCGAATGACGGGATCAAAACCCGTTGCCTTAGCCACTTGGCGACACCCCAGTATTAAACACTCGCTGTCAGTGCAGTGTGAGCCGGTGAAGTATTGATGCCTTTGGCAACAAACCCCTCCCACCTGCCAGGCAATTTTTCCAGCGCCCGGCGAGCCACAGTTTCACTGGCAAATTTGGCAAAAACACAGGAGCCAGTTCCTGTCATTTGAGCAGGTGCATAATTTTCAAGCCATTTTCTGGCTTCAGCAACTTCCGGATAGAGTTTTTCCGCCACCGGTTGGCAACTGTTTTTGCCGCCTGCCTCAAGAAAGGCGCGTATTGTGATGGCAAGATCATTTCTTGTCAATTCCCTGTGGCAAAAGATTTGCCCTGTATTTACGGAGCATCCCGGGAAAATCACCAGGTACCAGCATTCGGGCAGCAGTATGGGCGTCAGTTGCTCGCCGATGCCTTCCGCCCAGGCGGAATGGCCGCGGACAAATACCGGGACATCCGCGCCGAGACTCAACCCCAGTTGTGCCAGTTCGTCGATGCTGAGTTCCAGAGCCCACAGCCGGTTAAGGCCGAGCAGGGTCGTGGCGGCGTCGGAACTGCCGCCGCCGATACCTCCGCCCACAGGCAGGCGCTTGTCCAGGGAAATGATGGCACCTTTGTCGCTGGCTTTGCCCTGCTGTTGCAGCAGCAGGGCGGCTCTGTAGATCAGATTGTCTTCTGTGGCGACCCCGGGGAGATTGCCGAGGATATGAATGCCGCCGTCGTCGCTGCTGTCAAAGCTGAGTTCATCGCCGTAATCGAGCAGCTGAAAAACGGTTTGCAGCAGGTGGTAGCCGTCGTCACGGCGGCCGATGATGTGCAGAAACAGATTGAGCTTTGCCGGTGCGGGAAGGCGAAGAGACATGGCGTTGGGGTTTCCGTCAGGGCGTCTTGGCAGCACGGGAGCTGAGATCCCACTGTTTGATGATCAGGGTAAAGGCGTAGTCTCCCTGAGAGCCCTGAATGCGCCCCGGCAAAACCCACTCGCCCTGTTGCCGGTAGTTGCTGAAGGTGAGCTGCCAACCGCTCTGGTTGAGTGTGGACAGCAGATTTTCCGAAGACACAACCAGTGCTGTTGGCTGCGGCGAAGCAGCGGCGGCACCCTTGATCCAGGACGACATTTGGCGGACGGGAAACGCCCAGCCGAACAGCCATTCGCTGAGCTCTTCTCCCGATGCGGCGTGAATATCGTCGCGACCGGACTGGCTGAGAGTGGCATGACCACTGTCTCCGCTGATTCGCGTGGCCGCAGCGCCAAAGGGGCCGCTGAGTTGTAGCTGGTAGCTATCCTTGATTTGCAGCCAGTTTATCCAGGCGCTACCGTTTTTTTCGGGGCTGCGAAAGCCCAGCTTGCCTTCCATGCGCCAGCTGTCGAGGGTCTGCAGTCGCTGGTCTGGGGTGGGCAGTGGCGGTGGTTGGGTTGCACAGCTGGCAACCAGGGCAGTCAGTGCTGCGACAATAAAAAGCCGCCGGTATGCAATCAGCCGACTGTTAAAAGTGGAAGAGAGCAGTGCAATTGTCATGGGTTTCAGGGAGTTGTATTGCTCTGAGGGTTGATGTTGTCCAGCAGCACCTGTTTTCGCTGTGGCGCCAGGCGTTCGATGGTTTCCAGCAGCACCTTGTTTTCGGGGCTGTTTTCCAGGCCTTTCCGCCACACGGCTTCAGCGCCGCTTTGATCCCCTTGCAGCCACAGTACTTCCCCCAGGTGGGCGGCCACTTCACCGTCAGGAAAGGCTTCAAACGCCTGGCGCAGATAGGTGAGAGCGCGGTCGAGGTCGCCGAGGTGGAAATAAACCCAGCCGAGGCTGTCAGTAATAGCGGGGTTGTCGGGCTCCAGTTCCTGCGCCCGCTGAATCAACGCCAGAGCCTCGTCGTGCCGGTTCGACAGATTGGTCATGGAATAACCCAGGGCATTTAGCGCGGTGGCGTTATCTGCATCCAGGGCGAGGATGGCGCGCAAGTCGCTTTCGGTGGCGGCGAGATCCTTTTGCTCGGCGCTGATAATGGAGCGGGTATAAAGCAGGTTGAGGCTTTCAGGGTCTGCCTGCAAGGCTGAAGTCAGCAAGTCATAGGCTTCGTTGAGCCGGTTTTGGCGGATAAGAAGCTCCGCTTCCATCTGGAACAAATTTTCCCGAATTGCCGGGTAAATGGCGCGAAGTGAGGACAGATGCTCGCGAGCAGCGGAAAGATTGTTGTGCTCGGTGAGAATGTTGGCAACGCGCATCGCCGCTGGCAGCAGGTTTTGACCGTCCTTTACCTGGCGGTATTGATAGACGGCTTCTTCCGGCTGGCCGTTGCCCTCGGCGATTTTACCCAGCTGGAAATGGGCGTCGCTGGCGCGCTTGTTGATATTGATAAGGTGGTTGAACGTGGCTTTTGCCTCTTCGCTGAGGCCGATCTCTTTGTTGGCCAGCCCCAGGGAAAAGAGAATATTGACATCATCAGGATACTGTTTGGCAAGGATGGCGATTTGCTGGCGCGACTTGCCCAGGTCTTTGTCGGACAAAAAACGCGCATACTGAAGGCGCAGGCGTTTACTTTCAGGGAGTACCCGAAGAGCCTTTTCCAGCGCTTTGACGGCTTTGCCTTCGTCGCCCATGGCGTGCAAGAGCTGGGCGTGGAGAAGCTGGCCGGTTTCGTTATCTTTTTGCAGAGATATGAGTTTTTCGGTGCTTGCCAGGCTTTCCGCCAGACGATCGAGCTGCCGCAGCAGCATGGCCTTGCCGAGGAGAAGGCCGGAATTTTGTGGGTGTTCGCTTTCCAGTTCCTCATAGAGGCTGAGCAGTCGCTCCTTTTCCTCTGTTGGCGAGTCCTGGGCAAAGGCGGCCAGGGACTGGAGGTAGTCATCGTCACCGGTAAGGAGCAGCAGCTCTCCGTGGGGAAAGGCGTCGAGGACACGGCCGGAACGCGCCAGGTGGAAAGCCAGCAAGCGGCGCACCTCGACATTGTCCGGCTCAACCTCCACCCAGAGTTCGGCGAGATCGAGAATGACATCGCCGCGGCGCAGGTAGCTGGCGATATGAATGGCGCGCTCAATCACGCCGGGATCCCGGGTTTCGTGAGCCTGAATGGTGTAGATTTCAAGGGCGGGTTCGACCTGTTCGCGAATGCCGGCGAATTCCGCCAGCAACAGCTCGTAGAGGGTTTCCGTGGCAAAATCCCGCAATAATACCGGAGGCTCTGGGTCAGAAACCGCTTCTGGTGACGGCTGCTCAGGTGCTGGCGGCGGGCTGGCGCACCCTCCCAGAAGAGCGACGGAGATCGCCAGCCCTGCCGCAAGCTGTTTGGAAAATAGGGCTGGAAATAAAAACCGGGTTAACAACATAGGTGCCAGAGAACAATAGGGATGCGCCATTGTAACAGTTCTGTGGTCACTGTCTGTATTGCTAATAGGTTGTGGCTATTAGCCGTGGGCGGTTTGAGTGAGATGGCTGACGTTGGAGCGCACAACGAGGGAATCGCCGAGTGCGGTCAGCACATCCCCCGCATGGACTTCACAGAGCACGCGGGACTTGCGGCTCACCTCGCCCTCGACGCGCGCCTTGAGCAGCAGGGGCACACCCATGGGCGTCGGCTTGATATACTTGATGCCCAGGGAGCCGGTGACACAGTCGATGCGGGGCATTGTTCCAGCGTCGCGGCCTTCAGCGCGATAGTGGTAGGCCATCGCTGTCCAAATGGAATGGCAGTCGACCAGCATCGCCAGCAGACCGCCGTAAACCAGCTTTGGCCAGCCGATATATTTTTCATCCGGTGTGTGCATCATCACGACATGGACACCATCAGCATCCCAAAAACTCTTGATTTGCAAGCCCTGTTTGTTGGCTGATCCGCAACCAAAGCAGACGCCGCTCGGCATGACAAGATCTTGGAGTGAAAGGGTCATAACGCAACCTGTATTGTCAGAGCCTAAATCTGAATTAAGTTGGCGCTCTATAATACAGGTGGGTGGATGAGTCGTGCTACGAATTTAGCACTATTGTGCTGCGGAAAAGCCGAGTTTGGCTCTTTTTTAGCCGCAAATTTGCCAAAAAATCCCTCAGCCGGGCTTGTCCTCGCTACACGAACGCCCAAGTCCGACAGCCTCCCGGCTATAGTGACTGCTGAAAGTCAGCCCGGGGTGGTTTGTGCTCAGCATCGACACCGGCATTGTCGCGGTAACGGCCGCTGTTTTTAGCTGGTGCCGTGTGGGTTTCACAACAATGTATAATGGCGTTGCTCGGGCAAGGCCGGGGTTATCATTATCGTCTTCACGTTTCGCAGGCAACCGAATTTCAATGCACTTATTTGCCTTTGGCATCAATCACCACACAGCATCAGTGGACATCAGGGAAAAGGTTGCCTTTTCCCCCGAAGAAATGCCCGCGGCACTCAATGCTGCCCTCGAGGCCATGGCACTTGAGGAAATTGCCATTCTCTCGACCTGCAACCGCACCGAAATTTACGGTTCAAGCCGTGGCCAGGCAGTCGATCCCTGTCACTGGCTGGCGATCTATAAACGCCTCAGTCCGGAATTGCTCGCCGGCTGTGCCTACTGCCACAGCGATGATCAGGCCATTCAGCATATGATGCGCGTTGCCTGCGGTCTGGACTCCCTGGTGTTGGGGGAGCCGCAGATTCTCGGCCAGGTCAAGTCGGCCTATGCGGTGGCGCGGGATAGCGGCACTCTGGGCACCTTTCTCAATCAAGCCTTTCAGCACAGTTTTTCGACGGCGAAAAAGGTGAGAACCGAAACCGCCATTGGTGAAAATCCCGTTTCCGTGGCCTATGCGGCGGTCAGTCTGTCGCAACAGATTTTTAGCGATCTCAGCGATGTCAACGCTCTGTTGATCGGCGCCGGTGAAACCATAGAGCTGGTGGCGCAACACCTCTATCAGAAAAAAGTGCGCAGCATCACCGTGGCTAACCGCACCCTGAGCCGTGCCCAGGAGCTTGCCCGCAACTACCATGCCCGTGCCATTTTGCTCTCGGAAATTCCTGCTCATCTCCACAATGCGGATATGGTGATTTCCTCCACCGCCAGTCAGCTGCCCATTCTCGGCAAGGGGGCGGTGGAATCCGCGCTCAAGCAGCGCCGCCACAAGCCCATGTTTATGGTGGACATTGCCGTTCCCCGGGATATTGAGCCAGAGGTGGCCAGGCTTCGGGACGTCTATCTCTATACCGTGGACGATCTTCGCGAAGTGATTGAAGAAAACCGCCGCACTCGGGAAACTGCAGCGCACAGCGCAGAAAAAATTATTGAAGAGGGCGTTGATGCCTGGCGCAAACAGTTGCGCGGTCTCAATGTGGTTGGCACCATTCGCGCCTTTCGTCAGGGTGTGGAGGACATCCGCGACGCCGAATTGCAAAAAGCCCTGGCCGCCCTTGCGCGCGGTCAGCCTGCGGAAGATGTCGTCGCCAGCCTGGCGCGAGGGCTGACCAATAAACTGTTGCATACGCCCACACTGAAACTGAAACAGGCGGGAGAGGAAGGTCGCGATGATCATATTCGCCTCGCCCATGAACTTTTTGATCTTCGAAGAAGCCGCCCGCAAGAGGGTTTCAATGAAGACCGATCTCAAAGGCGGCAGCCCGAAGAGAAAAACCAGGATAACGAATGAAAGCATCGATACGCGCCAAGCTTGAACATCTCAGCGAACGCTATGAAGAAATCGGCCATTTGCTCGGCTCCCAGGACATTATTGCCGATCAGGACAAATTCCGCGCTTTGTCGCGGGAATATGCCGAGCTTGAGGATGTTACCCAGGCATTCCGCCAGTACTGTCAGCTACAGGAAAATATCGAGGGCGCCGGGGAACTGCTCAAGGACGGCGATGCCGAGATGCGCGCTATGGCGGAAGAGGACATTGCCGCCAGCGAGGAGCAGGCCGAAAAACTCGAAGTGGAATTGCAGCGGCTGTTGTTGCCCAAAGACCCCAACGACAACAAAAACGTATTTCTTGAAATTCGTGCCGGTACCGGCGGCGATGAGGCGGCCATTTTTTCCGGCGATCTCTTTCGCATGTACAGCCGCTATGCGGAGCGCAACCGCTGGAAAGTTGAGGTGATCAGCGAAAGCCTTGGCGAACACGGCGGCTACAAGGAAATTATCAGCCGCGTCGTCGGTCAGGGGGTGTATTCCAAGCTCAAATTTGAATCCGGCGCCCACCGGGTGCAGCGTGTGCCGGAAACCGAATCCCAGGGGCGTATTCATACGTCTGCCTGTACGGTGGCGGTAATGCCGGAGGCGGATGAAATGGAAGAGGTGGCCATCAACAAGGCCGATCTGCGCGTCGATACCTTTCGCTCCTCCGGCGCCGGCGGCCAGCACGTCAACAAAACCGATTCCGCCATTCGCCTCACCCATTTGCCCACAGGCATAGTGGTGGAGTGTCAGGACGAGCGCTCCCAGCACAAAAACCGCGCCCGAGCCATGTCGTTGCTGGCGGCAAAACTCAAGACCATTCAGCAGGACACCGCAGCCAAAGAGCAGTCTGAAACCCGGCGCAGCCTGGTGGGCAGCGGCGACCGCTCCGAACGCATTCGCACCTATAATTTCCCCCAGGGGCGGCTCACCGATCACCGTATCAACCTGACCCTGTACAAACTCGACGAGATTATGGAGGGCAACCTCGAAGATGTGGTCGGCCCGCTGGTCAGCGAATACCAGGCGGATCAGCTCGCCAGTCTTTCCGATTGATGGCCACAGACTCCACAGAAACCAGTGCCCGCGCACCGATTACCATTGCCGCATTGCTGGCTGAGGCGAGCCGGCTGGATTCCGGCAGTGCCTTGCTGGACGCACAGTTGTTGTTATGCCAGGTATTGCGCTGCAATCGCGCCTATCTTTATAC
Organism: Porticoccaceae bacterium; assembly: GCA_050175615.1. Classification (GTDB taxonomy): domain Bacteria; phylum Pseudomonadota; class Gammaproteobacteria; order Pseudomonadales; family Porticoccaceae; genus CAYXXZ01. The sequence goes on along the minus strand of JBFXIU010000015.1, from coordinate 15,869 downwards.
CTGGCCTGAAAAACCGGTAACAGCAGACCAAGCTCTGGAATATTCGGCGTTGCTGGAACAGCGCGCTCGCGGTGTGCCGGTGGCGCACCTGCTTGAGCGCCAGGAATTCTGGTCGCTGCCGCTGAAAGTTTCCCCCGCCACCCTGATTCCCCGGGCGGACACCGAGCGCCTGGTGGAGGCGGTGCTGGATTTGGTTTTGCCGCCAAAGGCAAGGGTTCTCGATCTGGGCACCGGCACCGGTGCCATAGCCCTGGCGCTGGCCAGTGAACGCCCCCAGTGGCAAATAGTGGCTGTGGATAGCCAGCCCCTGGCTGTGGCGCTGGCCAGGGAAAATGCCCGATCACTGGGACTGGCGTCAGTGGAAATTGCCGAGAGCGATTGGTTTGCCGCCGTTACCGGGCAGTTCGACCTGATTGTCAGTAACCCCCCTTATATCGCCGCGGGTGACCCCCATCTCAACGAGGGCGACGTCCGTTTTGAGCCGCACAGCGCGTTAGTGGCCGATGACGACGGACTCGCTGATCTGCGCCATATTATTGTCGAGGCCAGTGCTTATCTTCGCGTCGGCGGATACCTGCTGGTGGAGCACGGCGCCGATCAGGGCTCTGCCGTCGCCGCGCTGTTTCGGGAAAATCACTACAGGGCGGTGGCCACCATCAAGGATCTCGGCGGCCGCGACAGGGTTACCTGTGGGCAATCAGCCTGCTGACACGGAACAGGGTCATGGCGCTGGCGCAGATCACCGCGACAAAAATGGCCAGCCACACAGCCTCGATGGCGCTGGCGGCGAGCCAGTGATTGCCGGAGGCAGACCACCATGCCAGCGGCGCCCCCAACAGCCAAAAGGCGGCAATACTGATTATCAGTGTTGTGCCAGTGTCGCCGTAGCCCCGCATAATACCGGTGCCGACAATATGGAGGGCATCAAAAATGCGAATGCCGCAGGCTATCAGCAGCAGCGAGGCTGCCACCCCAGCGACGGCCATGTCTGCGGTATAAAGATGCGCAACCCGGTCGCGAACGACGAACACAATCAGAGCCTGAATCAGACCGATCATTAATCCGAGCTTGATACCGTTGACCGCGAGCTGGTGGGCGCGGCGCTCATTTTCAGCGCCGAGCAAATGGGCGGTTTTGATGGTCAGAGCCTGAGCCAATGCCAGGGGCACCATAAACATGGTCATATCAAAAGACATGGCCACGGCGTGGGCGGCCAGTGCCAGGGTGCCCAGCTGTGCAACCATCAGTGGAATCACATGGAAAAAACCGGCTTCGGCGAGAATGGCTCCGCCCATGGGCGCGCCCAGGGTAAAAATTTTGCCAATGCTGCGCCAGTCCGGCGGCTGCAGGCGGCGCCGAATATGAAGAAAATCCAGGTGCTCAGCGCGGTGAATATAGACAAGTTCGCCGACAATAATCAGTGCGATCACCAACAGTGTCGCCCAGCCGCAGCCCGCCCCTCCCAGCGGCGCCAACAGGGCAAGATTAGTCGTTAGCTCGGTGTGGAAAAAAGCGTTAATAACAGCGGCGCTGATAACCACGCCGTTGATAAACACATAATCCAGGGGAATATTGGCAAAAAATCCCCCCAGGTTGAAGGCCATAGCGATGCGGGGATGGCCGGTGGCATCCAGGGTGGTACGCAATGCCATCACCAGGGGCAACAGAAAGGCGCTGCCAGTCATGGGCACAAGGTAAGCGGAGGCCACGGCTTTGACAGCGGCGGAGGCTTCCAGCTCGGGCAGCACGTAAAGGCGCATCAGGGTCACGGCAAGGGCGGCGACCAAGCCGACTGGGAGTGCCAGCCAGAGACTGTTCTGAAAGTGTCTGTTGACACCTTCCCGATCACCGCGACCGTGTAGGCGTCCGGCCAGGGAGCTACTCGCAATAAAAATGCCCAGGACAAACATCATCGGTAGATCAAAAAGCGTTGCCCCGAGCATCACTCCTGCGAGATCATCCCTGCTGACGTGGCCACTGAGGACAATGTCGGTGATACTGAGGCCAATAATGGCCAGTTGACCCACCAACAGCGGAGCGGCCAACAGTAATAATTGTTTGAAATCTGATCTGATCGTGGACAAGGGCTTAGGGTTCGCTTAAGGATGATAGCAGAGGCGCTATTGTCGGCTATTTCCACAGGGTCTACTACAGTGGTTGCTGTAGTCGCCTGTGTGCCCAGGGCTATATTGAAAAACAAAGCGTGCGGAGGTGGTGAATGAATATTGAAGGGATCCCTGTGTTGTTTCTCATTCTTGAGGTTTTTACAGCGCTGGTGATGGCGCTGTTGGTGATCTTGGTGGTTGCCGCCGCCGTCGCTTATGTGCGCGACGTGCGTCAAACTTCACAGACCATTCGCCGCAATTATCCGGTCATTGGCCGCTTTCGCTATATTTTTGAGCATCTCGGTGAATTTTTTCGCCAGTATTTTTATGCCATGGATCGCGAAGAATTGCCCTTTAATCGCGCCCAGCGTTCCTGGGTATACCGGGCGGCGAAAAATACGGATAACACTCTGGCTTTTGGCTCCACTGAATCAACCACAGCGCCGGGAACCCTGATTTTTGCCCCTCACCCTTTCCCCTCGCTGAATGAAAGTTATGCGCCTTCCGAGCTGGTGATCGGCCCTTACTGTCGCAATCCCTACAGTACCAGGGCGTTGATCAATGTGTCGGCGATGAGCTTTGGCGCCATTTCCCGACCCGCGGTGACCGCGTTGTCGATGGGGGCAAAAATGGCGGGCTGCTGGCTCAATACCGGCGAGGGTGGGCTGTCCAGCTATCATCTGTCCGGCGGCGCTGACATTGTTTTTCAGATTGGCACCGCCAAATACGGTGTTCGCGATGAGCACGGCGATCTCAGTGACGAACGTCTGGCGCAGATCGCCGCACACCCCGAAGTGAAAATGATCGAAATCAAGATCAGTCAGGGCGCCAAGCCGGGCAAGGGCGGCATTTTGCCTGGCGTCAAAGTGACCGAGGAGATTGCCAGGGTCAGGGGAATTCAGCCTGGCATTGATTCCATCAGCCCCAATGGCCATACAGATATCCGCAGCATTGATCAGTTGTTGCGGTTGATCAATCATGTTCGCGATATCAGCGGTTTGCCCGTCGGCTTTAAAATAGCCGTCGGTGATCTCAGTTTCTTTGATGACCTCTGCAATGCCATTCTTCGCGATGGCATTGAATCGGCGCCGGATTTTATTACCCTGGATAGCGGCGATGGCGGTACCGGCGCCGCGCCCCAGAGCCTGATGGATCACTCGGGACTGCCGATTCGCGAAAGCCTGCCGGTGGTGGTTGACAAGCTGATCGCCTATGGACTTCGCGAACGTATTCGGGTGGTGGCTTCGGGGAAATTGATTTTGCCCGTGGATGTGGCCTGGGCACTCTGTACTGGGGCGGATTTTGTCAACACGGCGCGCGGCTTCATGTTTGCCCTGGGTTGTATTCAGGCCATGCAGTGCAACAAGAACACCTGTCCCACTGGAATAACCACCCACAATCCCCGACTGCAGAAGGGATTAGACCCGATTAACAAGGCGGAGCGTGTCGCTTTTTATGCCCAAAACCTGGTCAAGGAGGTGGTGGTGATCGCCCATTCCTGCGGCGTGGATTGCCCTCGGGATTTGCAGCGCCACCACGCCAGAATTGTTACCAGGCCGGGCTTTTCTGTGCCTTTGGATCATTTTTACCGCCGCGAAGCCCACCGGGCGAAAGTGCCCGGCAGCGAATAACGGCCACAACAGCGTCGTGGACTTGAGAGAACAAGCGCAAAAATGAGCAAATAAAGTGGTATTAGTGGCCAAAATGCGGGATTTTCAGCTAAGCCTTGCGATTTCTGACACTGTGTTATAATTCGCCACCTTTCGGCACGCCGCTGGCGAGTTCCGATCCATTTTCCTATTACTGGTTTATCGATGACTGAAGAGAATACTGTAGAAAAGGGCAATAAAACATCCACCAACCGCAGACGCCGCTCCCGTGGCGGTCGCACCAGAGGAAATCCCCGCAATCAGGCGCCCAGCAGCGAATGGTCACTGGATCAGTTTGAAGTTCCTGAAATCGACGGCAAGGTGCGCTTTCACGACTTGAGCCTTAATCTAGAGCTGATGCACGCTATTGCCGACCTGGGCTTTGAATACTGCTCACCCATTCAGGCGCGATCCCTGCCCTTCAGTCTTCGCGGTCACGACGTGGTTGGCAAGGCGCAAACGGGCACAGGTAAAACGGCGGCATTTCTGGTGACGGTCATCGAAGATCTGCTCAACAACCCCATAGCCAGCGAACGCTATGCCGGCGAAGCCCGGGCGCTGATTATCGCGCCAACCCGGGAGTTGGTGATGCAGATTGCCGACGATGCCAAAGCCCTGGTCAAATACACTGATCTCAAGGTGCACACCCTGGTGGGGGGCATGGACTATGACAAGCAGAAGCGCCATCTGATGGAGAGTTTTTGCGATATTCTGGTGGCAACGCCGGGGCGATTGCTGGATTTTTGCGGTAGCAATGATGTCTATCTGGATCAGGTTGAAGTGCTGGTGCTGGATGAAGCGGATCGTATGCTCGATATGGGCTTTATTCCCCAGGTGCGTCGCATTGTCCGCCTCACCCCCTTCAAGGATCACCGCCAGACATTATTTTTCTCGGCGACCTTTACCAACGAAGTATTTCAGCTGGCGCAGCAGTGGACCATCGATCCCATGCACATCGAAATCCAGCCGGAAAGCGTCGCCACAGCCAGTGTCAATCAAAAGGTGTATATCACTTCCCAGGACAAAAAGTTTGCCCTGCTCAACAGCATTATCGCTTCCGATGAGGTGGAAAGCGTCATCGTTTTCGCCAACCGCCGTGACCAGTGCCGCAAATTGCAGGAAAAACTGCAGCGCAAAGGCTTCAAGGTGGGCTTGCTCTCCGGCGAAGTGGCGCAAAACAAGCGCGTCAAAACCCTCAACGATTTCAAGTCCGGCGACCTCAAAATTCTTGTCGCCACCGATGTCGCCGGGCGCGGTATCCATATCGACGGCATCAGTCATGTAGTCAACTACACCCTGCCGGAAGAGCCTGAAGATTACGTTCACCGCATTGGCCGCACCGGACGCGCTGGCAAATTTGGTACCTCCATCAGCTTTGCTTGCGAAGACGACGCCTTTTTGCTGGAGCCCATAGAGAGGCTGCTCGGCCGCAAGCTGGATTGCGAACAGCCTTCAGAGGAGCTGCTGCGCGGAGACTGACAGCTGAGCTGTTGACGATGAGGGGACAATAAAAAAGGGGCTTGTGCCCCTTTTTTATTGTCCCAACCGCTGCGATAAAGATTTACGCCTTTTTAACAAATTCGGACTTCAGCTTCATCGGGCCAATGCCGTCAATCTTGCAGTCGATATCGTGATCTCCTGCCACCAGGCGAATGTTTTTTACCTTGGTGCCAACCTTGACCACCAGGGATGACCCTTTAACCTTCAAATCCTTGATCACGGTGACGGTGTCGCCGTCCTGAAGGATATTGCCATTGGCGTCTTTGTAAACAGGGTCGTCGCTGTGATTGTCGGCCTGAGCTGTCGACCACTCGTGGGCGCATTCAGGGCAAATATACAGGGCGCCGTCAACATAGGTGTAGGTGGAGCCGCATTGGGGGCAGGGTGGCAAATCGGTCATTGATTGATCCTGTATCAGTGGGGTAAAGCCGGTTGTGGAAAGAATAACAGTGATCGTCGAGTCATTGCCCGGAATACTCAAAGACCTTAACCACTTTGCGAACCCCTTTGGTGGTGCTGGCAATTTGCGCGGCCTTGCTGGCGATTTCCTGGGACGCAAGCCCCATCAGGTAGACGACGCCGTTTTCCGTAATCACCTTGATTTTTCCGGATTCGATGGTTTTGTCGGCGATCAGCTTGCTTTTAACCTTGGTGGTGAGCCAGCCGTCGTTGGTGCGCGACAAAAAGGAAGTGGCGCCCTGAATTTGCAGCTCGTTGTGAACCTGGCGGACACCGCGGAAGTTTCTTGCGGTGTCGCCCGCCAGGGTGCGCATTTCCGTGGACGGCACCTCTCCGGTCAGAAGCACAACACCATTGTAGCTGTGCACGTTGACGTGGGCGTTTTCCAGCAGGGGGTGCTGCTTTTTGATATTCACCCCGACTGCGGTTTCAATCTGGAAATCATCAATATCCGTACCCAGAGATGTATTGTGGGGATCCGGTTGTATGGGCTCGTCTTTGACGACGTGGAGAAAACTGGTACAGCCGCTCAGGGTCAGGGTCAGGGCGATAACAATGGCTGATATTCTCAAGGTTCTAACCTCCAAATAACTGGGACTCAATAAGCTCGCAAATACAAAACTGAGAGAGCATGTGAATGTTATGGATGCGAAAGGGGTCTGGATGATCCACCCTGATTTCCACATCCGCGCCGGTGAGCAGTGCCGACAGATTGCCATCGCCTGATCCGGTGAAGGCAATCACAATCATGTCTTTTTCATGGGCGGTCTGAATGGCTTGCACCAGATTGCCGGCGTTGGTGTTGGCGCTGAACAGCACCAGAATATCCCCCGTTTGTCCCAGGGTGCGCAGTTGGCGGCGGTAGAGCTCGGCAAAATTGGTCTGCTGAGTGAGACCGGTATTGGTGACTGAATCCGCAGACAGACAAAATGCGGCAAACCCGGGGCGTTCGATACGGTACTGATTCATTAGCACAAAGCTCAGGGTTGCCGCTTGGGCGGCGGAAATGCCGTTGCCACAGGTAAAAATGCGCACGCCCTGAAGCAGCGCCTCGCAAATCAGACTGGCGCTTTCGGCAATGGGCGCCATCAGGGCTTCCCCCGCGTTCATGGTGGCCTCAATGCTGCCATTAAAAAAATCGACGATTCGCTGTTCCATGTGCCTTTAATGCGTCCCCTTAAAGCTCTGGTCGGAAGGCATCCCTCAGCCATTCCAGGTCATATTGACTGCCATTATCGCGGTTTGTTGCCAGGGACACCACATCAAAACGGCAGGCCGGAGGGTTGTTGCCATAGTTTTCCTGAAGATAGGCATTTGCAGTGGCAATGAGACGTTGCTGCTTGCGGTGATCGACACTCTCCATTCCAGAGGCAAACTGCCGGTGGTTGCGCAGCCGAACCTCAACAAACACCAGGGACTCGCCTGCGCGGGCGATCAAATCAATTTCTCCTCGGCGACTGCGGTAATTGCTGGCAATAATCGTCAGTCCCTCCTGTTGCAGATAACGGGCGACGTAGTTTTCCGCACGTTTGCCCGAGCTGTCGGCCGCGGCTTTTTTGAGTAAGGAAAACCTCACTGTAAGCCATTGCCCGACGCCAGTGCCGGAGCCGGAACAGCTACGCCGTTACGAAACATGCCCCAGGGCTGCTTGCGGACAATCTGGTTTTGTGCCCCCAGAGACAGGCTGCCTGTATAGCCGTGAATTTCAGTGCCGGGAAGCGCTTTAAGCAATTCGAGCCATTGGTGAAGGCGGTAGGCATCTGTTCCCATGGCAAAGAGGTTGCGGTAATTGCCGGGGAGGTCTTTTCTGGGAAGGATTGAACCCGAAGCAAAGGCTTTAATTGTCCAGGGCATGGCGCTAAAGGTAACGCCGTCAAGGTCGCTGTTTTGCGCTGGCCTGGAGGTGCCGTCGTAAATGTGCGAGGTGGCGTACACGGGTAAATCGGCAGCGTAGAGGTAATCGAGGGTCGGCTTGATCTGGCGGCCATTTTGGGGGTAGGCAACCAGGAAAATCATATCCAGATCCCGGCGCCGTTTGGGGGTGTAAACCAGGGTTTTACCCAGGATTTGGCGCAATTTTTGGGCGCGCTGCTGGCTGTGTTTTACCAGAAACGCCGGCTCCAGTACCTGGGTGTAGTCACGCTGGTTGGTGCTGTAGGTGGCGGTGGTCGCTATACGGCCGCCTTTTTTTTGCAACACTTTTTGAAAAGCGTTGAGGGCGCTGTCGCCCCAGCCCGTCTGGGGGGTGATGGCCAGCACGGTTCTGTGACCCGCCACCCAGGCGCGCTCGGCAATCTCCGTGGCTTCATCGTTAATGGAGAGGCCAAACTGATAAAGATTGTTGTGGTTGTTGGTGGCATCTTCCAGGTAATTGAGACCCAGTACCGGCACTGGAAGCGACTCTAGCGCCATCAGTTCGGCGAGTTTTTCCTTGCGCAGCGGGCCGATAACCAGATCCGCACCATTGTCTATCGCTTCCTGGTACAGGGCGGTAGCGGTTTTGTTGTTGGTGTCGTAGAGGCGAATACTCGGCAGGGTACCGCCTTTGCCGAGAACTTCGTAGTACGCCGCCAAAACGCCGTCGCGAATCGTTTCCGCAGCGAGGAGAAAATCGCCACTGCCGGGCAGCAGCAGGGCGATGTGTTTCGGCAGGTTTTTACTGATATTGGCCGCCTGTTGCAGGCTGTTGGGCAATATTTTTGCTGCCGGATGGGCGCGGTGGCTCTGCTGCCATTGCTGCACGCTGTCGACCTGAAGGGCGATGTCGCCCTGGGTTTCCCTGGCAATTAACGCCAGCTGGTACCAGCTGCGCAGATCCTCGTCTGCGGATAGCTTGGCATTGTTGACGATTTCTGTGTCGGGCATTTGGCTTAGCAGTTGCCAGATCTTGTCGTGAATTTCACCGATTTTTTCCGCGTCATCGAGCAGAAATGCGGCACGGGCGTAGTCGAAGATGCTGTTGCTGTCGTCGCCGAGAAGGCTGTAGAGCTCTCCCCGCATTAAATGCCAGTCCAGTCGTTGAGATGGGGGTAGCGTTTGGGTTTGATTTGCCAGTTTTTCATTGCCAAGCAGTTGCCTGGCGAGAAAAAAACGGTCGCTGGCCAGGGCGAGCTGGGCATAAAGTAATGTGTAGTCGGCGAGCGCGGCGATGTCTAAAATTTCTTTGTTGATGGCGGCCAGGGCATTTTCCGCCTTTGCTGGCCGCTTCGCTGTCATATAGGCCTGGGCGGCCAGCAGCAATGTTGCGTCTTTTTGCGGTGATTTCAGGGTTGCGGCCTCCTGCATATAAACCTCAGCTTGCTGGATTCCGCTTTTGGGAGTCGTGTATGCTGCAGGCTTTGGCTTAACTCCTGCGGTTTCACAGCCGCCAAGCAGTGCTGCCAGGAGTGCCAGGTTCAACAGTAGCAATATCTTTTTCAGGCGAGGGTGCATGGTCAACAATCCCGGGGACCTCTATATAGTGGCAACACCAATTGGCAATCTTGGGGATATGGTACCCCGTGGCCTGGAAGTTCTCCAGCGCGCCCATTGGATAGCTGCAGAGGATACCAGACACAGCGGCAGACTGCTCGCGCACTTTGCCATAACCACGCCAATGCTGGCCTATCACGATCACAGCGACGACCGCCAGTTGAGTCGCATTCTGGATTTGCTGGCACAGGGACAGAATGTGGCGCTGATTACCGATGCCGGAACCCCATTGATTTCTGATCCCGGCTACCGGCTGGTGCGTGAGGCTCGCAACCAGGGCGGTGCCGTAATTCCAATACCTGGCTGTTGTGCAGCGATCGCCGCACTGTCCGCTGCAGGTATTCCCAGCAACCGCTTTTCTTTTGAAGGGTTTTTGCCGGCCAGGCAGGGGCAGCGCCAGAAGGCACTGCAAACTCTGGTTCGTGAAACCCGCACCCTGATTTTTTACGAAGCGCCCCATCGTATCCTTGAAACCCTGGAAGATATGGTGACGATCTTTGGCGCTCAGCGCGAGGCCGTTGTCGCCCGCGAACTGACCAAAAGCCATGAAACCTTTCTCCATGGCAGTGTTGCCGACCTGGTTGTCAAAGTAGCCGCCGACAGTAACCAGCAGCGGGGAGAAATCGTTATTATTGTTCACGGCGCCGTGGCTGCTGATCTGGATGGCGATGAGCAGGAGCAGCTGCGGGTGCTGGCTATCCTGCTGGAAGATCTGCCGGGCAAGCAGGCGGCGTCCCTGGCGGCAAAAATTACCGGCGGCAATAAAAAGCAGCTCTATCAGCTTGCGGTGGATCTGAAGAAAAGTCTTTAAAACCTCAATCTTAAGGAGATAACAATGAAACTGGAAACCATGGCGCTTCACAGCGGTTATGACGGTGATCCCGCCACCCATGCGGCCACCACGCCCATTTACCAGACCACGTCCTACACTTTTGATAATACCCAGCACGGCGCTGACCTCTTTAATTTGGCAGTGCCGGGCAACATCTACACCCGCATTATGAATCCCACCACGGCGGTGCTCGAAGCCCGTCTCACCGCGATGGAGGGCGGTGTCGGCGCACTGGCGCTGGCCTCTGGCATGGCGGCAATCACCTACGCGATTCAGGCCATTACCCGCGCCGGGGATAATATCGTCAGCACCTCGCAACTCTACGGCGGCACCTATAATCTTTTCGCCCACACCTTTCCCAATCAGGGGCTGGACGTGCGTTTCGCCTCTTTTGATGATCTCGAGGGACTTGAGGCGCGCATCGATGGCAAAACCAAGGCGCTGTTCTGTGAATCCATTGGCAACCCCGCGGGCAATGTGGTGGATATTGCCGCCCTGGCGGACATCGCCCACCGCAACGGCATTCCCCTGATTGTCGACAATACGGTGGCAACGCCGGTGCTCTGCCGCGTCTTTGACCTGGGCGCCGATATTGCTGTGCACTCGCTGACCAAGTATATCGGCGGCCACGGCACCTCTATCGGCGGCATTATTGTCGACTCCGGCAAATTTGATTGGGCGGCGAACCGGGAGCGTTTTCCCATGCTCAACGAGCCTGACCCCTCCTATCACGGAGTGGTTTATACCGAAGCCCTGGGCGCTGCCGCCTTTATCGGCCGCTGTCGCGTGGTGCCCCTGCGCAATACGGGAGCGGCAATTTCGCCGATGAATTCCTTCCAGATCATGCAGGGGCTGGAAACCCTTGCGCTGCGTATGGAGCGCCACTGCGAAAATGCCCTTAAGGTGGCGCAATATCTGGAGGCTCACGACCAGGTGGAATGGGTCAGTTACGCCGGCCTGCCTTCCAGCCCCTATCACGAACTCTGCCAAAAGATATTGGGAGGCCGCGCCTCGGGTATTCTCAGCTTTGGTATCAAAGGCGGGCAGGCCGCCGGCGCCCGCTTTATTGATGCGCTCAAATTGATTCTGCGCCTGGTCAATATTGACGACGCCAAATCTTTGGCCTGCCACCCGGCGTCCACAACCCATCGCCAGCTCAGTCCTGAAGAGCTGGCAACCGCTGGTGTCAGAGAGGAAATGGTGAGGCTGTCCATCGGTATCGAGCATATCGACGATATCCTCGCCGATGTTGCCCAGGCACTGGCAGCTGCGAAAAGCTGAGAGTGCCGGGGCTCGTTGTTCCCAGTGACGTTTACACCCAGTGACGTTTACATTGACTCCCGCGGCGGCAGGCAGTACCCTCGCCGCCGGGAGTCGGCCAGGCAATCGCTGCCCGCTTATCTGAACACTGCCCCAGGCTTTGTTTGGAGGTGGGGAGAGGAAAGTCCGGGCTCCACAGGGCAGGGTGCCAGGTAACGCCTGGGGGGTGTAAAAACCTACGGCCAGTGCAACAGAGAGCAAACCGCCGATGGCCGTTTCGAAAGGAGCGGATCAGGTAAGGGTGAAAGGGTGCGGTAAGAGCGCACCGCGCGACTGGCAACAGTTCGTGGCACGGTAAACCCCACCCGGAGCAAGACCAAATAGGAATCCTTTGGCGCGGCCCGCGCTGGATTCGGGTAGGTCGCTTGAGCCGTGGAGTGATTCACGGCCTAGATGAATGATTGTCCACGACAGAACCCGGCTTATCGGCCAACTCCCACTTTCCTCTAACCAATTGATTGGTTAGAGGAAAGTTCTTTTCTACGCTCCTTGTTCAAGGAGTGGTACACAAAGTGGTACACAAATATTTATTCAAACGGAACCAAAATTGGTATTTCCGATGGCGTGTCCCTGCGTCCCTGATTCCCTTAGTCGGCCAAGCCGAAATTCGAAAATCGCTAAGAACCATAAATAAAACCGAAGCTTCATCCAGAGCGGCCGGGTTGATCCTTGTTGTCAGTGAACTGAAACGGGACAAAAACGCCTTTCTCGGTATGGAGTTGGACGAAGAAAGCTACTTAGTGAGAACTAAGAATAATATGAGGAGAATCAAGAAGATGCTTAATCCAAACTTTGAAATGAAAATAACCAAAATGAAGACCCCGCAAGGGTATGAGTTCACCACTATGGAAGTAAAAGGTGACATGGGCGGGAGAGTGGTCAATCAACCAGAACTACCCGCACCAGTCGAATCCGAGGTTGAGGAAATATCAGATATTGTTCAAGAAGCAGAACTGGTGAAAGTGACACAAGAAGCGGAAATGCTCTTTTCAGAACTGTATGAAGAATTCTTAAATCACAAGGTACAGAAAGCGGATTTAAGTGAAAGCATGCAGAAAGAATATAACCGATACTTCACTACTCTCGTGGAGATAATGGGAGATTTGCCAATATCGACTATAACGCGACGCAAATTGAAAGAGGCGCTTCAGACATATCAAGACTTACCAGTAAGAAATAGGGGCAAATACAAAGGGAGACCAGTAGACGAACTATTGTCGATGGAGATTCCAGAAGACGAACTTGTCGCTGATAAGACCGTGGATCAAGTGAGGAAGATGCTTCAAGGCATCTTTGTATATGCAATTGAAGAGGAGCTACTTACTGTATCCCCAGCGCGGGATATGAAATTGAACCTATCCGGCGCTCGCACCTATGCCAAGTATGAGGATCATGAAGTCGTGAAGATACTTGAATCTTGTTTTTCAGAGCAGCAAGAGTGGAAACGATGGATTCCTTGGCTTGCAGCGTATACAGGAGCCAGAAGAGGAGAGCTGGTTCAATTGCGAAAACAAGATGTTAAGTTTGATCAAACGTCCCAGAGGCATTACTTACTCATCACTGATCAAGCCGGTTCCGTAAAGACTGAGAATGCGATTCGTCAGGTGCCCATTCATGAAAATCTAATTCAAGCTGGTTTCCTAGATTTTGTGGAGAATTCAGGTAGCTCATTGTTTCCAGACCTGAACGTGGAGACAGTTACGAAATGGTTCTCTGAAAAACGTAAGAATCTGGGCATTGACTACCGGGATGATTATGGAAAAAGGAAGGTTTTACACAGTTTTAGACATACTTTCGTCTCCAAGGCTCGTGCCGCAAACAATCCAGACCTCCACGTACAGCAAGTTGTGGGGCATGAAAAAACGTCTGCGGGGGTAACAGATCGTTACACGCACGCGATTCCCCTTAAAGATCTTTTAAAAGTCGTAGATTCAATAAGTTACAACCCTTTGTAACTCGATGTAAGGAGGTTTTTGGGGGGTTGCTGAATTGACGTTTATCTTCGAGAACGTTGATTCAGCTTGTCTCTCTCAAAAATCTCACCCCCGAAATGGTTGCTCACCCTGCCAAAGATGATGCGAAAAAGACTCGCCGACATAAATAACCAAAGATGGGATTTACTTTCGAATTCTCCTATCTGTCGAACTTGGCCAAGTTCAATCAGTGTAAACACGATAGGAAGACCGGGAACCGGGAAAGTTGAAAATATGCTATGCGCTGTCACTTCGCACTTTTACTTTCTATCAGGGTGAAAGTCCCATGATGGATTAGTTATGTCTGAAAGGAATTGAACATGATATTAAATAAATTATGGGAATGGATAGTTAAATATCCATAATTATAAAGAATATTAAAGGAAAATAAGATAAATGAAACGAATAAATGATTATCAACTTGAAAAGCGTTGGAAAGAACATTTAGAAGCGAGTGAATTGAGAAGTTTAAGTATCGAATCCGGATTTGGTGTCGCATACAAAATCATGTTGGATGAATTCTCTTACAGAATGGAATGGGAGGACTTCATTCGGAAGTATGATCCCAAATTATTCTGGACGGTCAACTTTCTCGATCCAATCTTAAAGCAAGAATTCCTCTGTCCAGAGCATCGGGAAAATGCTCTTAAACGAGCGAAGATACTCTCTCCAGAAGCGGCAAAGAAGATATTTGAGGAGTTACTGAAACGGGTGAATCAACGGTTATTTGGTCGCTCCAAACATAAGTACTTGAATGGGTTTGGTTGTATCGAGTTTCAAACTTGTGGGCAGCCACATTTCCATACCTTGATGCTGAATAACGTTTCTCAAGAGGAGCTAGAGTGGGCGCTTGATGACGTTCTCAGTAGGGCAAAAGAGTCAGAACGTAAGGGTAGGGAGATGAAGCGAAAGCTTCGCAGGGAGGCTTATGCGCTCACTGAGGCAGCGAGTGAAGCCGATTCAATCGAGAGCATCGATCCTGATCAGATTGCGCGGTTCCACGACTTGATGAACAAATACAATGAAAACCGCAAGATCATGACAGTTAGGAACGGTTTCACCTATCTTGATCGTAAAAATATGGACGTTCAGTCGATATACAACGAGGGCGTTGTTCAATATGTAACCAAAGTGCTTGAGAAAGATCAGGCCGGTAAAATGTTCATTTTTGATGCTGGCGGGGTTCATCTTTCCTGAATCATCGGCTACAACATGACGGAGTTTTTGCGATAGCATAAATAAAGGGGATCAGAACCATAAGGAGCAATCAAAATGATCCCAAAAGACCGTCACTGGATTTTTAACAACAAAGATGAAGCGGTAGCAATTCTAGACGATGACTGTATCAGAGATTTGAGCGGATATGTGATCGCATGGTATGAAGAAAATTGGTTCGAAGGTCGCATCTTTTCCCTTGTAGGCGAACATATTGGATGGATTAACCTGTTTGGACGGGTGCTTGATATAGACAATAAAATACTGGGTTTTAGCCAGTCCTCCTTGCACTACGAATGTTTGAAAGGTTGGTTGAAGGCACCCCCTGAACCCGTCTTCGCACCAAAGCCAGTTAAGGCACGGTTACGGCCTCATAGAGGCAACTCAGGTGAATACGGTGGGAAATCTCACATTCCTCTTCAGTTGTACCTAATCTGATGCTGGGTAGGCATGTGCATTCCGAAGGCATTATTTAGGGTAGGGTTCAGAGAGAAAATCGGATAAACTCCATTTAATGTTGTTTATATACCCTATATAGAGTATTATTAATGGGTCTAGAGCTTAAATAGAGATTTCCTCATGACCGTCTACGCCTACGCCAGAGTTTCAACCGATGATCAGAACGTTGATCAGCAAATCGCTCTCCTTGAGAAGTACAATCCTGATTATTCCATAACGGAGAAGTTTACCGGGACGACTCTTGCGCGACCAAAGTTCAATAAGCTGATATCTCAGTTGAAGTCCGGGGATACTCTGGTTGTCCGGGAAGTGTCCCGATTGGGGAGAAAGACGTCTGATGTCCTTAACCTTGCGGAAGAATTGCAGGGCAAGGGGGTGAAGCTTGTCATCGACAACCTTGGAGAGTTGGATATCACCTCTCAAACGGGTAAATTGCTCTTCCTCCTGCTCTCTGGATTGGCCGAGATGGAGCGGGAGACCATGCTGGAGAGGCAACGTATTGGTATCGAGAGAGCGAAGACTGAAGGGCGTTACAAAGGTCGTAAGGCTCTTGATAAGGCCGTTATCGATACTGCCAAAGACCTGATTGCGAAAGGAATGAAGAAGAAAGAGGTAGCAAAACAACTCAAGATTGGTGAATCTACTCTTTATAAGTATTTGCAGTAGTCGAGGTGGGACGTTATTCTTGCAGTGAATAAAGATTTTCGGACATCTATGTTGGCCATTTTCTGGCTTCAGCGTCTGAATACGATGTGCAAATGTAGAGGAATGCTGTGTCTATTGTTTCAAAAGGAAGAGTTTTACTGCTCTCACTGTTCATCAGTTTCAAGCTTCTCGCAGATGAGTATACCCAAACTGAAGAGGTAATTAGTCAAGGATAGGGGAA
>JBFXIU010000014.1:0-30520 GCA_050175615.1 Porticoccaceae bacterium | reverse complement strand
ATCCGCGCAATTATATTGCCCAGCCAACCCTGAGTTTGTCGACGGTGCCGACGTTGGTGGATGGCGGCAAACTGGAACCCCGCCATGTGGATTTGCGGCCTTTTATTATTCAATCGAAAAAAACCTATGTCACCACAGGGGGGCTTACCCGCGTGGCCATGCGCAAGGGTTCGCTGGTGGTGAATTCGTCCCAGGGCGGCGGCAGTAAAGATACCTGGATTGTTGATATGGGAGGTAAATAATGCTGTCCCGTGTCGCAGAACGTCTTTACTGGATGAGCCGCTATCTGGAGCGGGTGGAAAACACCGCCAGGCTTATTGATGTCTACACCAACCTGCTGCTGGATATGCCCTCAGGCGTCAACATCGGCTGGTACAACCTGGTTACTCTCAATGACGCCGAGGAGTGGTTTGACGCCAGGTACAAAGTGCGCGACGAGCGCAATGTGCTGCGCTTTCTGCTCTCCGATCCCGACTATCCCGGGTCGGTGATCAACTCGCTGAAAATGGTGCGCGAGAATATTCGCACCAGCCGCGATGTGATTCCAGCGGAGTCCTGGGAGTACATCAACGAGCTGTCACTCTATGTGAACGAAAATCTGCAAAAGGGTGTTAATAGGGGGGCGCGCCACGATTTTATTGGCGAGGTGATCCAATCCTGCCAGCTGCTCACCGGTCTTTTTATTGGCACCATGAGTGAAGGCCAGCCGAAAAGTTTTCTTCGCCTCGGCCGCAATGTCGAGCGGGCGGATATGACCACGCGCATCCTTGACGCTGGCGCCACCGTGGTGCTGGAAAATGACGGCAATTTGTTGCCTACAGTTGAGCAGATTGTCTGGGCAAACGTCCTTCATTCTGCGTCCGCCTATTTGCCATTCACCAAGTCGCAGCGTAAATCGGTGAATGGCTCCAGGGTTGCCAGTTATCTCCTCGAAGATCGCAATTTTCCTCGCGCTGTGGGTTACTGCCTGGAGGCCATTGAAAATATTGCCGAACGATTGCCGCGCAACCAGAAACTGCTGGCTGCGGTACGAAAATTAATAGGCGCCAAGTTTTCAGACATCGACGATGATGAGGCCGTTATTGAGCAATCCTTTCGGGACTATCTCAAT
Source organism: Porticoccaceae bacterium (assembly GCA_050175615.1). Lineage (GTDB taxonomy): Bacteria > Pseudomonadota > Gammaproteobacteria > Pseudomonadales > Porticoccaceae > CAYXXZ01. The sequence continues at coordinate 29,409 of JBFXIU010000014.1, read as the reverse complement.
AATCTGCAATTGCAGATTGCAACTCTGCATCAGCTGGCCGCCGATACCTGGTTCGAGTTGGATTGAAACAACTATTCTGCAGGGCGGGTTCCTGCATCGAAAGGGAAATTTCCATTGTAACGCTCAGCGTTCAATAAACAGGCATTACTATGACTATCCGTGTCGCTATCCACCACAAAACCAGCTACAAGTTCGATCGTTTGGTAAATCTGTCACCCCATGTGCTGCGCCTGCGCCCGGCGCCTCATTCCCGCACCAAAATCTGTAGTTACACCCTCAATATTGAGCCAGAAAATCATTTTATTAACTGGCAGCAGGATCCTTTTGGCAACTACCAGGCGCGCCTGGTGTTTAACCAAAAGAGCAAAATTCTGAGTTTCGATGTTGAAGTCATTGCCGAAATGACCGCCTACAATCCCTTTGATTTTTTTGTTGAAACCTATGCCGAAAAATTTCCTTTTAAATACGAAAAACAGCTTCTCAAGGAGCTGGTGCCCTACATGGAAAAATGCAAGGGAACACCGCTGCTTAGAAAGTGGCTGGCCTCTGTGCCCAAGGGCAAAATCCCCATTAACGATTTTCTGGTGATGCTCAATCAGAAGCTGCAAAAAGACATCGACTACAGCCTCAGATTTGAACCCGGTGTGCAAACCCCAGAGCAAACCCTAGCCCTGAAAAAAGGCTCTTGCCGGGATACGGGCTGGCTGCTGGTGCAGATCCTTCGCCACCTGGGACTCGCTGCCCGCTTTGTTTCCGGCTATCTGGTGCAGCTGACCACAGATATCAAGTCACTCGACGGACCTTCCGGTCCGGAGGAAGATTTCACCGACCTCCATGCCTGGTGTGAAGTCTATATTCCCGGCGCGGGCTGGATTGGTCTCGACCCCACCTCCGGACTGTTCGCCAGTGAGGGGCATATTCCTCTGGCTTGCACCCCTGATCCGGTATCCGCCGCGCCCATTACCGGCGCCACGGATGAGTGCGAAGTGGAGTTCAGTTATTCCAATGTGGTCACCCGCATCCATGAAGATCCCAGAGTCACCAAGCCCTATTCTGAGGAGCAGTGGGCGTCCATCAATGCCCTGGGGCGACTGGTGGACAAGGATCTTGCCGACAACGATGTGCGTCTCACCATGGGGGGTGAGCCCACCTTTGTCTCCATCGACGATATGGATTCAGCCCAATGGAATACGGAAGCTCTGGGCGCCGACAAACTCAAGCTCGCCAAAGATTTGCTGCTGCGGCTTCGGGATCGCTTTGCTCCCCAGGGGTTGCTTCATTATGGCCAGGGCAAATGGTATCCCGGCGAGGAAATTCCCCGCTGGGCGCTGGGTTGTTTCTGGCGAACCGACGGTCAGGCGCTGTGGCGGAATCCCGATATGCTGGCGCGCATCGACAAGGATTACGGCCACGACCGCAAAGACGCTGAAAAATTTAGTCAGCGTTTGGCGCAGCTCGCGGGCATCGACGATCGCTATATTAATCCCGCTTATGAGGACGCGGTTTACTATTTGTGGAAGGAGCAGAGCCTGCCCGTAGGGGTGGATCCCTATAAGGCGAATCTCAAGGATGGCCTGGAGCGGCGGCGACTGGCGCGGGTATTGCTGCAGGGAATCGACAACCCCTCCGGCTATGTGCTGCCGCTGGCCTGGGATTATGGCGCTCAGGGCTGGTACAGCAGCCAATGGCAGACGCGCACAGAGCGCGTTATTCTGATTCCCGGCGATTCTCCCATCGGTCTGCGCTTGCCGTTGAACTCGTTGCCCTCAGTGATGGAAGAGGAGGTGGAACCCCAGCGCGATCCCTTTGCGGAGCGCGACGACCTTCAACCCAGGTACGATCGACCCGTTTATGAGCAAACCGAGGCCAGTTTTTCCTCGAGCTGGGGGGCGGTGGTTCAGCAGGAACCCGGCGATCACCGCGAGAACCTTAAAGACGCGGCTGCAACCAAAGCTACAACCCGCAAAGCGGTGGTGAGGACGGCGCTCTGCGTGGAAGCGCGCCAGGGCAAGGTGCACCTGTTTTTGCCGCCCATGGAATATCTGGAGCATTATGTTCACCTGATTGGACTTATTGAACAGGTGGCCGAAGAGCTCAAAACCCCGGTGGTCATCGAAGGTTATGAACCCCCCAAAGACAGTCGCATTCAAAAACTGCTGGTAACGCCGGATCCGGGCGTTATCGAAGTGAACATTCATCCCGCCAGCAACTGGAATGATTTGGTCAGCAACACGGTGGCTCTCTATGAAGAGGCTTATCAATCCCGGCTGGGAACCGAGAAGTTTATGATCGATGGCCGCCACACCGGCACCGGTGGCGGCAACCATGTCACCCTCGGCGGGGTTACCCCGGCAGACAGCCCGCTGCTGCGCCGCCCGGATTTGTTGCGCAGTCTGGTGACCTACTGGCAGCACCATCCGGGGCTGTCCTATCTGTTTTCCGGCATGTTTATCGGCCCCACCAGCCAGGCGCCGCGGGTGGATGAGGGCAGACACGAAACCCTTTACGAACTGGAAACCGCCTTTCAACAGATGCCCGAGGGTATTGTTTCCCAGCCCTGGCTGGTGGATCGGCTAATGCGCAATCTGCTGGTGGACATTACCGGCAACACCCACCGCTCTGAATTTTGTATCGACAAACTCTACGCTCCCGGCTCCGCCAGCGGACGCCAGGGCTTGCTGGAGTTTCGCGGATTTGAAATGCCTCCCCACGCCCGTATGGCGCTGGTGCAGGTGCTGCTGCTGCGCGCGCTGGTGGCGCGGTTCTGGAAAACTCCCTATGCCAAACCTCTGGTGCGCTGGGGCACCTCCCTGCACGACCGCTTTATGCTGCCCCACTATGTGTGGGCGGATGTTCGCGACGTGGTGACTGATCTCAACGAGCACGGCTATCCCTTTAACATTGAATGGCTGCTGCCCTTTGAAGAATTCCGTTTTCCCCACTATGGCCGTCTCGAACTGGATGATATTCACCTTGAACTGCGCTGGGCCATTGAGCCCTGGCATGTGCTCGGCGAGGAAATCAGCAGTTTTGGCACCGCGCGCTATGTGGATTCATCGGTGGAGCGCCTTCAGGTCAAACTCAGCGGTCTTACCGATAGCCGCTATGTCCTTGCCTGCAACGGCCGCCATGTTCCGCTGCGCTCCACCGGCAGGCATGGCGAGTATGTGGCCGGGGTTCGCTATCGCGCCTGGCAGCCGCCTTCGGCGCTTCATCCCACCATCGGCGTCCATGCTCCCCTGGTGTTTGACATTATCGATACCTGGAATGGCCGCTCCATCGGCGGTTGTACCTACCATGTCTCCCACCCCGGCGGGCGCAGCTACGATACGTTGCCGGTGAATGCCTTTGAAGCCGAGTGCCGCCGTGTCAGCCGCTTCTGGGACTTCGGCTATACGCCCGATATTCAGGTGGTTAACCCGGGCTCCCAGTTGTTGCGCAGCTTTGATGCCCACAGTCATCCCCGTCCCATGGCGCCGCCCAGGGCTGAACCTGGCGACGAATACCCCTTTACCCTGGACATGCGGCGGCAGCCGTGATGGGCACAGGCACGGCAAAGTGACATAATGGCGGGCTTGCTCTACTTCCGATGGTTGTTAAATGGCTCTGACCCTGAAATCCCTGCAGGAGGCGTCTTTCGTGTATAGCGGTTGCGAAGGCGCCTACGATGAGATGCTTGCCGCCAGCGGCGAGGTTCGTGCTGCCTGGCAATATATCTACAGCAGTCTGGGCGGCCTTGGCACAGAAGAGTTGAGTCAGCGCCAGAGCAAAGCCTTGCGTATCCTTCGCGATGACGGCGCCACCTACAACATTTACAACAGTGACCAGCGCGATCGCACCTGGCCTCTGGATCTGGTGCCCTGGGTGATTGAAAGCGGGGAGTGGAATCAGATCGAAGCGGGGCTGCTGGAGAGAGCCGAGCTGTTCAATCTGATTCTGGCTGATATTTACGGCGATCAGGATCTGATTGCCCGCGGTATTATTCCCCCGGAGTTGATCTATAGCCACAAGGGTTTTTTACGCCCCTGCCACGGTATCTCCCTCCCCGGCGAGCACCAGCTGATTATTCATTCCGCCGACATGATGCGCCGTTCCGACGGCTCCATGTGCCTGCTCGCGGATCGCACTCAGGCACCCAGTGGCGCCGGCTACGCCCTGGAAAACCGCACGGTGATGAGTCGAGTGCTGCCGAGCATGTTTCGCGACAGTCATGTCCATCGGTTGGCGAGCTTTTTCCGCAACCTGCGCCATAAACTGATGACGTTGGCGCCCCATGTGGCTCTGCCCCGCATTGTGGTGCTGACCCCCGGCGCCTATAACGAAACCTATTTTGAACACTCTTATCTGGCCAACTATATGGGGCTGTCTCTGGTGCAGAGCAGTGACCTGGTGGTGCGCAATGGCCATGTGTGGATGAAATCCCTCGACGGACTTTCCCGGGTGGATGTGATATTGCGCCGCGTCGACGATTATTTCTGTGACCAGGTCGAACTCAAGGGCGATTCCCAGCTGGGAGTGCCCGGATTGCTTCAGGTCGCCCGCGCGGGACGTGTCGCCATTGCCAACCCCCTGGGTTGCGGTGTGCTAGAGAATCCGGCGCTGCTGCGTTATCTGCCTGCTATCAGTGAGCATTTTCTGGGCCGCAAGTTGCGGCTCCAATCGGTGGATACCTGGTGGTGCGGTGATGCGGAGGATCTCGCCCATGTTGTGGATAACCTTGACAAGCTGGTTATAAAACCGATTTTTCGCTCGCCAGGCATTAACAGTCTGGTGGTGTCAGAAGCCACAGAGGCGACTCGCAAACAACTGTTGAACGAACTTAAACTGCGCCCCCAGTATTATGTGGCTCAGGAAAAAATTGCCCCTTCCCATATGCCAGTGCTCCAGGGAGGGCAACTGGTGTCTCGCCCAGTACTGTTGCGCACCTTCGCGGTGGCTTCAGAAAGCTCCTATCGGGTGATGCCCGGCGGCCTGACTCGAGCTGGCATCAAAGAGAACACCGCGGTAATTTCCAATCAAATTGGCGCCATCAGCAAGGATACCTGGGTGTTGGCGTCTGAGCCTGAAAAACAGACCGAACTGTGGCAGCAACCGCCAATGGATCAGATGATTGGCCGTGAAAGCACCGCGCTGCCCAGCCGTGTCGTGGAAAATCTGTTCTGGATGGGTCGCTATGCCGAGCGCGCCGAGAACGGTCTGCGCCTGATGCGCACCGTATTTTTGCAAACCAATGGCGCTGTTGCCCTGCCCATTAGTGGCCGCAACCTGTTGCTGGAAGCTGTGACTCGACTCACCGGCACGGCGCCGGGCTTTTGTGGCAATCCGGCGTTGCTTGAGGATTTTGAGCCCGAACTGGTGGCGGTGATTACCGATAAAAATCGCCCCGGCAGTATTAACAGCAGTATCCAGGCCATGCTGGCCTGTGCCGAAGAGTCCAAAGAAATGCTCTCGGCGGACACCCAGCGCATTATCAACGACATTCGCGATCAGGCCGAAAGTCTCGAAATCGGTCTGCAAAGCAGCCTGGTGTCCGCCCCCGAAGAGGTTCTCGATCCCCTGGTTTCCAGCCTGTTGTCGCTGTCCGGCATCATTCAGGAAAGCATGATGCGCGGTATGGGCTGGCGTTTTATCGACATGGGGCGGCGCATCGAGCGCGCCATGGAAACCGTAAATCTGGCGAGGTCACTGCTGATGGACAGCCTTGAGGAGCAGGACGAATCCATGGTGCTGGAGTCGCTGTTGATGACCATCGAAGCCTTGATCTCCTACCGCCGCCGTTACAGAGCCAGTCTCAATGTTCGCGATGTTCTGGAGTTGATTCTCGTCGATACCGGCAACCCCCGCTCGGTGCTCTACCAGCTCGAAAAACTCCAGGGTCATGTGGCGGAACTGCCCGCACCTGTAACCGCGAGCCGTGAAATCGAGGGCGAAGAGCGCTGCATTCTCGAAGCCCTCAGCAAGGTCAAGCTCAGCGAGCTTGGCCGTCTTGCCCAGGTGGATGCCGCCACCGGCAAGCGCGGCGAGCTGGATCAGCTTTTTGCCAGGGTTCAGTATCTGCTCGGCGAAACCTCCAACAGTTTGTCGCGCAAATTCTTTGATCACACCCAGGGGCCTCAACAATTGGTGCGTCAGCGCTGGGGAATGGAATAATGCGCTACCAGGTCGTTCACCACACCAGCTACGAGTACATAGAAAGTGTCAGTCAGTGCATTAATCTTGCCTACGTGATGCCGCGCAACACCCTGCGCCAGACCTGTCTCGAAGCCAGGTTAAGTGTCAGTCCGCTGCCCGTTACCGCAACTGAGCGCAGCGACTATTACGGCAATCGCGCCTACCATTTTGCCATTGAACAGCATCACAAAACCCTGGAAGTGACAGCCACCAGCCTTGTCGATGTTATTCCCGGTGACATTGGCCTTGAGCTGGATCTGGGCAATACCTGCGCCCAGGTTCGCCACGGACTCGCCAATTCTGGCGATAGGGAAGTGTTGCGGTCGAGGGAATTTATTCTGCCATCGCCGCTGGTGGAAGTTGACGGCCTGTTGCGCAATTACGGCAAACAGTTTTTTGACGATGGCAAGCCTTTCCTCTCCTGTGTGCGGGCGCTGACCCAGAGCATTTACCAGGAGTTTGAATACGATCCCCTGTTTAGCGATGTCACCACACCCCTGTTGGATGTCTTTAAACACAAACGCGGTGTCTGCCAGGATTTTGCCCACCTGGCCATTGCCTGTATTCGCGCCAACGGCTTTCCCGCGCGCTATGTGTCCGGCTATCTGGAAACCTTGCCGCCGCCGGGGCAGGAAAAACTCATGGGTTCCGATGCCTCCCACGCCTGGTTTGCGGTTTACTCCCCCGGCGAAGGCTGGTTTGAATTTGATCCCACCAACGATCAAATGGCGGGTCACCAGCATATTGTCACTGCCTGGGGGCGCGATTACACCGATGTGCCACCGTTGCGCGGCGTCATTTTCGGTGGTGGCGAAACCCACAAGCTCAAGGTGTCTGTGGACGTCAGCAGGGTGGTGTGACCCCGGTTCTGCCGGTTGCTTTTGGCCGGGCTCAGCTGTGGTAAACTTACGCCCCCTGAATGATCATATAGCCGTAGTTCTGCCATGACCAACCGCCTCATTGTTGCCGAAAACGCCCATTTTCGGGAAATTGTTCAAAGCCATCTGGATCGCCTGCACGACGAGCCCAAATACACCGCCGAATATGAAGAGTCCTGCCGGGCGCGCATCAAGCAGCTGCTGGTGGAAAAAGATGCGGTTATTGTTGCCCATTACTACACCGATGACAGTATTCAGCGCCTCGCCGAGGAGACCGGCGGCATAGTCTCGGATTCCCTCGAGATGGCGCGCTTTGGCAAAAACCACAGCGCCAGTACCCTGCTGGTGTGCGGGGTGAAATTTATGGGCGAGACGGCGAAAATTCTGACCCCGGAAAAACGGGTGCTGATGCCGACCCTGGAAGCCACCTGTTCCCTGGATATCGGCTGCCCGGCAGAGGAGTTTTCTGCGTTCTGCGACCAGCACCCGGATCGCACCGTGGTGGTCTATGCCAATACCTCTGCCGCTGTGAAAGCCCGCGCCGACTGGGTGGTTACCTCCAGTATCGCCCTCGATGTGGTGGATTATCTGGATTCTGAAGGCAAGAAAATTCTCTGGGCGCCGGACAAACACCTGGGCAGCTATGTGCAGAAAAAAACCGGCGCCGATATGCTGCTCTGGGACGGTAGCTGTATCGTCCACGAGGAATTCAAGTTTCGCGGCATTCTCGATATGAAAAAGCTCTACCCCGATGCCGCAGTATTGGTGCACCCGGAATCCCCGGAAGCGGTGGTGGATATTGCCGACGCCGTCGGTTCCACCTCTCAGCTTATCGAGGCTGCGCGCACACTGCCGCACAAGCAAATGATAGTTGCCACGGACCAGGGCATTTTTTACAAGATGCAGCAGATGGCGCCGGACAAGGAGCTGATTATCGCGCCGACAGCGGGTCACGGAGCTACCTGCCGCAGTTGTGCCCACTGCCCCTGGATGGCCATGAATCACCTGGAAAACATGATGTTGAGCCTGGAGCAGGGCGGCAATGAAATCCATGTGGATGGGGATCTGGGCAGGCAGGCGATGGTGCCCCTGCAAAGAATGCTGGATTTTCGCGAGAAACAGCTGTCCGGGGATTAGAAGGCTGCTCGCCCCCTATCACGGGGGCGCCGGACTCCTCGCGGATCAGATTTTTGTTGTAGCGTCTCGCCCCGCAAGGAAGGATTACAGGCTAGTGGGAAATTCTCGTGGTGCCGTTAATGGTCAAAATGCGCACCCTGTCATCGACACGAAACACTTCACCCTCGCTGAGAGCCTGCACGTAGGCGTAGGTTTGACCGTTGTCGTCGAGCACAGTGATTTCAACGCCTTCGGCGCGGGTCAGCCCCTCTTCTGCCGCAGCCCCCAGCAAACCGCCGGCAACGGCGCCCAGAACCGCAGCCACATAGCTGCCGCGACCACCGCCGATACTGCTGGCGGCAATACCGCCGGCGACGGCGCCAGCGCCGCTGCCAATGGGCGTCTTGGTGCCTTCGATTTTTACCGGGCGCAGGGCGGTGATGGTGCCCATGCGCACATGTTGGGCGCGACCGACATCATCCCGGGAGTAGACATTGCTGCTCTGGCTGGGAACGCACCCGGTTACCGTCAGCGACAGGGTGGCCACCATCAGGGTCAATTTGATCAATTTGTTCATGCAACGGGCCTCGAAAGGTAAAACGGGTTTTGGCGAGCCTGGTCAATACGGCAGCGCATCAACCGGCACCGACCTTATTGACAGTATAGCTGTAGAGCTCCCAAAAGGGTCGTCAGTATGCAGACAATCGGTCGCGAAAAGAATTCCCACAGGCGAGGATTTACACAAATTTTCGCTGCGGCAGCGGTCATTTGACAATGACAGTGGTGCGCGGGCGCGCTTTTGCTTCTTCCTCCGACACAGATGAGCCAGCACAATGCTATGGCAGGGGCAATAGTACAGTTGCCAGCCTGAAAATGTGATGTCATCCACTTTTTCAGTAATACGTTTAATAGAGTTGACGATTAAAGTCTATACTCGAAACACGCAAGGTCTATGCAAAGGAATTTACTTATGAACAAATCGACAGTTACTGGCATTGTGATTGGTGTGGTGATCGCTTCCGCAGGAGCCGTTATTGGCGGCTACAACCTTCTCGATCAAAAACCCGCCGAACCTGAATTTGCGGAAGTTCTCTCGGTGAAGCCCATTACGGAAACCCTGAGTACGCCAAGGGAGGTGTGCGAGGAGGTTGCGATTACGGAAAAGGCGCCGGTTAAAGACGAAAACCAGATTCTTGGTACTGTTGCCGGAGCGGTTATCGGTGGTGTTCTCGGCAATCAGGTGGGTGGTGGCAGCGGTAAGAAGGTCGCCACTGTTGCCGGCGCTGCCGCCGGTGGCTATGCGGGCAAAAAGACCCAGGAGGGCATGCAAAACAAGAACACTACAACCCGCTACGAAACCCGCTGCGAAACCGTCTATGACAGCAGTCAGGTTACCAAGGGTTATGATGTCGCCTACCGAATTGGCGACACCGAGGGCAGTGTCAAAATGGATTACGATCCCGGTGAACGCATTCCTGTTAAAGATGGCGAATTGGTGATAGGCCAATAAGCACAGGTTCTAGGCCTTGAGCTGTGCAGGGATGCTGGTTCAGGGCTCCATTCAATCATATAATTCGAACATGATTATTTTTTGTCGGCTCGTCGGGCTGTAAAATAACGTCTCGCCCCTGTCTCTGCAGTTAAAAGCTGATGGGGAATCCACTGTAAACCCATGTGCCGCTGCTGCACTTGATCATGCCAGCCCAGTAGAAGTCTATGCCTAAAAAAATTATTGAATTACCTGCGACATTTATTTTCAGTACCGACATTCAGGTGCAAAAATCCGACGTCAATATGGGTGACCACCTGGCCGCCGAGCAGGTGTTGCGTATGGCTAATGAGGTTCAGCGCAGTTATGTCAAGCACCTGGGCTATAAAGATTCCGTCAACCTCGAAAACGGTGGTTTGATTATGGCGTATTCGGAACTGGCTTTTCTCGCCGAAGCCCTGTGTGGCGATCAGCTGAGGTTTGACTTGGCCATTCGCAATATGGGCAATAAAAGTTTTGATTACGTGCACCGTGTTACCAATCTTAGCCAGGGCGGAGAGGTGGCCAGGGCGCTGAACACCATGGTGTTTTTTAACTACAGTGTTCGCAAAGTGGGTTCTCTTCCCGAAACGCTTAAAAACCGGCTTCTTGGCAATATCTAATAACCCGGCATCAATTATCGTCGGGTTAATAAGCGGTGCACGGCCGACTTTTGCTCCTGCAAAGTCGGCATTTCCGCCCTCCATGGCGGTCAGACGCGCCGCCAGGTTAATAATAACACCTGGGTCAAATACCAACCAACAACAACCTTGCAAAGGAAAAAACCTAATGACTACAGAAGACAACAAACAACTGGTCGCTGATTTTATGGCGCACTTTGGCAATAAAGATGTGCAGGGCGCGCTGGATATGATGGCTGATGACGCCACCTGGTGGATCGGCGGCAAGGTGGAATTGTTTCCTGTAGCTGGTTTAAAAACCAAAGCTGAAATTGCCGACATCTTTTTCGATCTGGTGCCACCAATGAAAAATGGCCTCAAAATTACTCCCAAGGGTTTCGTCGCAGAAGGCAACAAGGTGGCTCTGGAGGCGGAGTCCTACGGTGAATTTCCCGATGGCCGTATTTACAACAACGAATACCATTTTCTGATCACCATCGAGAACGGCAAAATCAAGGCGGTAAAGGAGTATCTGGATACCATGCACACCGCTGATGTTCTGGGTATGCTGTAGGTTCGCTGTTTTTAAGGGGCGATATAGTTAACCAGGACAATAAGTCCGGCAATAATCAGGGCAAAATAGAGCAGGGCGACGGCAAAAACATAAACGCCGTTTGCCCTGGCAAAATCCTCCTCGCGTTTATGGGAAGGTCTTACTCCCAAATGGCCGCAAAGCACAATGACGCAGGTTTTCCACAACCCGTAAGGCTTGTTGGCATTGCCATCCTGATCCTTGGCGTGAAGATTTTTTGACAAGAGTGATTCCTGCTGTTCAGTGTTATGGGGGATGTCAGTCCTGAGTATGTGCCAGTTTATGCCAATGCGCTGCCTTTTTGTTGCATCCTTCGACCAAATACTGATATACACCCGTTAATCCGAACAAAAATCGCCAGGCTTGACCTACAGCTCATGGCGAAGCGAGAGCGAGCGGAAATCGTTGTTGATCCTGTTGACAAGAGGACACTGAATGCGCGAACCCATTGTTATTGGTTCCACCACCATCAAGCCTGGAAAGCAGGCCTATGTGGAGCTGGAAATGCCCGGACTCTATACCCGCACCCAGATGTCCATGCCCGTCCATGTCATCCACGGTAAAAGTCCGGGGCCGGTGCTGTTCTTGTCGGCAGCTCTCCACGGTGATGAAATCAACGGCGTGGAGATTATTCGCCGCGTACTCAACAACAAAGCGGTTGCCAATATCAAGGGCACCCTGATTGCGGTGCCGGTGGTAAATATTTACGGCTTTATCTATCAAAGCCGGTATCTACCGGACAGGCGCGACCTCAATCGTTCATTTCCCGGCTCCCAGCAGGGCTCGATGGCGGCGCGCATCGCCCATGTGTTTGTCAATGAAATTCTCTGCAAATGTACCCACGGCATCGACCTCCATACCGGCGCCATTCACCGGGAGAACCTGCCCCAGGTCAGGGCGCTGCTGCAGAATGAGGAAACCGTGCGCATTGCCGAGGCGTTCCAGGCGCCGGTGATTCTCAACATGGATATCGTTCAGGGGTCGCTTCGGGAGGAGGCGGAAAAACGCAATATTGCCGTGATTGTCTATGAGGCCGGGGAAGCCCTGCGGTTTGATGAGGTGTCGATCCGCGCCGGGGTCAAGGGGGTGATGTCGGTATTGCGGGAACTGGGCATGATGCCTAAATCCCGGCGCAAGCCGAGGGATTTCAAATCCCTGATTGGCAAATCCAGTACCTGGGTGCGGGCGCCTAAAAGCGGCATTTTGCGTTCCATGAAAACCCTGGGGGTCAAGGTCGTCAAAAACGAATTGCTGGGCATTGTTTTTGACCCCTTTGGCGAGACTGAAGAAGATGTTCTCGCCTCCACTGACGGCATCATTATCGGTCGCACCAATATTCCCCTCGTCAACGAGGGCGAGGCATTATTTCATATCGCCCGCTTCAAGGATGCCGAGGCGGTCTCTGATGTGCTTGAGGAGTTTCAGTACGAAATGGATCCGGCGACCGACGAAAAACCGCCCGCCGAACCTCCAATTGTTTGAATCACGAACTTTTATGGCTCTGGCCAAAAGCCAATACGGTAGCGGTCAGGGCGGGCAGCAGGGTAAGGGTAACCACGGCGGCGCCAATAATGCCAAACATGACAATGATGCCGACACCGCGGTAGAGCTCGGTACCTGCCCCGGGGATCAGTACCAGAGGCGCGAGCCCGAACAGGGTGGTGATGGTCGACATGGCGATGGGGCGCAGGCGGGCTTCCACCGCTTCATGAACAGCGGCAATGGTGTTCATGCCATTTTCTTTGATATTGGTCACCGCCCGGTGAACGATCAGAATGGGGTTGTTGACCACGGTGCCCATCAGAATTAAAAAACCGAGCATGGAGATCATGTCAAAGGGCTGGCTGATGGCTTTCAAACCCACCGCAGGTAAAAGGGCGCCCACTCCATTGAGCAGCCACAGCCCGGCGATGCCCCCGGCAATTCCCAGGGGAATGGAAGTCATAATCAGCAGGGGGTATCCCCAGTGGTTAAAAATGGCCACCAGCAATAGATAGACGATAATCAGGGCGACCAGGTAGTTGGCGGAAAGCGCCTCGCGGGTGGCGTCCAGCTGGTCGGCGGCGCCGGAGATATCCATGCTGACCCCCGTGGGTATCTGCCCGCGGCTGCGCAGATAATCGACAACGTCGCGACGCACGATGTTGACGCCGGATTCCAGCGCCACGCTGCGGGGCGGAATAATATTGAGGGTAACCGTTCTGCTGCCGTTGACCCGGCGCAGGCTGCTGGTATCCACCAGTTCATCGATGGAGGCGAGGGCGCCCAGGGGCAAAACAGCGCCGCTGGGTGTGTAGATGGGTAGTTGCGACAATGTGTCCAGAGAGGCATTTTGGCCGACGTCGCTGTAGAGGTAGATATCGATTTTGTCGTCGGCGAGAAAAAACTCATTGACGTAGCTGCCGTCGGTAAGGGCGGCAACATTGAACCCCATCTCCTCTGCGGTTAATCCCAGCTCCGCCGCGCGCTGCCAGTTGGGGCGAATTTCCACCATCGGTTGCGCCAGGGTGAGAGACGGGGGAATGGATTGAATCCGGGGGTTATCAAACACCTGTTCGGCGCGGCGGTAGGCCGCCAGGGCAACAGTGTATATATCTGCCAAATTGGCGCCGGAAACATCGAGGTTGATACTGCGGGTGCCGCCATCGTTGCTGGTGATAATGGAGCCGCGGGCGGCAAAGGCGCGCATGCCGGGATAGGTTTCAAATTTTTCCGTCAATGCGTCCATAAGGGCTTCGATATCGCCGGGATCCACAGGTTCGGCAATTATCCGCATTTGCTGTGGGGCAACCCGCATGTTCATATAGGCAAGCGCGGGCACTGGCGCTTCGCCGCGGTGAAAGTCATCTGGATTGGCGCCCACATAATTGAGCAATTCGTTTTCGACTTCGCTGGCGATTTTTTCCATGGCCGCCAGGTTGTAACCCGGCGGCGCGTTCATGGAAGCAAACACTTTGGGCTCTTCGCCTTCCGGCAGATACTCCGCCTGGGGGGTGAGAAAAGCAATGACGGCGATACTGATCAGCGAGATGATGGCAATGCAGCCAAGACGCCGCCGCTGGCTGGCCAATAGCCAGTGGACGCCATCGAGGGTGAAGGCGCTGGCTCTGGCGCCAATGCGGCGGGCGCTGATCGCTTTTCCCAATGAGGATGCAGACAGGGGATTGGCTTCGAGGCGCAGCCGCGCCGCCGCTGTCGGCAATACGCTTATGGCAACCAGCATGGAGGCGAGAATGGCGGCAGAGATGGCAATGGCGATGTCGGAATAGAGCTGCCCGGCTTCTTCCTCGACAAAAGCCACCGGCAAAAAAACCAACACCGTGGTCATGGTTGAAGCCAGCACCGCCGGCCACACTTTCTGCACGCCCACCACTGCGGCTTTGAGTCTGTCGGCGCCGCGACGGCGCTCCAGTTCGATACTCTCCAAAACCACAATGCTGTTGTCCAGGGTCATGCCGATGGCAAAGGCAATGCCGGCGAGAGAAATGACATTGATCGTGCGCCCGGCAATGAGGAGGCCAAAAAAGGCGACAATAATACAAAGCGGTATACCCATGACACCGATCAGAGTGGCGCGGCTGGAGCGCAAAAATAAAAACATCACACCAATGGCCAGCAAGCTGCCAATAATCAGGTTCTGCCACACGTTGCTGACGGACTCTTCCACATAACGGACATCGTCGGCAATCAGCTTCATCGTCATGCCCGTGGGCTCAAGCACATCCCGATTAATGGTTGCCAGCTCTGTGGTGATGGCGCGCTTGATGTCGATCACGTTGGAACCGGCTTCGCGGCGAATGGAGACAAAAATATTGGGCTCGCCGTTGTAGGAGGTGCTGTCGATTTTTTCAAAATGGTCGAGGCGAACACTGGCGACATCGCCCAGTCTAATTACCGCGTCGCCGCGGCGTGCCAGAATGAGTTCTTCCAATTCGCTAAGGCTGTCGAAGCGGCCAATGGTGCGCACCAGGTACTGGCGCTTGCCGGATTCGATTTCGCCGCCGGAGCGATCCTGGTTGCGGCTGCGAATGGCGTCGCGTACATCCGCTAGCGACAGCTGCCGCTGCGCCAGGCGGGCGGGGTCGATAAGAATCTGCACCTGGCGCTCGGCGCCGCCGCGAATGTCCACTTCCGAAATGCCGGCAACCCTCGACATCACCGGTTTGACGTTGTCTTCAATAAAATCCAGCATCAGATCCATATCCAGCTGGCGCGGATTGCCGGGCAGCGGACTGATGCTGAAAAACATAAAGGAGTTGCTGGAAAAGGAATTGGCGAAAATGCGCGGCTCATCGACGCTTTCGGGGTAAGAGGGAACCTGGCTGAGGGCATTGTTGACGCGAATCAGCATTTCGGTGATATCGGTGCCAAAGGGAAATTCCAGCTCGATTTCGGCGCTGCCGCTGTTGGCCGTTGAAATAATACGGGACAGATTGGGCAGGTTGCGCAGGTATTCTTCCTGTTCGATGAGGATTTCCTTTTCCACATCCTGAGGGGTGGCGCCGGGCCAGTTGGTGCGAATGCTGATGGCGCGAACATCGAGGTCGGGAATCATTTGCACGGGAATTCGCGCTGCCGCGAGAATGCCGAGCACGGCGACAATCAATGTAATCACGGTGACCAGGGTGCCGCGCTTGATAATTTCCGCAAACATGGCTCAGCGGTCTCTGCTGTCGGTGACGATGCGCACGCTCTGGCCATTTTGCAGGGCTTCATTGCCCTTTACCACCACCAGCATCTCCGCTTCCAGCCCTTCGCGGATTTCCACCAGGCCGTCAAAGGTTTCGCCGGTGACTACCCGCTTTTCCTGGGCGATCATGCCCTGTTCAGATTTAATGAGTATCCATACCGCGACGCGGCCATCGGGGTAGCGCAGCAGTGCATCCCTGGGCACAACCAGTCCATTGCGGTCGCTGGCGATAACCAGGGTTGCCCGCGCCGACATGCCGGGAATCAGTTGCGGGTTGGCCATGTCGGGGGAAACACGCAGCACAAAGGTGCGTGCTCCGGGTTCGGTGATGGGCACTATGGTGTCCACCCGTCCGCTAAAAACCTGCCCGGGCAGGGCGTTGAGGGTGAAATTGACCCGGGTTTTGGGGGTCAGTTCGGCGAGGTAGTCTTCCGCCACGGCAAAGTCGAGTCTTGAGTGATCAGTGTCAACCAGCTCAAAGACGGCCTCGCCGGGGGTGACCCATTCGCCGAGTTCGCGAAACTTTTTGCTGATCACCCCTGAAAATGGCGCTTTGAGTTGATGCCTGGCCAGCAGCGCCTTTTGGTGTTGCGCCTGGGCGCGAATTTCATCCAGGCGCGCCTTGCTCTGACCCACTTCAGATTCAAGACCGCGAATCAGGGTTTCGGCAATGCCCCGTTGGGGGCCGAGGGATTCCGCTTCCCGCAGGCGCCTGCGGGCATCGGCGAGGGCCGTTTGAGCCTGAACAACCTGAGCGTCAGCACTTTTGGATTCTAGTTCAGCCAGTTCGGGGTCCAATTCCAGCAAGGGGGTTCCGGTGTCGACCTGGTCGCCAATGTCGACATCCATGGTGAGAATCAGGCCGCTGATTGCCGTGGACAGTTGCGCCACCCTGGGCGAGGTAACGGTGCCGGTGATGTCGACCTGGCGGTAGATGGGTTGTTGCTGCGTGGTGATGACCTGGACGGGAACCCTTTCTTCCGCCATGCAGGTTGCCGTCAGCAAACACAGCAAAAAAAACAGGGTGGAATGATGGGTAGGCCTGGGTGCGCGCTTTTTAAACATCAGCAAGACTCTTGTTCGCTGAGGGCATTTTATTCGCTGAGGACATTCTGTTCGCTGATGGCTCTTTATCCGCTGATGGCTCTTGATCCGCTGAGGGCTCTTGATCCACTGAGGGCTCTTGATTCATAAAAAATTGGCGATCCATAAAAAGCTCTTCATTCATTGTGCGTAAAAATGGCATCAGTACAGATCCGCACAAGGCTTTGTCTCTGCTCTGCCAGGGTTGCAGAGTCGCTCGGCGAAAGCGTGCCAAAAGGTGGTTATACCATTGTTTTGTTGAAGATAAAACGTTGAATTTTTTAAGGTCTTTGGTTTTTTGTGGCGCGCTTTCAGGATTGGCTGATGTACAGGTTTTGTCCACCAAGACCCTGTTGCTTCACTTTGGTCGAGAATTTAAGCGCCCAGCAATTCCGCCAGGGTTTCAGCAATCATCACCACCGGGGCGTGGGTGTTGCCGCTGGTGATAGTGGGCATCACTGACGCATCAGCAATATAAAGATTGTCAAAACCGCGCACTTTCAAACCCGCATCGGTTACTGCCATAGGGTCATTGTCGCTGCCCATTTTGCAGGTACCGCTGGGGTGGAAAATGGTGGTGGCAATATCGCCCGCAGCCTTTGCCAGTTCGGCAGCAGTCGCCAGGTTTGCCCCTGGTTTTATTTCGGCGGGATTTAAGATCTTTGCCGCTGGTTGCCCGGCAATTTCCCGCGTGATTTCAATGGCGCGAGCGGCGATGTGGCGATCGTCTTCTGTGCTCAGGTAGCGGGGATCAATGCGCGGCGGCTCCAGAGGGTTGCCACTGCGAATATCCACGCGACCTCTGCTGGTGGGGCGCAGGTTGCAAACACTGGCGGTAATGCCGGGGAAGGGGTGCAGCTCTGTGCCGAGCTTTTCTGCGCTCATGGGCTGAACATGGTATTCCAGATCGGGGCGCTCCAGGGTTGATTCGGATTTGAAAAAGGCGCCGAGCTGGCTTGGCGCCATCGCCAGGGGGCCTGAGCGTTTCAACAGGTATTCAAGTCCCATGCGCGCTCGGCCTTGCCAACTGCGGTTGAGGCAATTCAGGGTCAGGGCATTGTCAACGCGAAACTGGACGCGAATTTGTAGATGATCCTGAAGGTTGCCGCCAACGCCCTCGAGTTTATGGCGGCAGACAATACCAGCCTCTTTAAGCGGGCTTTCGCCGCCGATGCCACTGCGCTGCAAAATGCAGGGGGAGGATACCGCGCCGGCAGACAAAATCACCGTCGCGCTGTTGAGGTGGCGGCGCTGGTTATCGATGATCGCCTCAACCCCGGTGACCTCGGCGCCGCTCCACAGCAGTTTGTCGACAATCACTCCGGTTAAAATGGTGAGGTTTTTGCGCATTTTGATTGGTTTGAGAAAAGCGCGGTTGGCGGAGCAGCGCACTCCCTTGATCTGGTTGACATCAAAGAGCCCCACGCCTTCGTTGTCCCCGGTATTGAAGTCGGTGGTTTCAGGAATGCCGTATTGAATACAGGCTTTTTTCCACTGTTCCAGCACATCCCAGTTGACGCGCTGTTGCTCGACGCGAAGCTCGCCACTGCCGCCATGGAATTCATTGGCGCCGCCGAAATAGTTTTCTGATTTTTTAAAGCGGGGCAGCACCTCCCGCCACGACCACCCGGGAAGCTGCCAGCTGTCGTAGTCCTGGTACTGGCCGCGAATATAAATCATGCCATTGATAGCGCTGCAGCCGCCGAGTACTCTGCCCCTGGGGTAGGGCAGAACACGGCCATTGAGCCCGGGCTGGGGTTCGAGGTTGTAGCACCAGTCGGCGCGGGGATTGCCCATGGCAAACAGGTAGCCCACCGGAATATGAAACCAGTGCCAGCGGTCGTTGCCGCCCGCTTCCACCAGCAGCACGCGGCGCTGGGGGTCGGCGGACAAACGGTTGGCGAGGACACAGCCCGCGCTGCCCGCACCGACGATTATCACGTCGTAGTGATTGCTGCCCGACCTGTCTGTGATTGCCATTTGCATTGCTAAATGATTCGAATGTGCTGATTTTTACGCTTCAGTGACCACCCGGTTTCTACCCTCCCGCTTGGCTTTGTAGAGAGCGCCATCGGCGCGGTTAACAAAGACATCCAATGTTTCGCCAGCGCGATATTCGGTAACGCCAATGCTGATTGTTACCAAAATATCTTCACGGCCAAACGCCGTGGCGCGCTGTTCAATGAGCTGGCGTATGTGTTCCGCCCGTTGTTTGGCTTCATCGAGGCTGCAGTGCTCCAGAAGCAACATAAACTCTTCGCCACCCCAGCGGCAGAGGGTGTCACACTCCCTGGTGATTCCTCGAATCGCAGCGGAAAGGTTTTGCAAAACCTGATCGCCGGCCTGGTGGCCAAAATTGTCGTTCACCGCCTTGAAATCATCGAGATCAATGGCCAGTAGTGCCAGGGGATGGCGATGACGCTTGACCGTTTTAGCGACATGGTCGAACAGGTTTTCAAAGGCCTGGCGGTTGAGGGCGCCGGTGAGCTTGTCGATGGTGGCCATTTCGATAAGTTGGCGCTGGTAGCCCCGCAGGGTGAAATGGGCGATGAGTAACACCAAAACCGTGATGGCCAGGGAGACCAGAATGTTGATAATCAGTGTCTTGTCGATTTGTTCTTTGCCGTTATGGCGGCGCTGCTCGACGATCAGATACCAGTCAAACTCCGGCACCAGACGACTGTTGAGATAAAATTCATCTTCATCTTCATCTCCTCTGGTGTAGGTGGTGCTGAGGCTTGGGGTGGTGAGTATCTGGGTGGATATGGCTTTCAGGCCGGGTCGCTGATGCAGGCTGGACTGGAGATTGAAATCATTGCCGTGAAGGCTGACATCTCCCTCGCGATTGACGAAGTAGATCTGGCGGTTATAGCGGCGCTGATAGTTGTTGATAAGGTTGATCACAGACTTGACGGAAAGACCAACGCCGGTAACGCCAATAAAGCGCCCCTGATAGTCAAATACCCTGTAGTTGATAAAAATATTGAGCCGAGAGCGATCAGCAGTGTCGTTGTCGACATTGATATCGTATTCACTGGTGCTACTACGTAATGAGAAATACCATTGATCGAGGGGGTCATCGCTGTCCATGACTTTGACGACCCCCGTGGGGTGGTAGTAATTGAGGGACTGATCGGAAATAAAAAATGCGGTGATGGCGCCGTATTTTTTCTGGATTTCCCCCAGGTAGCTGCTGATTTGCGCCGAATTTTTTTCGCCCCCAAGCGCCCAGTCGCGCACAAAGGTATCATTGGCCATCAGTGACGAAATCAGAATGGGGCGAAGCAGGTCGCGCTGTATTTCCGAGTAAATGTTGTCGCTGGTGAGCGGCAGCATTTCGTCTGCCACCTGATGATCCAGCGACGTCTTTGCCACTTGATAACTGATCAGTGTTGTTGCCAGAAAACCCGCTGCGAGCAGTGCAGCCAGGATGGCGACAAAAATTCTTTTCCGGTTGGCGACTGTCGTTGGCATCATTTCTGTATGGATGATTGTTAGCTGCTAACCTTAAGGAAAACCAGTCGCTTTGACCAGCGGAAATTCGTCATCCCGAGCTATTTGCCGTATTCCCACTCGACGGGTGGTCACCCTGTTAGAAACCTTGTCGGCTCCGCCAGCGGCGAAGGATTGCCACAGCAATAAAAGGGTGTTTAGATAAGCACTGCAATCAATGTCGGCTGCCATGTTAGGGAAAATAAACAGAGCATCATGATTACCCGCCCGAAGTTACTGTCTTGGAGACTGCTGCCGTGGTTACTGTCGGGTTTTGTCCTCATCGGGGGCGCGGTTACCACATTGTTTTTATGGAAAAATGCACAAAGGCAGGAGCAGGTTGCCCTCGACATTTTATTCCGTGCCGAATCTGAGCGCGCCATCGCCAACATCGCCCAGAAATTGAACACCTATCAGGTTGTGATGCGGGGTGTTCAGGGTTTTTTTCAGGCATCGGAACAAGTCCATTACGATGAATTCTTTCGCTACGTTTCGGCGCTGGCTGTTCCGGAAAACCTGGGGGGTGTTCAGGCTGTCGCCTTTGTCAAAGCCTTGCGCCAGGAGAATGTTCAGCGCTATTTGCAAGAAATCAGCACTGAACTGCCGTTGGCCTATCGCATTCACCCCGCCAGCGAGCGCACTATTGTCGCCCCTATTGTCTTCATCGAGCCCCTCGCCGGGAACAACGTCGCCGCATTGGGTTTCGATATTTTCACTAATCCTGTTGCCCGCGAGGCGGCGGAGTTGGCTCGGGACAGCGGGCAGATCTTTATTACCGAACCCCTGTCTCTGGTACAGGATACCTCGCTAAAGGAAACACCGTCCTTTGTCATGTATCTGCCGGTTTATGAGGTTGGCGCGCCCCTGGATACGGTGGATCAGCGCCGGGAAGCCCTTGTCGGCTGGATCGACGTGCCTTTTCGCATGACCGATTTTATGGCTTATCTGGAACAGGAGATAAATCCCTACATCGATATTGAAATTCTCGATCTGGATGCGCAGCCCGAGCGCCATCTTCTCTTTCACTCCGATGCCATCACCCATGATCAGCGCCGCAGGGATGGCGAGCTGCAGACGGAAAAGACCATCGATGTGGGTTCCCGGGAATGGACGCTGCGGTTGAGCAACACCCCTGAATTCAAAATCCACGCCACTCTACCGCCCCGCGCGGCGCTGATTGGCCTGTCCGGCAGCGCCCTGAGCCTGGCGTTTGCGCTGCTGGTTTTTATTATCGCCAAGGGTTGGGACAAAAGTGAGCGCAAGGCGGCGAGGCTGGGATATCTCTACCATGCCCTCAGCGAAATTAACCAGGCCATTGTCAGGATGGAGACCGAGAGAGAGCTGTTGCCATTGGTATGCCGCATGGCGGTGGACTATGGCGGTATGAAAATGGCCTGGGTGGGTATTGTGGATGAGGCTTCGGGAAACATTCTTCCTGTCGCCAGCCACGGCGAAGGCACCGACTATCTCAAGGATCTGGCAATCTCTGCCCAGGGGGATCTTCCCGAAGGGGCAGGTCCCACGGGCAAAGCCATTCGCGAGGATCGCGCGGTGATTAGCAACGATTATCTGGCGGAAACAGCCACAGCGCCCTGGCATGAGGAGGCGAAAAGATACGGCTGGAAATCAGCGGCGGCATTTCCTGTGCAGCGCAATGGCAAACCCTTCGCGGTTTTGAATGTCTACCACGCAAAGGTCGGCGCTTTTGATGAGGATGCCATTAATCTCCTCGAGGAAATGAGCGGCGATATCAGCTTTGCTCTCGATAATTTCGACAGGGACATTCAGCGCCTGGAGTTTGAGCGCGCCCTTCGCGATAGTGAGAGCCGGTTGTCGGTAATTCTCGAAAATGTCGGCGCCTGTATTTACCTCAAGGATCGGGAAGGCCGTTACACCTTTGTTAATCAACAGGTGCTCGATTTATGGGGCATCGACAAGATCGCGGATGTGATCGGTTATACGGACGACAAGTTTTTTGATGCCACTACCGTTGCCACTGTTATAGAGAATGACCGTCGAGTTCTGGAGCATGGCGAAATTGTCGCCAAAGAGGAGATCGACAGGGTAAAAGCCACCGGCGTGACCAAAACGTTCTGGTCGGTAAAAATTCCGCTGCGCCGCAGTGATGGCTCCATCTACGCACTTTGCGGAATCTCCACCGATATCAGCGACAAAAAAGCCAACGAAGAGCAAATCCATTATCTAAGCAATTACGATTCTCTTACCGGCTTGCCCAATCGAACGCTGCTCCACGAAAAAACCCGGCGGGCGCTGGCGGCTGCCAAAGCCGGTGATACCTCAGTATCGCTGCTTTGTATCGACCTGGATCGCTTTAAAATCATCAACGAATCTCTGGGTCACAGTGTTGGCGATCTGGTGCTCAAAACACTTTCCCAGCGCCTTGCTGGTGAGCTTCATCTCGACTCTACGCTGAGCCGCATGGGCGGCGATGAGTTTTTCCTGCTGTTGCCTGGCGTCGATGGCGAGCAGGCGGGCGCGATTGCCGAACATTTATTGAGTCTTATCGCCAGGCCTTTCGATATTGACGGTCGCCGCCTCGCCATGACCGCCAGTATTGGTATAGCCGTATTTCCTGGCCATGGCCGCAGCTTTGAACAACTGACCCAGTCGGCGGACGCAGCTCTGGCTCAGGCCAAACAAAATGGGCGCAATAATGTTCAGCTGTTTACGGAAATAATGAGAACCCAGGCGGACGAAACATTGTTTGTTGAAAACGAATTGCGCCAGGCGTTGAAGGAAAATCAGCTGGTGCTCCACTATCAGCCCCAGGTGGACATGGAAACGGGAAAAATTATCGGCGTTGAAGCCCTGGTGCGTTGGCAGCATCCCGAGATGGGTGTGATTTCACCGCTAACCTTTATTCCCGTTGCCGAGGAGAGCGGCCTGATTATCGATATAGGTAACTGGGTAATGGATACCGCCGCCAGACAGCAGGCCGCCTGGCGCGCCCAGGGGCTGCCGGAATTATCCGTGGCGGTGAATCTTTCCGTTGTGCAGCTCTACAAGGACAATTTTTGCGATACCGTAGCCACCATTTTGCGCACCCACAGGCTGTCACACGCCATGCTCGATCTGGAGTTGACCGAGCGTATCGCCATGGAGCATTCCAGTCGCACCATCACCACGCTGGGTCGGCTTCAGGCCATGGGGGTGAGTCTTTCCATTGATGATTTTGGCACCGGCTACTCGTCCCTCAGCTACCTAAAGCGCTACCCTGTTCACAAGTTAAAAATTGACAAATCCTTTGTCGATGGTCTACCTGTTGATCTTGAAGATCAGGCCATCGTTATTGCCATTATAGGTATTGCCCGCGGCTTGGGCTTTAAAACCATTGCCGAGGGTGTCGAGACCAAAGCGCAGTGGGACTTTCTGCGCGCCCACGGCTGTGATGCCTACCAGGGCTATTATTTCAGCAAGCCGGTAGAGGCCGATGCAATTACGGAGCTTCTCAAGAACCGCTAAATGGGCTCCCACTTTCCATCAACCAATTGTTGAAGACCAGCCGGGTAAATAACCCGATCTTATATGCGGGTATACGGGTTTCACTGTGGGTTTTATTGGCAAACCGGCGCCGGGCGGGTATTCTGACCAGGAAATGAAAACCGATAAAACTCTGTCAGAACTGATTGAAATTATTCCCGACGCCGCGTTGGTTGTCGACCTGTCCGGTGTTGTCGTGCTGTTGAACAGCCTGTTGGCGCGCATGTTTGGTTACGATAAAGCAGAACTCCTGGGGCGGCCTCTCGACCATCTAATGCCCGAAGAAACCAGAGCTCAGCACAGTTTGCATGTGAAGCGCTTTTTTGCCAACGGTGAAAGCCGTCCCATGGGGCGGGGGCTGAGGTTGCTGGGGGTGCGCAAATCCGGAGAAACCTTTCCTGTTGAAATTATGCTCAGTCTTATCCATTTGGACGACAAGGCCTACGCCATGGCCTTTGTCCGCGACGCCACCCAGTTTAAATTGACGGAAGAGAAAATTCGCCGGGAGTTGGAACAGGAGCGCACCATGGCTCTGACGGATCATTTGACCGGCCTGGGCAATCGCCGCGCCTTTACCCAGGAATTGGAGCAGGATATTGATGAATTGCGCCAGTTCGGCTTGCAGTTTGCCATATGTTTTATTGATGTTGACAACTTCAAGCATATCAACGACAACCACGGCCACGATCTCGGTGACAAAGTGCTTCAGGAAATTGCCGGGTTGATTCGCTCTGGTTGCAGGGGCACTGACTTTGTCGCCCGCATTGGCGGAGACGAGTTTGCCACCATTCATCCCGGCGCCACCCTCGACGGCGCCCTTCATGTTCTGGAGCGGGTTCGCGCCAATATTATGGCCGATATGCAGGCGCAGAACTGGCCGGTGACTTTGTCGATGGGCTTGTGCCACTGCGACCGCCGGGATATGACCTATACAGTGTCGCAAATCCTCAGCGCGGCCGATCGCGCCATGTACGAGGCCAAGCAACAGGGCAAAAACCAGATTCGCATCGCCAACCTGGTTGACTGAAAGGCTCCCTGGTTTTTCAGCCCCTTTGTTTACAGGCGCCTCATGGCGCCGAGAAAATCCCGCTTGCCAATGTCGAGGCCTTGCCAGCGCAAAATGTCGTAGGCGGTGGTGGCGTGAAAATAAAAGTTGGGCTGGGAAAAACTCAATAAAAACTCTTCGGCGATAAAATCGATCCTTAGTCCCGTCATTTCGAAGCGCATATCCCTGCCGATAAAGGTTTCCATTTCAGCTTCCGTCACTTCGTTGACAGCGTTGATGGTGTTGGCAAGCTTGGTGCGAAGGCTATCAAAATCTTCGGGCGGGGGCGCTGTGTCGGGGGAAAACACGCCCTTGCGCACTCCCTCTATAGCGCCCAAGGAATGGTGACATACGGAGGTAATCTGGTAGGCAAAAGGGCGCATATCGGCAGCGAGGCAGGCCTTGGTTATGGCATCTGCAGCCAGTCCGTTACTGGCGCAGTGCTGTTCCGCCTTGTCCAGCAGGTTGTGGACAGCGCCGAGAATTTGCAGATAGGAGGGTATTATGGCTTTGTGGAGAGAAATGCTCATTTTTGAATCCTTGATTGTTATGGAGTGGAGTCATTAGACCCTAGCCCGGAAGTTGCACCAGTACACTCTGAAAGCCGAGCTTTGGCTGCTATAACAGGCTTAAAGGTCATTGCAGTTCAGTAGCCGTTTGCTACCGATTACGTTTGCCTGTTTTTCACTTGATCTCGCCCGATTTGAGCGCACGTGCTCGCTCTGACGTTGCTATGGCAGCGTTTACGCTCACGAGCACGCTCAAATCAACCGATCTCTGCGCGAAAATTCAGGCAACTGGTGCAACTTCCGGGCTAGCTGCTTAGTATAAAACACCATGGGTTTGGCGGAAGATTCTACTTCATCTATATCCTTCCAGTGAAAGGTTGTTGCCAGTTCCCGGCGGCGGCAATAGCCAAAATGCCGCCAAATGCTATCGAGAGGCACATAATTGTCGGGGCGAAGCGGGTGGCTGGGCGAACGCTGAACTGCGCAAAACGCCAGGGTGTTTATGGCGGGGAAGTTGCGGGCGTGGGCTTCCCGCTCTCTAAAAAAGTGCTTGTAAACCCCCATGCCGCGATAATCGGGCAGGAGCACGGATTCGGCACAGTAAAAAATTTCGTCGACCTTGTAACCACTGTCGCTAAAGGGTCGAATAAAAGCGGGATCCTCGTCCGCCAGGGCAAGCCCGGTGGAGGCGCCTATGACTTCGCCATCGACCGCTGCCAGAACGGCGATGCTGGTGGCGGAATTGACATAGGTCTGCAGATACTTTTCTTCGTATTCAGTGGTGCCATCGTAGAGATAGGGAAATTCACGAAAAACCGCAATGCGCAGCCGCGCCAGTGCTGGAATCCAGTCGCCAATGGCCGACCCTCTGACACAATGGATGTCGATCTTTGCTGTCATGCCGTTACTGCCATGCTGTGATTGTCTGCGTTAACCCGAAAAGTGCAGCGCGCACGGAGTCCTTGGTCAAAATTCCGGCAACGGGTGCAGCTTTCGGGTTAAGAACCGCAGCAGCGCCGAAGCCGCGTGGCTTTGGCGCTTTCAGCTACCCCTTCAGGCGCTTGTATTTCATGCGCTCCGGGTGGGCGTTGTTGCCTTTGCGCTTGATAAAGTCTTCGTGGTAGTCACTGAAGTTGCCCTCGTGGAACACCACTTCGGAATTGCCTTCGAACGCCAGAATATGGGTGGCCACCCGGTCGAGAAACCAGCGATCGTGGGAGATCACCAGAACGCAGCCGGGAAAGGCGAGCATGGCGTCTTCCAGGGCGCGCAGGGTTTCGATATCCAGGTCGTTGGAGGGTTCGTCAAGGAGCAGCACATTGGCGCCCTGTTTCAGTGTGTTGGCCAAATGGAGCCTGCCGCGCTCACCGCCGGAGAGGTCGCCGACACGTTTTTGCTGGTCGCCGCCCTTGAAGTTGAACCGACCCAGATAGGCGCGGGAGGGCACTTCGTAGCTGCCGATTTTGAGAATGTCGTGGCCATCGGAAATGGCTTCCCACACGGTTTTTTTGTCGTCGAGGCTTTCCCTGCTCTGTTCCACAAAGGCCATATTGACGGTTTCGCCGATGTCGATGGTGCCGCTGTCCGGCTGTTCGCGGCCGGCGATCATGCGAAACAATGTGGATTTACCGGCACCGTTGCCGCCGATAATGCCGACGATGGCGCCTTTGGGGACGCTGAAACTGAGGTTGTCGATAAGGACGCGGTCGCCGTAGCCTTTGGAGACGCCGTTGAATTCAATGACCTTGTCGCCGAGGCGCTCGCCGGGGGGAATATAGATTTCGTTGGTTTCGTTGCGCTCCTGGAATTCCCGGGATTGCATCTCTTCAAAACGGGCGAGGCGGGCTTTGCTCTTGGCCTGGCGGCCTTTGGGGTTCTGGCGCACCCATTCCAGCTCTTCCTTCATGGCTTTGATATGGGACTGCTGTTCCCGGGCTTCCTGCTCCAGGCGCTTCTCTTTGGTTTCCAGCCAGGTGGAGTAGTTGCCTTCGTAGGGAATGCCATGGCCGCGGTCGAGTTCGAGAATCCAGCCGGCGACATTGTCGAGGAAGTAGCGGTCGTGGGTCACCGCCACCACGGTGCCGGGAAATTCCTCAAGGAATTTTTCCAGCCAGAACACGGATTCCGCATCCAGGTGGTTGGTGGGTTCGTCCAGCAGAATCATGTCGGGCTTTGACAGCAGCAGGCGGCACAGCGCCACGCGGCGGCGCTCACCGCCGGACAGTTTGGTCACATCCGCGTCCCAGGGCGGCAGGCGCAGGGCGTCGGCGGCCACTTCGAGCTGATTGTTGAGATTGTGGGCATCCCAGGCCTGAATAATATTCTCGAACTCTTCCTGCTTTTTGGCGAGCTTGTCGAAGTCGGCATCCGGCTCGGCGTAGGCGGCAAACACCTCATCCAAACCTTTGAGGGCGTCAACCGCTTCGCGCACCCCGTCTTCGACATTGCCGCGCACATCCTTGTCGGGATCGAGCTGGGGTTCCTGGGGCAGATAGCCGATTTTAATGCCCGGCATGGGGCGGGCTTCGCCCTGAATGTCGGTGTCGATACCTGCCATGATTTTCAACAGTGTAGACTTGCCGGCGCCGTTGAGACCGAGGACACCAATTTTGGCGCCGGGAAAAAAGGACAGGGAGATATTCTTGAGAATTTCCCGCTTGGGGGGAACAATTTTGCCCACCCGATTCATGGTATAGACGTATTGAGCCATAATGAACTTGTGTTAACCCGGTTGATTTTGGATGGTTGAATCTGCCTGTAAAGACAAAACTGTGGGGAATTCTAGCAGACTGCGGCAAAACTATCTGCGCTCTGTTGAGTACAGAAATCGGCGGCGCTGTCATCAGATCCCAAAGGCAAGCAAGAAAAACCACCAAGAATTGAGGATAGCGCGGACATGAGCAAACATAAAAAAATAATGACAAAATTTTGTGACGTTTTTTAACCCTGGTGCATCTATAGGATTATGAAAAGCGCTTTTGCGGTGGAGATCGATGAGCAGCTTGTCCGGCGAGCCCAGGCAGGTGACAGGGATGCCTTGTTTGAAATTTACGTGGCCTTTGAAAAGCCGGTGTACACCCTGGCCTACCGTTTCTGCCAGTGTCCCCAGCAGGCTCGGGATATTCTTCAGGACGCCATGCTCAGTCTGGTGGAGAATATTGGCCAGTACCGCTTTGAGGCGCCGTTCTGGGGATGGGCGCGAAAAGTGTTCATCAATGCGGCGCTAATGAACCTGCGTCGCAACAGTCATCGTATCGACAATGTCGAAGTGTTGGTGGATGACCACGCCACAGGCGACAGCAGCAACGCTGAAATGGCCAGGGATATTGCCGCCGCCTTTTCCCGGCTGGCGCCGGAACGCCGGGTGGTGCTGTGGCTCTACGGGGTTGAGGGCTATACCCATCAGGAAATTGCCAGCATGCTGGGTTACTCGGAAAGTTACTCCAAAACCCAGCTGATGCGAGCCCGGCGCCAGGTTCGCCAGTGGTGGCAGAGCGGGGTTGCGGCGTCGGGGCGCACGGATAAGCATCAGGACGGCCTAGTTAAAGACAGTATTCAAGGTGATATTTGTGATGACCAGCAGTGATAAGTGTATGGATCGAGCTCTTGCCGAGCTGGCGGCGCTGTCGCCGCCCTGTTCCGCCTGGCCAGCGGTAGAAGCCTGTTTGAATCAGGCAGAGGTTCGCGGTCGGCGCCGACGCTATCTGGGTTTTGCCACAGCGGCGATGGCGGCTTCTTTTGTGATTGCTGTTCTGGTGAGCAATTTCCCACCTCAATCCGAGGCAATGTCCGGGCTGCACAAAACCGTTGAGGCAGCCATTCGCGACGCCATGCCCAAAGCCTCGTTTACAGATCTTCAGATTTCTGCCGACAAACCGGCCTTGGAAAAGCTGCTGGTTTCCGCCAAACCCAGGGCGGCGGCGAAAGCAAAATTTCTTGGTGGCGCTTCGGCGAATACCGCCACAAGCGAAAAAGCGGAAGGTGCGAAGGCGAATCAGGTCAACGAGTTTTAGCAAGGGGAAGAGTGCCAGGGAATGGTGCGAGCAAGATGCAATGATGTCCGGCCTGTTCACAGCGAGAGGATTTGGGGCAGTTGTTGCATGGCAGCGGGATACCAGTGGATGGATCCCGCTGCTTTTTTATATATGCGGTCAAAGGGTTTTTGTCAGCCGGAGCCCGGCCTC